>JAOTTL010000284.1:0-3425 GCA_029864385.1 Betaproteobacteria bacterium | reverse complement strand
CCCCGCTGCTCGATGTGCTGATTCGGAATCGGGTAATACTTGTCGAGATTGATCCCGGAGTAAGTCAGCCGGCCGCCGTCGCCGATCACGCAATGGCGCCAGCCCGCGACGCGGCCACTCTCATCCAGCGCCGCTTCCAGGCATTGCAGGGTCTGCGGACGAAACATCCCGTAAGCGAGATCCTCTTCCCGCGTCCAGATCAGCTTCACCGGGCGCCCGCTGGCGCGCGCGACAAGCGCGGCCTCCAGGGTGTAGTCGTTGATGGAGCGCCGTCCGAAGCCGCCGCCCAGATATTGCTGGTGGTGAATCACCTTCGCCGCATCGAGCCCCAGCGCCTGGGCGAGCCTGCTGCGGGATGCGCCCGGCGCCTGGGTTCCCTCCCAGACTTCCAGCGTGCCGTCGCTGGCGTCGAAACGTGCGACCGCGTTCAGCGGCTCCATTTGCGCGTGATAGCCGTAGTCGCTGCGGAATTTCGCCTTGTAAACCCTGGCCGCATTGGCGAAGGCGCTATCCACGTCGCCTTTGCCGCCGACAGTCTCGGAGACGGCATTGCCGTCGCCGGCAATGCTCTCGTAGGTGGACATCAAAGTGTGCTCGGAATCGTATCCCTGCGCCGACGCACCCTCGGCCCAGGTCACTTCGAGCGCTTTGCGCGCCGAGAGCGCCTGCTCGAAGGTCTCGGCCACCACCGCCACGCCGTGCTCCAGCGGCACCACGTCGACGACGCCCGGCATGGATCGGATCTCGTCGTCGTTCCAGCGCTCCGGCCGCGAAAGCTGCACCGGCGAGTGCACCGTGCTCGCGTAGACCATTCCGGGAAGCCGCACGTCGATGGAATACTGCGCGCTACCGTTCACCTTCTCGGGGATGTCGCGGCGCGCGACCGCCTTGCCGATGAGACGAAACTCGCTCTTGGGCTTGAGATCGGCCTTGCTCACTTCCGGCATTGTCGAAGGTGTTTGCGCAAAGGCCGCGATCTCGCCGTAGCTCATGCGGCGCCCGCTGGCGTTGTGAATGACAACGCTCGGCCCGGTCGTGAGCGCTGCCGAGTCGACGCCCCATTTGTCGGCCGCGGCATCGAGCAGCACCTTGCGCACCTGAGCGCCGGCAATGCGCATCTGCTCGAAGTACATCATCACCGCGCGGCTGCCGTAGATCCCCATGCTCTTGCGTCCGCCCCAGCTCACATAGCCGTAGATTTCGGGCTCGGCGGGCGCCATCTCCAGCGTCACCTTCGACCAGTCCGCGTCCAGCTCTTCCGCCAGCGCGATGGGCACGCCGGTCATCGATCCCTGACCCATCTCGGCCGCTGGTGTGACGATGGTGATTTGATCCTCGGGCGTAATCCGAACCCAGGCGCCGATGGGATGCTCCCGCATCGCGGCCTGCGCTGGCGAGACCAGAATGAATCCTTTGGGACCGAGGGAGACGGCAAAGGTGAGTCCGGCCGCGCCGCCGAGAAAGCTGCGACGCGTCAAGCGGGGGGTATTGGTTTCCGTGGAAGCCATGACTTAGCCCTCCCTCGACGCGCGCTGGATGGCGGCGATGATCCGGGTGTAAGTGCCGCAGCGACAGATGTTGCCATTCATGTGGGCGACGATCTCATCGCGCGACGGGCTCGGGTTATCAGCGAGCAGCACCACCGCCTGCATGATCTGGCCGGATTGGCAGTAACCGCACTGAGGCACCTGCTCTGCGATCCAGGCTTTTTGCACCGGGTGTGAGGCATCACGCGAGAGACCCTCGATGGTGGTGACCGATGCACCCTCGACGCTCTCGAGCGATGTCTGGCAAGCCCTGACCGCACGACCGTCGAGGTGAACCGTGCACGCGCCGCACAAGCCGGCGCCGCAGCCGAACTTGGTGCCGGTGAGACCGAGGTGCTCCCGGACAACCCACAAAAGCGGAGTGTCCGGCTCGGCCGAAACCGATACCGATTTTCCGTTCACGCTGAATGAAATCATCGCTCCAGACTCCTTAGCCTGCGCGATCGATCAATCGAATGCGCAAACTATGGTTGGCCGCGGAATGCCAAGGGATCGGCCCGTAGCGCCCGCGGCAGGTAAAGGTTCTTAGTATCCGGGCATTTCCGCCAGCTCGCCGCTTAGCTTGGACAGTCAGTCGTCCAGCGGCAACCCCCGGTTAGCATGAGACAAGGACGATCAAATCTCAACCCGCCCGATGAAAGCGAAAGAGAGACACTCTGCTGAAAGCCGAGCGCAAAAAAACGTTGGCTTCCTTGTTCACAGATTTCTGTTTGTAAACGTTTTTTGCGCGGCCGTGGCGTCGCCGGACTGCGGCACCTTCGATTTCCTCAGTGCGGCCTTTCCGAGCGGTAGCGAACCGAGTAATACAGCACCGGGATCACGACCAGCGTCAACGCGGTTGAAACAAGGATGCCGAAGATCAGAGAGACGGCCAATCCGCTGAAGATCGGATCGTCCAGGATAAAAAACGCGCCCAGCATCGCCGCCAAGCCGGTGAGAATAATCGGTCGCGCGCGCACCGCGGCGGCACGAATCACCGTCTCGTCCAGGCTCTTTCCCCTGGCGACGTCTTCCTGAATGAAATCGACGAGCAAAATCGAGTTGCGCACGATGATCCCGGCAAGCGCGATCATTCCGATCATGGAGGTGGCGGTAAACTGCGCACCCAACAGCGCATGCCCGGGCATCACTCCGAGTAAAGTCAACGGGATGGGAGCCATGATGACGAGCGGGACCAGATACGACCGGAACTGCGCCACTACCAGCAGATAGATGAGGATAAGACCGACGCCGTAGGCGATGCCCATATCGCGAAAGGTTTCATATGTGATCTGCCACTCGCCGTCCCACTTGACGCTATAGCGGTAAGGGTTTTCCGGCTGTTCGATGTAGTGCTGATCGAGGCGTTGACCCGCGACGGGCTCCGACGAGATCTTTTGAGACAAGGCCAGCATTCCGTACAGCGGACTGTCCAGGTCGCCCGCCATGTCTCCGGTCACATACGTCACTCGAAGAAGATCCTTGTGATGGATGGCACGATCCCAAATACCTTCCTGCACCCGAATCACTTCCGACAGCGGAACCAAAGCGCCACTCGCCGAGCGAATCTCGAGGGCCAGCAGCGCATCCAGACTCGCCTTGTCGGCAACGGGCAACTCGACGCGCACTGGAACCGGGTGCTTCTCGTGCCCCGTGTGAACGTAGGTGACGTCTGCCCCTCCGAGCGCCGCATCGAGGGTGTCCGCGACGCTTGCCTGCGGTACGCCGAGCAACGCGGCGCGCTGTCGGTCAACCTTGAGGATCAAGCGCTTCGCTGGCGCTTCGACGCTGTCATCGACGTCGACGATATCGGGAGTCGTCTCAAACTGCCGGCGCAAGGCCTGGGCAACCGCGATCTGACCGTCGTAGTCCGGCCCGTAAATCTCCGCCACGAGCGGC
>JAOTTL010000098.1:0-13975 GCA_029864385.1 Betaproteobacteria bacterium | reverse complement strand
CGTGTTGTTCACTGCGAAATTGGTGGCATACCCGGTCAGATGCGCGAGCCCGCTGGGGGTAGTCGTGTCGCCTGCGCCGGTGGTCTGCTGGTCGAGGATGGCTCCCGTCTCGATGTCGATGACGTAGACATAGCCGGTACCGTCGCCGGGCGTGATGTTGTTATGGCCGGAGCTCACGATCGCCACCCAGGTTCCATCCTTCGCCCACTTGGTGATGATCGGGTCGCCGAAGGTGAACCCGATATTGTCGTCTTGTTGGGTCGGGGCGGTGCAGACGGTCCCGTTTTGGCAGACCTCCCACAGGCCCTTCGGATTGTTGGGGTCCGTGATATCGAGCGCGTAGTAGCCGCGCCCGCCGCCCTTGAAGCCGCCCACCAGCACCGTCTTCCACTCGTTGGCGGTCTTGAAGAACACGTCCATCACGCTCGGCGAGCCGTCCACGAAATAGCGGTGGTTGACGTCATAGTTGCCGAGCGCCAGCTTGTGCATCTCGGGCATGATGATGCGCGGAACATAGGCCCACAGCTCCTGCCCGGTGTCGCCGTGGAAGGCGTGCAGCATGCCGTCGTTGGCGGAGACGTAGAGCACCCCCTGGCGGTTCACGTTCGCGAGCTTGAACGAGCTGTAATCAGGGACAACCGCATCCCCGTATTGCAAGAATGGCTTGCCCACGAATGCCGGCTTCGAATTCACCGTGTCGCCCAGCACGTTGTCGCGGACGCGATAGAGAGCGTCGTCTCCGTTGTGACCGCGCAGCCAGTTCACCAGGCGGGCACCGTCGTTGACCTGGGCCTGTTGTCCGGGCGGCATCGGCGGGCACTGCGGCAGGGAGGCGCACTTGTTGTCGAAGAAGGCCTTTTCCTGGGCCGTCATACCCGCGTAGAGGAAGTCCTTCAGCTTGGTGGCACCGCCGGGGTCGAACGTCAGGATCTTGCGCGTGTCGGTGTTGGCCGTAACGCGCCCGTTCAACTGGGTGCCCGCGGTCCAGACTGCGCCCGGGACCACGTTACCCGTGGTCGTATCGATCTCCTCCGCCACCACTTCCCCGTCCCATTTCAGCGTGCGGTAGGTCGAGCTGAAGATGTAGTTGTCGGTCGGCGTGATGTTCGGCGTGCTGGTCGCCGAGGAGGCGGCCGCGCCAGTCTGGATCTGGATCGAAGAGAGCGCACCGGCGAGCCCCGACTGCAGTTGCGCCGGGTCCTTGGCGCTGAAGTAGCGCCCGCGAGCGTTCACCGCCGCGTGCCACAGGTCATCCAGCGTCGAGGGGTCGTTTTCCGTGACCTTCGGCCAGTTGCACTTGCCGTTCGTCCAGGCGCAGCCCGAGGGGTCGCCGTTCTTGATCTTGGCGAAGTCGCCGGACCCGGCGGTCTCGTAGTCAGGCCGGTAATTCATCAACCCGTCGAGGCCCATCCCGAGAGTGAACGTCACCATATGCTGCTTCGGGTTCGTGTCCTTGGCGTCCGTGGGGACGTTGTCGAGCGCCACGGGCCCGGTCGTGCGGAGATCGGTCTTGTAGTAGTACATCGCCACGTCGGCGAGCGTGTCGGACGAGCCTAGGCCGGTGCCTGCCGTACCACTCAGGCCTCCGTCATAGGCGCCGACCGCGCGCGTCGAGTAGCCGGCGTCCACGTTGTCCTGGTTGCCGATCGAGCCGCCGGCGAGATTCTGGCCCGCGTTGTCGTTCCAGTAACCGTCGGTCGTGAGGAGCGTGAAGTTCTGCTGGCAGCTGTACTGCATCGGGTCGTCGGGCATGAAGCTGTTGATGCCGCCCGTTACGCCGGCGTAGTGGCGTCCCACGCGTGACAGCGCTTCGCGCAGCGGCGTGCGGTTATTCGCCGTCTGGATATAGAACTTGTCGTACCAGTCTTTCTTGTGCGTCGGGGTGAACTTGTCGACCTTGAGATACTTGCTGCTGCTGCTCGCGTTGATGGTGAGGAAGCCGACGCGGTAGCGGTCGTCCAGTTTGGAGAACGCGCGGCCGGCAGCAGACTTCATGAGCAGCAGGCGCTCGCGGTAGTACGAGTACCAGTTCGCGAAGTTCTGCAGCTCCTCGGCGTAGGTGCAGCTCGGCGCCGCCGCGCAGTCGCTGCGGCCGGGCCGGTTGCCGTAAGTCGCCGTGGCGGGGACGATGTCGGTGCGCGTGATGTTGCCAAGGCGCGGGTACCGATAGGTAGTATTCACCTTGGACTGGCACTTGGGATTGCCGGTGGTGCCAGTAACCAGCGAAGTGCTCGCGGCGTTGGCCTGCGTCGTGCACCAGCGCACGGGCGCCGGCACGACAAAACTGCCCGTCGGCGTTGCGGAAAGCGCGCAGGTCACCAAAGTCGCGTCGGTGCAATACTCACGCGGCGTGATGTCGAAATAGTGCGGGTTCGTGCTGAGCGTTGTTGCTTGGCGGAACCCGGTGTTGGGAAATCCGCCGGCGGGTGTGCTCGTGTTGTTGTACACCCACGTGTTAGTAGGCGTGTCGATGCCGTTACGCTTGCACTTGGCGGGGTCGAGAAGCTCCGCGCCGCTTCGCGTGCTCGTGTCGCACCAAACGGTTTCCGGCCACGTCGTCGTGACGTCTTTCGTGGTGCTAGTGGTGGCGTAAGGATTATCCAGTGCGGCGGTGGGCGTGGCGTTGCCCAGGCTCACGCCGAGAGCATCCACTCCAGGCGTATAGGTGAGCTGCGGGTTGTAGTAGATCGTGTTGAACTGCGCGGCATAGTACGGTGGACGCCCCGGTGCGTTCGTGCCGCCCACAACGTTGCAGGAACTCGAGCCGCAGGACTTCGTCGTGTTCGAGTCGTTCGCCTCGTCCGGCATGTAATCCCGGCCCATACTGCCCGAGTCGTCGAGGACGAACATGAGGTTCGGCAGCACCGTGACGCTGGGCGCGGTGCCGAGCGGCGCCGACGCGAGGTCAGCCTGCGAGGCGCCGGCCGGCACGGGCAAGGCGAGGATCGCGGCCAGCAGGGCCGTTTTTAGGTAACGAGAGGTCAGGATTCTCATGACGGAGTTCTCCATCTGGGATGAAATCTCAATGGTCAGAGCGCGACCGCGACCATCGACTGCACGTAGCTCGTGGTATTGCGCGGACCTTGCGTGCGCACGGTGACTCGGTAATACACCTTCGGGTCCTCCAGGAAGCCGGGTGCCCCGACGGCGAAGCTGTCTCCCTCCGCGGGCGGCGGCGCAGTGGTGGCCGCGGTGGTCAGCGCGCATTGCTGGGCGCCGCCGCCGGCGCAGGTTCCGTTGTAGGGCGTGTCCGGGCAGTCGCACATCCGGTGGATGAGATAGGAGGTCGTATTGCCGGCGGCGTCGGTTCCGACTGTGACGGCGCTGGCCCAGGTCAGCGGGTCGTTCCAGTCGGGCGCGGCGCCCGGACGCGCGGAATAGTAGCCCGTGGTCAGATTGGTTGTGGGGAGCGCCGGCCGGTTCGCCAGCATCCACTGGAAGGCCTGCTCGACGCCGTTGTCGGAGGACTGGATGGTCGCCTGCTTGAAGGCCAGGTTGCCCGCGATCAGCGTGGCGGTGTCCACCGAGCGCATGATCGCGATGCCGGCGAGCGTCATGGCGACCAGCACGATCAGCGAGATGAAGAGCACCGCGCCGCGCTGCCGCATCGGGGTGTTCCGCGTTCCGGGTTCCGCGTTCCGGGTTTCAGGCTGTGCATCGCGAACATCGATATCAAGTCGCGAGCCTTGAGCCTGGAAGTCTGAACCTTGAACCTCGAACCTTGAACTTGGAACCTCGAACCTTGAACAGGAGTGTTTCATTACGGCCTCCAGAGCATGTTACGAACGGGCACCACTGTCTGAAAAACCTTGTAGCGGTACTGCCGTTCGTTTGCGGTGAGCGTCCACACGGGCCCGACGGTGGTCGGAGCGACGGCGGAGTCGTCCCATAGCTTGATGGTAGCGGGGCTCACCACGCCTTTTTCAAACAACGCGGAGCGGGCGATGACCGCAAGGCGCACCGCCAGGATCGTCGCCCAATCCGCGGCGGTAGCCGGCACGAATTCATCGAATACGTCGATGATGCCGTCGGCGTTGGTGTCCCGGCCGTACTGGGCCTGCAGTTGCACGATGCTGTCGTAGATCGCGGTCGGCGCGGTACTCGACGCCGTGAGCAGCAGCTGCAGCATCAGCTGGCCGTTCGAGACCGAGTAGATGTTGTTGTTCGGCAGCGAGCCGATGTTGAACATCTTGGCGGCGGTGGTGTAGGCGGTTCCCAGCCCGCCCGGCTTGTTGTAGCGCGTGGGCCGCTGGACGCCGGTAATGGGGTCGGTATAGGTGCCGCTGTTGTGGATGATGTTATCGGTCTGGCCGGGCGTGCCGGGAAGTGTACTCACCTGCGCCAGAGTGCAGTCCTTGCCCGGCTCCGCCACGATGATCATATCGCCTGGATTGAAACCGTAACGGTTGCTGACTTTGTAATCCGCTGACGGGCTCGGCATGTCCTGTGTGATGTTCACCGGATTGGGTAGCAGCTCGCCGCTGCCGTACATCACAGTGACCGTGTCCGGGGCGCCTGCCACCCCTGAGGTGCTCCCCACCCCTTGGGTAATGACCACAGGCACCAATGTCAGCGTGAACGCCGTGCCGCCGCCGGCCTGCTCATCCCAGCCGTTGATGGTGCATCCGAGGAAAGCGAGGTCGGTGATGCCGTAGCCTGCCTGCCGTATGTCGCGCTCGAGCGTGAAGAGCGATAGCGCGCCATTGGTCTGCGCCTCGCCGCCGCCCATCGTGGTGCGCTTTTGCCCTTCGAACACGGAAAAGACCTGGAAGATCGCGGTGATCGCGATCAGGCTGATCACCATGGCCACCAGGAGTTCGATCAGGGTCACGCCACGGTCGCGGCGGCTTCGCGGAGACGGGCCGGAATTGTTGATCTTGCGCATGGTTTTCATCCGTTGATGTATGCCATCGTGATGTGGTTGTGTACCGTCGAACTGGCCGGCGGTTGCCAGAAGACCGTCACCGTGACGGTGGTGCCCACCACTGTTACCGTCGGCCGGTTGGCCGCGGCGGTAACGCCAGGCAGCGCACTTTGAATGGACGTAACCCAGTTCGCGATCGCGGCGGGCGGCGCACCGCTTCCCGCATACGCGTAGGTGGCGAGATTGGTGCGGTTGACCCACATCTCGCCGACGATCTGGTTGGCGTAAAAGCTCGCGTCGGCGCGGTACTTGGCGTCGTTCACCCGCTTGACCGCGAGGGCCTGCATGCCGACGAGCGCCAGGATCCCGAGCGAGAAGATGAGAATACCCACCATCGCTTCGAGCAATGTGGCGCCGCGCTGCGGCAACCTTGGATTTACGGGTTTGAGCATGATCTGTTCCTTGTGGCCGATAGTCCTGCTTACAGGCAGCCTGCCGGCACCGCCGGCACGCAGGCACGCGTATCGCCGGCGGCGACCTGCGGATCGCACATCCGGGTGAGGCCGGTGGCGTTGACCATCACGCACAGTTCGCGGCTCTCCGCGGTGGGGATCCTGGTTGAGTCGACTTTGATTGCAGTAATGGGCGCCGAGCCGTCGCTGTTCAGCCCGACCCGTCCGAGCCCGCTGAAGGTGACGCGGTCCGCGCCGCCGGGCGTAATGGTGACCACCGCGTGCGCCGTTCCTTCCTGAGCGGTCCGGCTCTGAATCAGCGCGGCGGGGGCGATCGGCGGGCCGCTCGCCGGGCAATTCGGCGTGCACACCGTCCACCCGGAAGCGGCGTCCATCCGCAGCTCGACGCTCGTGTTGCGGCGGGCCGCCTCGGTGCGAGCCAGCGTGAGGCCGCTCAGGATGCCTTCACCGGCAGTCCGGATCTGGGTGTTCTGCATCCAGATCGTGTAGCTCGGCAGCGCGAGGAAGACGAGGACTCCCAGCACCACCAGCGTGACCATTAACTCGATGAAGGTGACACCTTTGATGTTCTTCATGGTCTATTAGCAGACGTTGGGTTTGCTACGCACCCAGCAGGTGCCGTTTGAGGACCAACCGGCGGTGGTGGCAGGGGCGGCGACAGTGGTCGCGCGCGCGTTGAGTTCATTTATGGTGTAGGTGAAGCCGCTCGTACCTTGGGCGGCGACGCCGGTGCCGGTGGCGGCATAGGTTTGCGCCGGGTTTGCGGCTGGGACGCACGTAAAGGTGAAAAACTTCGACGTCGAAGCCGTCGCGCCGCAGTTCCCGGCGCCGTCGTCGTAGCGGCGGTTATCCTGGTAGTACTGCTCCATCCGCACGCGAAAATCCGAGAGCCCGTTGTGAGCGTCGACGAGCTTTCCGCGCAGTATGTAATCGCGGTAGCTCGGAAGCGCGACCGCCGCCAGAACCGCGACTATGGCAACCGTGATCATCAGTTCGATGACTGTGAATCCTTTGTGACGCGATTTCATGTCTGCACCGTCCGCCTTGTGTAAGGTTTCGTGACGAGTGCATTTTCGAACGCGCGCAAGCGAGTTTCCAGCGCTTCCCGATGGGCGTCGCGAAAGGCGGTACGAGTGGCAGAAAAGCGCTCGATTTCGTGACCGAGTGCACGAATTCGGGCGGGGCAAAAAGGCGTTTTGGCGGGCCCGGAAACGCGGATGTGAACGGGTTCTCGCGCGCTGCGACCCGGACGCGCGCCGATGGCAAAAATGAGTTACAAAGTCATGATTAAAAAAGAATTAGACACAGTCTAATCCTTTCTTTACAATGCGATGGCATGAGACCCAACCCAGTCACGCGCGAGAACCTCGCAGAGGTCCTGCGCCAGCACGAGATCAATCCGACGCACCAGCGCATCGAGATCGCGCACGCGCTGTTTTCGCGCGGCGAGCATCTCTCCGCCGATCAGATTCTGGCCATCGTCAACGACCGCCACTCGGAGACTTCGAAAGCGACCGTTTACAACACGCTCAACCTGTTTCTCGGGAAGGGTCTGATCCGCGAGGTGATCGTGGATCCGAACAAGGTCTTCTACGATCCGAACACGCAGCCGCACCACCATCTCTACAACGTCGACACCGGCGAGCTGATCGACATCGATGCAGCCGCGATCGCGATCTCGGGCCTGCCGCGCCTGCCTGAGGGGATGGTGGCGGAGGGCGTCGAGATCATCGTGCGCGTGCGCACCCGGAATTCGTCGGTCTCCCGCCCGACGAATTCCTTAACCGAGAACCCGTGAGGATACCGGCCGCTCAATCGGGCGCCATTCGCGACCGACAGGGTTCGTGTTGAGACAAGGGATGCTCGCGTGGCGAGATCCGGGCGCGCGGACCTACGAGGCCAGCGGTCGAATGCGTTCCCGGTATTCCGGCGGCCACTGGAATGCAGGATAATGCCGTTCCGGGAAGTGTTTTTGTAAGGAATTTGCCGGGCGGCAGCCCGGCACATTCCTGGGCCGCTGTAGCTCAGCTGGTAGAGCAGGCGCTTCGTAAGCGTCAGGTCGTCCGTTCGAGTCGGACCAGCGGCACCAATCCTCTTCACCGGTGTCCACCAGGCGTGGAACCGCGGCCAGAAGGAAGTCTCGATTCAGAGCACCCCGGAAATACCCCCGTCCAGGTTGACGCTCGTGCCCGTCACGTAGCTCGCCGCGTCCGAGGCGAGAAAGGCGATGACGTTCGCGACTTCCTCGGCCTCGCCGACCCGCTTCATCGGGATGACTTTCGCGACGCGGGCGTAGTACTCCTCGGCGCTGATGCCTTCGCGCTGGTAGCGCCGCTCATGCTGGCCGGACTTGATCTTGCCGATGCAGACGGTGTTGACGAGGATGTTGTGCGGCGCGAGCTCCTTGGAGAGCGCCTTCGTCAGCGCGAGGCCCGCTGCGCGCGTGACCGTGGTTGGCACGGAGTTGGCGCCGGGCTGCTTGCCGCCAATAGTGGTGATGTTAATGATGCGCCCACCGCCTTGCTTCTTCATCTGCGGGATGGCGAGCCGCACCCCGCGGATTGCGCCGAAGAGCTTGAGATCGAGGTCCTCCTGCCAGGTTGCATCGGTCACGTTTTCGAACGGGTTGGACATCGAGGTTCCCGCGTTGTTGACGAGGATATCGAGGCGCCCAAGGCGCTCGATGACCGCGCCGATGAATTGCTCGACGCCTTCGGATGTGCTCAGGTCCGCCGCAACGCCCAGCGCCTCGGCGCCGAGCTTTTCGAGCTCGTGCGCGGTCTCCTGAACCTTGTCGGCGCGCCGCGAGCAGATCGCCACCTTGGCGCCTTCGCTTGCCAGGCGGCGCGCGGATGCCCGGCCGATGCCCTCGGTGCCGCCAGTGATCGCGGCGACCTTTCCCTGCAGACCCAGCTCCATGACTTGTTCTCCGTTTTCGTGAGTTTCGCGGACGCGACCTCGTGCCTCGCGCCGTGCGGTGATGTCCTTCACGGCCCGCGTGCGAAAGGTCGCGGGCTGTGACCAGCGCGATTCTAACCCGGTCGACGGCCCGAGTCCGTCGCCTGCCCCTGTCGCAGGAATAGCACAGACTGGACGACTGTTCGTTGGTTTTGAGGTGTTGTGCACGTCTGACCTATTCAAGAGGCGCCGTTTTAGGACTACGATAATCACCAATACAACAGATGACGGGATGACCATGAACGTCTCCTTGTTGCGCGATGCAGCAATTCGGATCTGTCGGGCCGCGGCGCCTTGTGCGCTCGCGGCGGTGCTCGCGGCGCCGGCGGCTCATCTCGCCGCTCAGGACGAAGGCGCACGGCCTGCGCCATCA
The DNA here is from genome assembly GCA_029864385.1 of Betaproteobacteria bacterium. Taxonomy (GTDB): domain Bacteria; phylum Pseudomonadota; class Gammaproteobacteria; order Burkholderiales; family SG8-41; genus SG8-41. Next base: position 5,307 of record JAOTTL010000098.1, on the reverse strand, counting down.
GCCGCGCGGGAAGAAGCCCAGCCGTCGCCCCCGGGGGAGAGCAAGCGCCCGGCGATCACGGTCGACGCGTTGTCGGTCGTGAAGGTCCGGAGTACGGCTATCGCAGATGCGCGCACTGCCCGCAGCCTCGGGGCATCGCGCGAGGGCACCGGCGTCGTGATCGATTCTGAGGGCCTCGTGCTCACCATCGGCTATCTCATCCTGGAAGCCGAGTCGGTGGAACTCTTAACGGCCGACGGACGGGCGTTTCCGGCCACGGTGATCGCCTACGACAACACGACCGGCTTTGGGCTGCTGCGGGCGCTGCGCCCCCTGCCCATCAAGCCCGTGCAATTCGGACACTCGTCGAAGATCTCGGACCGTGAGCTGGTGCTGATCGTCGGTTTCGACGGCGTGGCGCCCGCCTATGTCGTCTCGCGTCGGCCCTTTGTGGGCTATTGGGAGTACAAGCTCGACGAGGCGATCTACACCGCGCCCGCGACCGTCAACTGGAGCGGCGCGGCGCTGCTCAACCGGTCGGGCCAGCTCCTCGGCATTGGCTCGCTGGTGGTCGGCAACGCGGCCGGGTCGCGCTCCCAGGTGCCGGGCAATATGTTCGTGCCGATCGATCTGTTGAAGCCCCTGCTGGGCGAGCTCATCGCGAACGGCAGGGCGCCAGGCCGTCCGCGCCCCTGGATCGGGGTCAACACCCAGGAGTTGCAGGGCAACGTCATTGTCATGCGGGTATCACCCGAAGGCCCGGCTGATCAGGCGGACGTACGCCAAGGCGACGTCATCGTCAGCATCGGCGGCCAGCCGATCAAGGGGCAATCCGATTTTTATAGTCGGCTTTGGGCAAGCGGAGAGGCAGGCGTCGAGGTCCCGCTCGCTGTGCTGCGTGGCGGCCAGCTCGAGAAGGTGATCGTCAAATCGGCCGACCGCAGCGGCTACCTGAGGACGAGTACGGCCTACTGAGGTCCGTGACCAGTGACCGGTCACCAGTGACGAGAACCGGTCCCAGAAACTCCGTGAACCCCGAAGATCATTAACCACGGAATCACACGGAAATACACGGACGAAGACCTGAACCGGGAAGCACGCTGTAGAGCAATAAATATTTCCGTGTGCTTCCGTGTGGTTCCGTGGCTGTGTTGGTTTTTTGACGGCGTCTGGTCAACGGTCACTGGTCACCGATTTCTGAGGGCGGCTAGAACGTTCCCAGTCCGAGGACGCCCGTCGCGAGATCCATCTGTTCGACCAGTTTCCTTCCCACCAGGTTGCGCAGCGTTTCCGTGGTGCCGCCGCCGAGGCTGCCGTAGCGCGCGCCGCGGAAGAAGCGTGACACCGGGAACTCGTCGGTGAAGCCGTAGCCTCCGTGGACCTGGATGGCCTCGGACGTGACCCGGATGCTCATCTCGTTGCAGTAGATCTTGGCCATCGCCGCGAGCGCGGGATCCGGAAACGGATCGCCGCTGACGGCGGCGCGATAGAGCAGTCCGCGCCCCGCCTCGATCTCGATCAACATGTCGGCGGCCTTCCAGCGCAGGCCCTGGAAATCGCCGATCTTCCGGCCAAACGCCGAGCGTTCGCGCAGGTAACGAACCGCCTCCTCGAGCGCGCCTTCGGCTAGCCCCAGGCAGATCGCGGGGTTGAGGCAGCGCTGGGTGTTGAAGGCCGAGAGCAGCCGTTTCATGCCGTTGTCGCGGAGGACGAGGTTCTCCAGCGGCAGCTCCACGTTGTCGAACACGACTTCGCAGAGATACTCGCCGCCCATTGTGTGGTAACTCGCTTTGGCGGAGAAGCCTCTCGCGCCGCCCGGCACGAGCACGCACCCGATTCCCCCGGCGCCCGGCACCTTGTTCACGCGCGTGAACACGACCAGCATCTCGGCAATGTCGGCCCTTGAGATGAGGGTCTTCACGCCGTTGAGCACGACGCGATCGCCCTTGATGTCGCAGTTGGTCTTGTAGCTTGGCACATCCGTGCCCGCATCGGGCTCGGTCATGCAGATGGCGAGGATTGCCTCGCCCGTGGCGACGCGCGGCAGGATCCGGCGCTTGATCGACTCGGGGGCGTAGGTGGCGATGATGCGAGTCTGGACGCCGACTTCGCCCAGCGCCGCCATCGCGGTCACGTAGCACACCTTTCCGATCTCCTCGAGCACCAGCACGGTGTCGAGAACTCCGAGGCCGGACCCGCCGTATTCCTGTGGCACCGCCATGCCGAGCACGCCGATTTCGGCGAGCTGCTTCATGTTCTCGACCGGCCACGTGCCGTCCAGGTAGCGCACGGCGCGCGGCTTGAAGTCCTTCTGGCACACGCGCCGCACGACTTCGACGAAGGCGCGTTGTTCTTCGCTGATTCTGAAATCCATTTTTCTCGTGAATGGTAAAACGTGAAACGTGAATCGTCATCGTGGCCGCTGCCTGACGGCGGTCAGTGCCGGCACGGAGGGCTAGAGTATAGGGCGCGGGCAGCGCCCGCGAAAAGACGCGAGCCAAATTGACGCTCATGGGCCCATACTCTAGACTGCGCATTCCCCGCAATTCGACCCACGGAGCTCGCCATGGATCAGCCTGCCACCCAGCCCAAAATCACCGGCAAGGAACACTGGACCCAGAAGGGCGACGTCAAGCTTTTCCTGTGGGAGAAAGCTGCGCCGGCCGCGCGGCCCGCGCGGGGAACGGTGCTCTTCGTGCACGGTTCGTCGATGGGCTCGACGCCCACGTTCGACCTGCAGGTGCCGGGGCGCCCGCATTCCTCTGCCATGGATTATTTCGCGGTGCAGGGCTTCGACACCTGGTGCGTGGACATGGAGGGCTATGGCCATTCCGACAAGAAGCGCGATATCAACTGCGACATCGCGAACGGCGTCGATGACCTCGAGGTGGCCACCGAGTACATCATTAAGACGAACGGGGCGAAGCAGTTCCTGGTCTACGGCATCTCTTCGGGGGCGCTGCGGGCCGCCATGTTCGCGCAACGGCAGCCAGCGCGCGTGGAGCGCCTCGCGCTCGATGCGTTTGTGTGGACTGGCGAAGGCAGCCCGACGCTCGCGGAGCGGCGCAAGAAGCTGCCCGAGTTGCGCGGCAAGAACCGCCGCCCCATCGACCGCGCCTTCGTGCACAGCATCTTCAACCGCGACCACCCGGGCTGCGCCGACGAAAAAACGATCGAGGCCTTTGCCGACGCGATCCTCAGGCTCGATGACTCGGTCCCGACGGGCACTTACCTCGACATGTGCTCGAAGCTGCCCGTGGTGGACCCGGCGAAGATCAACGTGCCGACGCTCATCATGCGCGGGCAGTTCGACGGCATTGCGGGATTCGACGACCTCGTTGAGTTCTTCAAGCGCTTGCCCAACCCCGATAAGCAGTTTGCGGTGATGCCGGGCATCTCGCACGCGAGCTTCCATCAACTCAACTACCTCATCGTTTACCACATCCTGCTCGGGTTCTTTTCCCAGCCGGCACCAATCTATCGGGGGTAAGACACGGACAGCCTGGCGTGCGGCGGGGGCGTGTCGCCCGTCCGTACGATCGGTATCTGGTTGAATCTAAGTTAATTATCTATCCGACCCCGTACAGCAGGGGGTTGAAAACGAGGTCATCATGTGGAACCATGGCGACCTTGGTACAAGGATCGGCGCGCTAGTCGGTCGGATAAGACAAATAACTGTCTGCGTGCTCGACGAGATTTCCGGTGGGTCGAACATCTGGAAACCCTCGGTCTCGAGGGGTGTCGAATGCAATGTCCGCGGCCTGACAGGGGGCATGGCAGACCGCACAAAACATTTTTATAACAATCGTGTGAGGAGGTTCCATGGAAATACGTAGCGTTTTGCGTAATGCGGGCACGGCAGTGCTTGGTGCCGCGCTGGTTTTCGGCACCCAGGTCGTATCGGCGGCATGGCCCGACAAGTCGGTTCGGATGATCGTGCCGTTCGGCACGGGCGGCGGCACCGACATCCAGGCGCGGCTCCTGGCCAACAATCTTAGAATGCAAACGGGACAGACTTTCGTTGTGGACAACCGCAGTGGCGCGGGCGGGCTGATCGGCGCGGAGCTAGTGGTTAAATCGCGTAACGACGGTTATACGTTGCTGTTCACGACGGCGACGCTGGCGATCAACACGACGCTGTATTCCAAGACCCTCAAGTTCAATCCCCGGACCGACCTGGTGCCGGCCTCCTGGGTATCGAATGCGCCGAACGTCCTGTGCGTGCATCCCAACGTGCCGGCGAAGTCGGTGAAGGAACTGGTCGCGCTTGCCAAGCAGCGCCCCGGCATGCTGAACAACGGGGTTAACACCCCTGGTAGCACCAGCCATCTCGCCGGCGAGCTTTTTGCGCAGCAGGCGAACATCAAGACGGTCATCATTCCTTACACGGGCGGTGGCCCCGCGATGGCAGGCTTGATCACGGGTGACATCGATCTCCTGTTTGCCACGGGTCCGGTTGCGGCCCGCGCCCTGAAGACCGGGCGCGTGCGCTGTCTTGGCGTGACGACGCCGGAGCGGAATCGGTCCTTGCCCGACCTCCCGGCGATCAAGACGGTGGTGCCCGGCGTGGAAATCGGCAATTGGTACTCGATGTTCTTCCCGAAAGGCACACCTTCCGACATCGTTAACAAGATGAGCGGCATGGTCAAGAAAGCGCTGAGCGACAAGAAGATCGACGGCTTCTTTGCGCGCGAGGGTATTGTAGCGGTTGGCGGCTCGCCGACCGAACTGCGCGCGCAGTTCGAAGCCGACGTCAAGAAATATGGCGCGTTGATCAAGGCGCGCAATATTCCGTTGCGATAAGGATCTCGCCGGGCGCGGCGTCGGTCGTCCCGTCTGACCCTATCGAGCGCTCTCCCCTAGGGGAGAGCGCTTTTTTGTACACGATGCTCGCTCTGCTGCGGATGCCGGCGCCGGGGTTCGTCTCTCTCGAGCCGGCTGGCCCCGGCGGGTTCGCGGGGGCGAGTGTCATATAATTCCCGGCAAGGCGCCCTGATCAACCCCTTCGAGCCCATCACTATGCCCACAGCCGGATCCAATGTGCGTCCCGCGCCGGACGAGGTGCTGGTGCGGATTGCAGACTACGCGGCCCGCTACCAGGTCAGGAGCCCGCTTGCGCTCGAGACCGCACGGCTTGCACTGATCGACAGCCTCGGTTGCGGTTTCGAGGCGCTGTCTTATCCGGATTGCACCAAGCTGATCGGGCCGATCGTACCGGGTACCATCGTTCCAAACGGCGTCCGGATTCCCGGCACGCCTTACGTGTTGGATCCGGAACGGGCCACGTTCAACATCGGTGTCCTCGTCCGCTGGCTGGATTTCAACGAT
>JAOTTL010000283.1:0-3492 GCA_029864385.1 Betaproteobacteria bacterium | reverse complement strand
TACCTGCGCATACGGGCGATGGTGATTCTCGCCATCATCGCCGGCATGGTGCTGGATCCGCTGATACCCGTGCTAGTGCCGATCATTCTGCCGACGCTGCTCGCCTACAACATCGACCTCATCCACTTCGGTGTGCTCATGGTGGTCGCCGTGGTGATCGGCCAGGTGACGCCACCCATGGCCATCGCTTTGTTCATCTCGGGGCGGATCGCCGAGGTGGATCAAATGGACGTGCTGCGCGCCAACACGCCCTTTCTCATCGGCATCGTGGTGTTTTTGCTCATCGCCATTGCGATTCCGGAAGTCGCCACCTGGCTCCCCTCGGTGATGCGCGACTGAAGCCGAGTGGCGGACTTACAGGCAAACATTCACAAGGAAACAAATGATGCTGTTCGTCGTCTATGTTCTCGACAAGCCCGGCACCGGCAAGCAGCGGCTGGCGCTCAAGCCCGCGCAGTACGAACACCTGGGCAAGGTGGAGAACCGCATGGTGACCGGCGGGCCGCTTCTCGCCGAGGACGGAGAGACCATGATCGGTAGCCTGCTCATCATCGACCTCCCCGACCGGGCGGCCGCCGAGTCGTGGCTCGCCGAAGCGCCTTTCACCCAGGGCGGCGTTTTCGGTGAGGCCACCATTTATCCCTACAAGCACAACTGGCCGCGGGCGGAAGGGAGCTAGAAATCCATCGCCGATTTCGCCGTCGGGTCAGAGTGATATAACCGAGCGCTCTCCTTGTGATGGGTGCCGGAGACGAGCAAATCCTGTAAGCGAAACGTTTGCCCCAAGCCACTTTAACAGCGCTTGCGGATGCGTATACTAGCGCTGCTTCAAGGCCCCGTCTGGGGACCCGCCTGACCCGGCCCGCTTGTCAACGGTCCCGTTTCCGACGACCTCCGGACGCCTGAAGCCAAGGGCAAGCGCCCGGCATTGGCTTTTCCCCGGAAGGAGGAGGTTACGTCAATGTTCACAAGTTCATACATCTACACCCCGTTTCGACTCATTCCGGGCGCCGCAATTTTCTGCCTGATCGCGCTTGGCGGCCTGGTTTCCTGTGGCGGGGGCGGGGGCGGCGGCGGAACGACACGTTCCGCGGTGACGTCGACGACCTTCGCAGGCCCGCGCCGACAGCGGTTGAGTTGATGCTTGTCCTTTGACGCGTACTACCCGGAAGGCTATGGGGTTCCGAGCAGGAAGTAGATGGTGCTCTCGCTCTGGTCGCCGAAAGCGTGACCCCAGGCAAGGTAGGCCGTGCCAAGGAACGTCTCCGCGCCCACGAACAGACTCGCTGCCGGGCGCATCTGCGTGTTATTGATCGGGTCGAGGGGGCCGCCCACGCGCACGCCCTCGAGTGAACCCCCGACGTAAACGCCGCGGCCGAGCGCCGTCGGCAGGCGCGCGAGCTCATAGGAGTAGACGGCGCGCACGAGCTCCACGTTCTCGCCGCTCAGCTGGTCTATCTGGTAGCCGGAGCCACGCAGGAAGCCGCCGAGCTGGAACGGATCGTAAGGCGGAAGCTCCCCTTCGAGGGTGTAGCCGAAGCCGCCGGCCAGCTGGATCGCATGGGGCCCGAAGCTCTTCGCCGCGAGGGCCAGCAGCTCGGTTTTGTTGTACTGGTCATCCGATCCCGAGTCCTTGACGGTACCGAAGGTGCGCAGCACGGCGAGCACGCCGTCGCGCGGGAAATTCGGGTTGTCGATCTGGTCGAACACGACGCGTGCCGTATAACCAACCTGCTGAATGTCGAAATCCGGCACGCCCGTCGTCAGCCCGAAATCCTCCTTTGCTTTGAGCGCACCGGCGAAGGCGCCGATCCGCGCTTCGCCGAACTTGTTCTGTAATCCAACATCGAGATAAGCGCGCACGTAGCTGACTTCGTATTCGCCGATTCTGCTCTCGTCCAGGAAGAAGACGACGGGCGCATTCTGCAGCTCGATGCGCGGCGCGACGAAGGCGCCGCTGCGCAACGCGAGGGGCTGGTAGAACTCGCTGCGGAAGAACTTGGTGTAACCCAATTGCAGTTCGTTGCGCCATTCGGCGCCAAGCGAGTTGAGCCAGGTCTTGCGGTGGCTGACCAGCGTGTTGAACCGCACCTGCTCCGTGTCGGTCGCGAGACCCAGGCCGAACCTCACATAATTGGGTCCCCAGGATTTCTCGACGCCCTCGATTAGCACGCTGCGGCGTCCTTCGCCGTCAACCATCGAATAATTAATACTCTCGAAATCACCGCGCCCGTAAATCTGTACCAGGCGATCGTTTAAGTTTTCCAGGGAAAAGTCCGTTTCCTCCTTGGGTCGAAGGCCGATTCCCGGAACTTCTTCCAGCTCATCTTCAATCACTTTCGGGTTAACCCAGCCGCCGCCCGTGGCGACCCGCGCGCCAGTGACCTTCGGTGCTGGCACGAGCTTCGCCAGAGCCGCCTCACGCCACGCCCGGTAGTCGTCCTCGGAAACGGAAAGTCGGGCGAGCGCTTCACGCTTGTCGCGGGCGGCGGCCTCACCGATCGGGATCGTCGTGAGCGCACCCTTGAAGTCGCCCGCGCTGAAGTTCCCGAGTTTGGGCTCGATCAAGATGTCACCGGCGCGCAGCTCGCCGAGCGACCGACGCACGTTCTGCTCGGTCAGCAGATTGATCGACTGCAGGGCGACGCCCACCACGGAATTCAACTCGGAGCGAGGCAGGAGCGGCGAGCCGAGGTTGACCGCGATCACGACATCTGCGCAGGCATCGCGCGCGATGTCCACCGGCAGATTTCGCACGAGCCCCCCGTCCACCAACAGCATCCCGTCGTCTTCCATGGGCGAGATGAGCCCGGGCACGGACATGCTTGCGCGCAGGACCTTGGCGAGATCACCGCGCCGGAACACTCTCATGTCGCCGGTCTCCAGATTGGTCGCCACCGCCCGGTACGGGATCGGCAACCTGTCGAAATCCTGGTCCGCGTAGTTGCCCGCGCCATCCGTCAATTCGCGTAGCAGGAACTCGAATTTGTAACCGGAGGTCGTGCCCGCCGGTAGCAGAAGCTTCCAGTCGCGCAATCCGAGCTCGAAACGGAAGAGCGGCGAGAAGTCGGCGCGCTTAGCGTGGAAGGGCTTCTCGATGCGCGGCGGATCGTCGGCGAAGATCTCGTCCCAATCTACCTTGCTGATGCGCTCGATGATCTTCTCGAGCGGTCGGCCGGTCGCGTAGACGCCGCCCACGAGCGCGCCCATGCTGGTTCCTGCGATGCAGTCCACCGGCACCCTCATTTCTTGCAGCACCTTCAGCACGCCGAGGTGCGCGATGCCGCGCGCGCCGCCGCCCGAGAGAACGAGGCCGACGCGCGGACGCTCCTTCTGGGCTGCCGCGAGCGTCGGGGTGATCGCCCCGGCGAGGATGAGCAGAGCGGCCAGAAAAAGCCGCAGAAAGAAGTGTGTCCGGAAGGCGAACATGGGCGCTCCAATCGCGGCGAACCGTTGCCCGCGAGTGAACCTCACGCGCTTCGACGGGGTATT
>JAOTTL010000282.1:0-3524 GCA_029864385.1 Betaproteobacteria bacterium | reverse complement strand
CCTTGCATCGCCGCCAATCGAGGGCGCCTGTTCGGCGTCCAGAAACCTTTGGTCGGAGCAGTGATCGCAATGAGCGGATCGAGAAAAAGGCCGGTCTTGTCGATGACGCCCGCAAGTTTCTTGTGATGGGCCTCGGAAAGATCACGCTGGAAGGGCGTCGGCTCGACCTTGTCGATCGGCAGCGCAGCGAGCACCATCGGATTTCCCCCGAGCGGATCGCGATAGGCGCCGAGCACGACGCCGCCCTCTTCTTCGATGCGGCGCCGCACCGCCGCGATTTCTCCCGACGCGGCATCGAGACGGCAGTCCTCCGGCACGATGCCACGGGATGCCGCGGCGGCCTTGCGCGGCGCGCGCTTGCGTTTCGGCGTCGGTTTGTGAATTAGGGCACGGACCATCGTCGGCAGTCTACACCGGAAGTAATGACAGGCGAGTGGCTTGCCGCTATGCTCGCGGTGATCAACAGAGATGGTCCGTCATGAAAACTCAAGATTTGCGTGCTGAGGCGCGTATTCCGGTCAGCCAGAGAGGGACATTGAATGCCGGGGAAACCTGGTTTCCGTGCCTGATTCAAAACATGAGTGAAAACGGCGTCTTTATTGTGTGCAGCAGGGAGCTTGCAGTCGGGCAGGTTCTAGAATTCAGATGCGAGCTTTTCCCGGGAAAACTTCTCGACTGCAAGATCGAGGTCAAGCACGTCGGCGAATCGAGCGTGGGCACGAAGATAATCGAAATCGACAAGAGGGGAGCGAGCCTGTGTCAGTTGTTCTTGCAGGAACAGTATGCGGATAAGCTGAACAAATCCGGATAACGTCCTGGCCGTCCCTTGCGCGCTATGCGCGTCAGCGGCAAGAACGGGATCAGCCCGCGGTCCTTATCCGAATTGCCGCCAACGCATCTTCGAGACTCGTGGTGCCAGTGCTTCTTAGGACCGCTTCCTCATACGCTGGCATGAGCGGCGTCATGATGCCGCTTCGCTTCAGAGAGATGAGATAGCTGATTCCATCTCGGCCCCGATTCCCCGCCTCACTCATTGCGCTCTTGATTGCCAGGGCGGCCAGCTCTTCCGGCGTCGGGTTGAAAAGGGTCGAACCGAATCTGGCGTACAGCACCACCGCGACGCTAGCGAAATTCGGAAGTTCTTCCGCGACCATCTTGTTCGGGTTTGAGTCGGTTGGCCTCTGATAGCGCTGGGCCGTGCTTTCGTTTCGGGTTTCCCGGCGCCAGAGCAGATCGCGCGCCTGCGTAAGTGAAACGCTTTTATCCAGTACGAGTATCGTTCCGCGGACCCGGGCGCCGCAGCTCTCGACCGGGACCACGGTCGGAGCACCGCCGCGCGTCGGGCTGGAGCGCGCGAATTCAATGCGGAACGGCGTTTCCACACCCGAAATGTTTTCCACGATAAAAGGCGCGATTTCCGGGCCCGGCTCCTCCAGCAAGGAACCATAGGCAAGGATGCCGACGCGGCGGATGCGCTCTTTCAACGGGTTCATGGAAACGGTCCGACGTCGCTCTTCTTGGGAGACCCGTCGCGGGTCGATAGTTCCAGAATGATCAAACCGCGGGCGCGTTGCCGTTTGCGGTGATGTAGGCCTCCGCGGCCTTCAGCGCTTCCAGCCGCGAGCGCTTGAGCAGAGAAAGGTGGGGTGCTTCCACGGCTTACTGGTGAACGGTAAACAGTGAATCGTGTTTTTCTTGGCGCGCTTGGCGCCTTGGCGGTTCAAATGTTGTTCTTGCTTCTCTCGGCGCCTCGGCGGTTCATTAAGTTCCGTGAAACGTGAATCGCTGTAAAACCGTCAAGCGGCAAAAACAGCTTTGACACAAAGGACACCAAGGTCACGAAGGATTATCAAAATTGATTGGAAAGAAGGCGCGGCGCTCGCCGTGCGTTCTAACTCGTATTTGTAATACCTTTTCGTCCTTTGCGTCCTTAGTGTCCTTTGCGTCCTTAGTGTCCTTTGTGTCCTTTGTGTCTAAGCTTTTGTTTTCCTCGGCGGCCTTGGCGGTTCGATTCTGGGTTTTCGGTTTTCACGCCGCAGCACGCGCCGTGCGCGCCGAAGGCAGGTGGCAGGCGAGGCGATTCGGACCTGTTTGCCATATTGGGCAGGACCACTGTTCTCGTTCGCACCGGCGCATTCGCCCGCTCCGGGGTCGCATCCCGCGGCTCAAGCCGCGTGAACCTGCTCCGCCCTCCGCGTGCGCCTGCGATCATGCTCGGCAAGCAAACGCTTGCGGATGCGGATGGACTTCGGTGTGATCTCGACCAGCTCGTCGTCGGCGATGAACTCAACCGCCGATTCCAGCGTGTGGCGGATTGGCGGTGTGAGCTGGATCGCTTCGTCCTTGCCCGCGGCGCGGATGTTGGTGAGTTGCTTGGTCTTGACGGGATTCACGACAAGATCGTTCTCGCGGCTATGCAGGCCGATGATCATGCCTTCGTAGAGCGGCTCGCCAGGGTCGACAAACATGCGCCCGCGCTCCTGCAGCTTCCACAGCGCGTAGGCGACCGCTTCGCCATTCTCGGCTGAGACCAGCACGCCATTGCGGCGCTCGGCGATATCCGCTTTCATCGGGCCGTAGTCATCGAAGACGTGGCTCATGATGCCGGTGCCACGAGTTGTCGTAAGGAAGTCGCCCTGAAAGCCGATCAGCCCGCGCGCCGGTATCCGATAGTCGAGACGCACGCGGCCTTTGCCATCCGGTTGCATGTCCTGCAGCTCGCCGCGGCGCTGGCCGAGCGCTTCCATCACGGCGCCCTGGTGCGCCTCCTCGACGTCCACGGTGAGCATCTCGAACGGCTCGTGCTTCAGGCCGTCGATTTCCTTCAAAAGCACCCGCGGCCGGGAGACTGCGAGCTCGTAGCCTTCGCGGCGCATGTTCTCCAGCAATATGGTGAGGTGCAGCTCGCCGCGCCCGGATACCCGAAACACGTCCGGATCCTCTGTATCCTCGACGCGCATGGCGACGTTGCTCATCGTCTCGCGCATCAGGCGCTCGCGCAACTGCCGACTGGTGACGAAGCGCCCTTCCTGGCCTGCCAATGGCGAAGTGTTCACCTGAAAGTTCATGACGAGGGTTGGCTCGTCGACCGTGAGCAATGGCAGTGCCTCAGGGTGCTCTGTATCGCAGAGCGTGATGCCGATGCCCACTTCGTCCACGCCATTGATCGCCACGATATCGCCGGCCTGCGCCTCGTCGGTAATCACGCGCTCGAGGCCCTTGAAAACGAGCACCTGGTTTATTTTAGCGGTGACCGGAGTGCTGTCCGGACCACGCAATACCGTTACCTGCTCGCCCGTGCGGACACGGCCGCGGTTCACGCGTCCGATGCCGATGCGTCCGACGTAACTCGAGTAATCGAGCGAGCAGATTTGCAGCTGCAGGGGGCCGTTCGGATCGTCGGCACGCACGGGTACCTGTGCAAGAATCGCCTCGAAAAGGGGCCGCATCGTGCCTTCCGTCGCCGCTGGATCGGTGGAGGCCCAACCCTGCAGGGCGGAAGCGTAGATCACCGGGAAGTCGAG
>JAOTTL010000281.1:0-3525 GCA_029864385.1 Betaproteobacteria bacterium | reverse complement strand
TCGAACAGCTGCGCGTGGATTTTGTCTACAGCACGGATCTTTTTGATGCGGCGACGATTAGGCGGATGTTGGTTCATTACGAGCGGCTACTGGAAGGGGTGGTCGCGGATCCCGAGTGCCGGCTATCTCACCTGCCGCTGCTTTCCGACGCCGAGCGGAATCAGCTTCTGGTGGAGTGGAATGATACGGCGAACGCCTTTCCGCGTAAGTGTGTGCATGAACTGTTCGAGGAGCAAGTCGCATGCACGCCCGAGGCAACGGCCGTGGAGTACGAAGGCCGCAAGCTTAGCTACCGTGAACTCAATACCCGCGCCAACCAGTTGGCTCACCACCTGATCGCTCTGGGGGTGGGCCCCGAGGTGCTGGTGGGCGTTTGCCTGGAGCGCTCGCTGGAGTTGATCGTTGCGCTACTGGGCATTCTGAAGGCGGGTGGTGCCTACATGCCGCTGGAGCCGAGCTATCCACGCGAGCGCCTCTCTTTCATGCTCGAGGATGCCCGGCCAGCTTTTTTGGTCACAACGTCCGCGAAACTCGATGTCCTGCCGCTCGATCTACCGGAAATCGTTACGCTGGATGCCGGCGCCGCCGCGTTCGGCTATGAAAACGCGTCCGCGCCTAAAACCAGCGTTAGCCTGGATAACCTCGCTTATGTGATCTATACATCCGGTTCGACCGGGCGACCCAGGGGCGTGCAGCTGGGACATCACGGCCTTTGCAACATGGCAGTTTGCCATGCTCGAGAGTTTCAGATCCATGCCGGTAGCCGAGTCCTGCAATTCGCTTCGTTCAGCTTCGACGCGTCGGTGCTGGAAATCTTCACCGCCCTGACTGTTGGGGCCACACTCTGCCTGGCGCCAAGGGACCACCTGCTTCCCGGCCGAGAGCTCGTCGATACCTTGCAGCACCAAAAAATCACGACCGTCTTGTTGCCGCCGTCGGCACTGGCTGTCATGCCGGATACCGACCTGCCACATCTGGAAACGCTTATCGCCGGTGGTGAGCGATGCACCGCAGATTTGGTCCGCCGCTGGGCACCCGGACGGCGGTTCTTCAACGCCTACGGGCCGACTGAATGCACGGTGACGGCCACGACTTGGCGTTGTTCGGAAATGGACCGAAGCGACCCGCCGATAGGCAGGCCCAGAGCAAATGCACGCGCATACATCCTCGACAGCGCCTTGAATCTCGTTCCTCCTGGAGTGGAGGGCGAGCTTTACATCGGTGGAGACGGTCTGGCGCGTGGCTATCTGAACCGTCCGGAGCCGACTGCGGAAAGGTTTGTGCGGGACCCCTTCTCGACCGTGCCGGGTGCGCGGATGTATCGCAGTGGGGATCTCGCACGCTATTGTCCAGACGGCAGCATCGAGTTTCTAGGCCGCCTGGATGACCAGGTGAAAATCCGCGGCTTCCGGATCGAACCCGGCGAAGTCGAGGCGGTGCTGTGCGAACACCCGGCGGTGCGCCAAGCCGTGGTGCAGGTGCGCGAAGACGCGTCCGGAGACAAGCGGCTTGTGGCCTATGTGGTGCCCGCCGATCCTTCATTGACCGACATTGAGCCGCTGCGCGCCTTGTTGCGTGAGCGCCTGCCCGATTACATGCGCCCGGTGCCATATGTGTTGCTGGAACACCTGCCGCTCACGGCCAACGGCAAGGTCGACCGCAAAGCATTGCCGGCGCCTGACGCTCGGGCCTACACCACCGGCGTCTATGAGGCCCCGGTTGGCGAGATCGAAGCCACCCTGGCACAGATATGGGCCGAAGTGCTCCGGCTCGAGCGGGTCGGCCGCAATGACAACTTTTTTAACCTAGGCGGGCATTCGCTGCTCGCCACGAAGGTGGTGTCCAGAGCGCGAGATAGATTTGATCTGCATTTGCCCCTACGGCTGATGTTCGAGGAGCCTACTGTCAAGGGTTTAGCTGACTGCATCGCTATGCTTGAGTGGTTGAACCAAGCCGGTCAAAAAAGGAGCGACACAGGTGAGATTGACAGGATTCGCATATGAAGACGACGGACTTTTTGAGAGAGCTTCACCGCAGGGGGATCACTGTATCAGTCGACAGCAATGAGCTTGAGGTCACTGCACCCAAGGGCGCTCTGTCTTCGAATCTACTTGGGCAACTCGCTCGGCGCAAATCCGAGCTTATTAAGGCGATAAAGTCGCTAAGAGGGTTCTCAGAAGGGCGCGAGCGCATCCCGTTGTTGGAGCGCGGCTCCGGTGACCGAGCAGAGTTCATCGTGTCATTCGCGCAGCAACGACTGTGGTTTTTGCACCAGCTGTTTCCAGACAATCCGTTCTACAACCAACCGATTATTCGGCGGCTCAGTGGGAAGCTCGACGTCAGTGCTTTGCAGGCGAGCCTCAACGGGCTGGTCGCGCGCCACGAAACCCTACGTACCACCTTTCCGACGAACGGTGAGGCGCCATTGCAGGTCATCGCTCAGCCTGGGCCGGTAGAGCTTGACGTCGGTGATCTATCTGCGTTGCCTGAACGCGAGCGGGAAGCCAAGGCGAGGCGGTGTGTGGAAGTGGAATGCCAACGTCCCTTCGATCTGTCCGATGGACCGCTGTTCCGTGTCCAGCTGCTGCGCTTGTCAAACGAGGATCATATATTGCAGTTGACGCTGCATCACATCATCTCGGACGGCTGGTCTATCCCGGTGCTTTATCGGGATCTGGGCACAATCTATCAAGCCAGTTGCGCGGGGAGTGCGCCATCGCTGCCGCCACTGCCGATTCAGTATGCAGACTTCTCGGTTTGGCAGCGGCAATGGCTCACGGGCAGCGTGTTGTCAAAGCAGCTAGCTTACTGGCGCGACAGGCTCAAGGGCATTCCCGAGCTGCAACTGCCGACTGACAGGGCGCGCCCCGCCTTCCTCAGTTATGCAGGAGCTTGCGAGACTCTGAAATTGTCGCCGCAGCTTTCGGCCGCGCTGAGATCACTGGCTCGTAACGAGGGGGTGACACTGTATATGGTGCTGTTGGCGGCATTCAACGTACTACTGCAGCGCTATACGCATCAGGATGACCTCCCGGTTGGCTCACCGATTGCCACTCGGACACGCACCGAGCTGGAAGAGCTGATTGGGTCTTTCGTCAACAGTCTGGTGATGCGCACCGATGTCTCGGGCGATCCGGGTTTCACCGAGCTGTTAGCGCGCGTGCACCGGGTTACGCTCGACGCTTTTGTGCACCAGGACTTACCGTTTGAGCGGTTGGTGGAGGAGATCGATCCGCAACGCGAATTAAACCGCAACCCCCTATTCCAGGTGATGTTTGCCGTACAGAACGCACCCGACAACGAGAGCCCGTTCATGGGCCCTGATCTGACGATCAGCGATTTTTCGGGTGGGATGCAGACGACGCGTTTTGATCTTGAGGTTCATATTTGGGAGGCGATCGAACAGCTGCGCGTGGATTTTGTCTACAGCACGGATCTTTTTGATGCGGCGACGATTAGGCGGATGTTGGTTCATTACGAGCGGCTACTGGAAGGGGTGGTCGCGGATCCCGAGTGCCGGCTATC
>JAOTTL010000280.1:0-3535 GCA_029864385.1 Betaproteobacteria bacterium | reverse complement strand
CAGTAGGTCAGTAGGAGAGCCGCCGCGCCGAGTGCGCGGCGTTTTTTTAACCGCGGAATCTGCGGCTGATGGAGTTTTACGAAATTGGGGATGCGCTCTAAAGCCTGCCGGTGATAAAGCCGAAGTGGAAGCCGAGCATGAGCAGCGCAAAGAGCAAGACGGAGAGCGCGACCCGCACCGTCAGCGCCCGCACCGTGCGCTCTCCCTGCCCCTTGTCCTTGATGAGGAAGTAAAGCCCCGAAAACAGGCTCGCAACGATGAAGATCACGAAGAGAATGACGAGAATTTTCATTTGCAGGGATGCGGCGCGCTCTCAGTGTAGCTGAAGCGCGCTCGCCGACCAAACCGGTGCGCAGACGCGGCTTCAAACCATCGCTCGTGACGAGCCTCGCCGCCGCGGCCGGACTTGCCGCGACGCTCGTGCTTGGCAACTGGCAACTCGATCGGGCGCACGAGAAAGAGGCCATGGCGGCGCGGCTGGAGTCGCTTGAGCAGGAGCCCGCTATCACGCTCGCCGTCGATGAGGTGAAAGCGGAGGATATATTGTGGCGCCGTGTCACCGTGCGCGGGCGTTTTGAGCCGCGCTACGCGGTCTTTCTCGATAACCGCGTCCGGCACGGTGTCGCGGGCTATCACGTGATCATGCCGCTCGCCATCGGGGGCGGGCAGCGCTACGTGCTTGTGAACCGTGGCTGGATTGCCGGCACGCGGGAACGCGCCCATCTTCCATCGGTCAGAACCCCCGCGGGCCCGGTCGAAGTGGCGGGTCTTGCCGTGGCGCCAAGCCGCCGCTTTCTCGAGCTTTCCACCCGGGTGGCGGATGGTCGGGTATGGCAGAACCTGACGCTCGAGCGCTACCGGCAGGCGGTGCCGATCGCGCTGCAGCCGGTGCTCATCCGGCAGCAAAGCCCAATCGACGACGGCCTGGTGCGCGAGTGGAACTCGCCAGACCTCGGCATCAACACGCATTATGCCTATGCGTTTCAGTGGTTCGCGCTGGCCCTTGCCGTTCTGGTGTTCTATCTAGTTACGCATGTCAGACGCGCCGCCTAAACAAAGCCGGACCGTCCTGTGGATCATGCTGGCGCTCACGATTACGCCGGTGGCGGCCTCGTACCTCATTTACTACTTTTGGCCGCCATCGCGCACCGTCAACTATGGGGAACTCATCGAGCCCCGCCGGCTGCCGGACGCGCGGCTCGCACTGGCGGACGGCACGCCGTTTCAACTGTCGAGTCTGCGCGGCAGGTGGGTGCTCGTGATGGTGGATTCCGCCGCGTGCGATGCTTACTGCGAGAAAAAGCTCTATTACATGCGCCAGGTGCGGCTCGCCCAAGGCAAGGAAATGGAGCGTGTGGGGCGCGCGTTCCTGATCAATGACAGCGCAACGACGGTCCCCGGCAAGCTGGCGCCGTACACTGGTACCTGGCTGATCCGTGCGGCTGGCAACGAGGTGTTGGGCCTGTTTCCGGCGCCGAGAGCCCATTCGGCCCATATCTACCTGATCGACCCGCTCGGCAATCTCATGATCCGCTACCCGCGGGAACCAGACCCGCGGCGCATGATCGAGGACTTGAAACGCCTGCTCAAAGCCTCGCGAATCGGCTGACGCCGCGCGCACGGCTGTCTGGCCGCAGCGGCGGTTTTTTCGGCCGCTGCGTTGATGCTAGAATTGCACGCTTTCCGGTGCCGCCCACGCCAGATGTCATCCAGTCTCGTCCGTCAGCCGTTCGCTTCCCGCGCAGGCCAGTTCTACCGGCTGACCAAGCCAAGAGTCGTCACACTGATCGTTTTTACTGCGGTGATTGGCATGTTCCTCGCGACGCCGGGGATGGTCCCGCTGCAGGTGCTGGTCGCCGGCACGATCGGAATCGCGCTCACGGCGGGTGCTGCAGCTGCCTTCAACTGCCTCGTCGAGCAGAGGATCGATGCCGTGATGGCGCGGACCCGCGCGCGTCCGCTCCCCCGTGGGCAGGTGACGCCGTTCCAGACCCTGTTGTTCGCCGGCACGGTCGGCGGTCTGGGGCTCTTCACGCTCCACCACTGGGTCAACGACCTCACGATGTGGCTCACGCTCGCCACCTTTGTCGGTTACGCCATCATTTATACGGTGATCCTCAAGCCGATCACCCCCCAGAACATCGTGATCGGCGGCGCCTCGGGCGCCATGCCGCCGGTCCTGGGCTGGGCCGCCGTGACAGGCGAGATCGCGCCCGAAGCGCTGCTCCTGTTCCTCATCATCTTTGCCTGGACACCGCCGCATTTCTGGGCGCTGGCGCTCTATCGCAAGCACGAATACGCCAAGGCCGGCGTGCCGATGTTGCCCGTGACGCATGGCGACCGCTTCACGCGGCTGCACGTGCTGCTCTATACCGTGATCCTCACGGCGGTCACCTTGCTGCCGTTCGTGACCCGTATGAGCGGAGCCGTCTACCTGGTGGTGGCGCTCGCGCTCGATGGGGTATTCCTCTGGTACGCGGTGAGAATGTACTTCGCCTACAGCGACCACGTCGCGCGGCGCGCTTTCCGCTACTCCATTTTGTACCTTGCCGCGCTGTTTGCGGCGTTGCTGGTCGATCACTACCTCTACATCCTGCTCTGACGGTTGCTCGCGGGTCTTTCCGTGAAACGCATCCTTGCCAGCGTCGTTTCCCTGCTGCTCGCCGCACCGCTCGCGGGTTGTGAGCGCGCGCCGCCGCAGCCGGCGCTACAGCTGACCGATAT
Organism: Betaproteobacteria bacterium; assembly: GCA_029864385.1. Lineage (GTDB taxonomy): Bacteria > Pseudomonadota > Gammaproteobacteria > Burkholderiales > SG8-41 > SG8-41. Next base: position 811 of record JAOTTL010000280.1, on the reverse strand, counting down.
CACCGGCGCGGAGTTCGGCCGCGGGTTCAGGCTGACCGACCACAACGGGCGTGCGCGCACGCTCGCGGATTTTCGCGGGAAGGTGGTCATGGTGTTTTTCGGGTTCACGCACTGTCCCGACGTCTGTCCGACAACGCTCGCCGAGATGGCCCAGGTCATGCGCGAGCTCGGGCCGGATGCGGAAAATGTGCAGGTATTGTTCATCACCGTGGATCCCGAGCGCGATACGCCGGACGTGCTGCGGCAATACGTGCCCTCCTTTCACGCGAGTTTTCTCGGCCTGCACGGTGATGCCGACGCGATCGCGCGCACGGCCAAGGGGTTCAAGGTGTTCTACCAGAAGCAGGCGCTACCGGGCGGGGGCTACAGCGTGGACCACAGCGCTGGCACGTATATCTACGATCGCGAGGGGCAACTGCGGCTCTACGCTCAGCACGGACGCGGCGCGGCGACGCTGCTACACGATATCCGCATGCTGCTCAGCGAGCCTTGAAGCAAGGGGTCTTTGCGGCTGCATTGTTGGTGGTTATTCGGTCGCAGGACAACAAAAAGCCCCGGGGGTGCCGGGGCTTTGATCTCCAAAGGGGACTTTCGCTCGTCAGGCGCGGGTCGCGGCGAGCACGCCCTTCATTTTGCCGAAGGCCTTGGCCTCGATCTGCCGGATGCGCTCGGCCGAGACGCCGGACTCCGCGGCCAGATCGTGCAACGTCGCGGAATCCTTCTCGTGCAGCCAGCGTGCTTCGATGATGCGCCGGCTGCGGGGATCCAGCCCGGCGAGCGCTTTCTGGAGCCCTGCGCGGCGCAAGCGCTC
>JAOTTL010000279.1:0-3553 GCA_029864385.1 Betaproteobacteria bacterium | reverse complement strand
ACCAGTGGCGGAAGACGTCGCGAACGCCGCGCGTCTGGCCCGTGCGCGTCTCGACGTTCCCGGCGCCGTCGCCCGCGACGGATTTGCGCTGAATCGCGAGATCGGCGATCTCGGGTATAGCAAAGAGCCCGAGCGCGAGCGGCACGACCGGCAGGCCGGTCCACAGGTAGAGCGAATCGGACCAGCGCAGCGTACCGGTTTGCGAATCCTCGCCCGCGGTCGCGACCAGCAGTCCGATGCACGCTGCGGTGAGGCCCTTCAGCGGCGATCCGGTGCTCAGCACCGCCGCCAGCGACAGCCCGAAGACGCAGAACATGAGCAGCTCGGGCGAGCCGATGCTCAGCATCATCGGGCGCAGGATCGGAATACTGACGCCCAGCAGCAGCGCGCCCCACAGCCCGCCGATGACCGATGCGGTGAAGGCGGCGCCGAACGCGCGGCCCGCCTCGCCTCTGCGCGCCATCGGGTAGCCGTCGAGGATGGTCGCGGCCGATCCGACAGTGCCGGGCACGCCGAACAGGACCGCCGGGATCGTATCGGAGGTGACCGTCACCGACTGCAGCCCCAGCAGGAAGGCCAGCGCGGTGTAGCGATCCATGTCGAAGGTGAACGGCAGCAGCAGCGACAGCCCCACCAGGCCGCCCAGCCCGGGAAGCGCGCCCAGGACGAGGCCGATGACGACGCCGAGCAGCAGGAAGGTCATTCGCATGGGGTCGGCGATGATCCCCAACGCCTGCACGGCTTCGTTCAGGAGCGAGACTTCACCCATGCCTTACTCCGCCTTTCGCCTCCCGACGGCCGGCGTCATCCTGCGGGAACCCGGAAAGTCGCTACTTGAGATCGAGCGCCTTCTTGACGCGGGCAATCACCGCGGGCGGAGTGTCGAACACCACCTTGACCGCGGCCTCGACCTCCTGCGCCGACGCGGGGATGACGTCCATCTTGCGCTGCTCGGCTTCCGCCAGGAAAGCCGGATCCTTCAGCACATCGGCCATCGCCTTGCGCAGGGCGGCAACGCGCTCGGCCGGCACGCCGGGCGGCGCGACTAGGGTGCGCCCGATATTGGCCCGCGCCGACATGAACGCGAATACGGCGCGCTCTTCATCGTTGCGCGCGAACTCGGTCAGCAACGGCACGTCAGGGAGCCGGAAATGCCGCTCGCTGCCGGTCTGGACGAGAAACCGGATCAGGTTCTTCTGCAGCCAGTGCTGCTGGCGCACGAAGACCGAGAGTATGGGCCCCGCGTCGCCGGTGGTCTCGCCGCGCTCGAGCGCGAGATCCATCTCACCGCCGCCCTTGTATCCGGTGATGACCTTGAACTTCGTGCCGAGCACGCTGTTGATGATCGTCGGGTCCTGGTAGGTCTCTGACCCGCGGCCCGAAGCGCCAATGATGACTTCGTGCGTGCGAACGTCCATCAGCGTCTTTGCCGCGACCGTGTGCCAGACGAAGATCCCGCTGTTCTGGCTGGCGGTGCGGCCGAGGTAGAAGTACTTCGTCACGTCGAACTTGACGCCCGGGGAGCCCAGCACCTGCGCCTGCGGGTGTGACGACTGCGGGTGGAGCAGCACGGTCCCGTCCTTGGGCGCGACGGTGTAGAAATAGTTGGCCGCCTTGATGCCCCCGCCGCCCGGCATGAACTGCGCGATGACGTTGGGCTTGCCCGGGATATGGCGTCCGAGGTGCGCGGCGAGGGTACGGCCATAGAGGGCGTTGGTGCCGCCCGAGCCCGAGCCCACGATCAACGTGACGTCCTTGCCCTTGTAGAAGTCCGCGACCGAGTCGCCGCGCGCCGGGGGTGCTAACGCGAGCACCGCGGCCATTCCCGCAACCGATAACACTAATCCTGCGCTGGATCGTTTCATCACGTTCTCTCCTCTCGAAACCGGACGCAACCGCAGTCAGGGACGGTCGTGCATGGGCACTCTGGGATGAATCGGGCGAATTGGCGAAACAGCCCAACCCTTGTCATGCCGGTGCCCGGTGGAATTGTGGCGCGATGGCCTGACTGTTTTTGTTCATCGCGCCGGGTGATATTACTCCGAACGACCAGCAGGGGACAGACTGTGGTGTGCCCGGCATGCGCGGCGGGTCTCGATACTCCGAAGAGGGGTGCGCTGAGGAAAAAGAAAAGCCTATTGGTTTTAATCTTATTTTCTTCCTGTTTCTCTCGGCGTCTTGGCGGTTCAATATTGATTTGCCTTTCTCGGCGGTTTAGGTTTCAAACCGCATCGAGAAGTCGACGGCCTCGATGTCCTTCGTCAGGCTGCCGATTGAGATACGATCGACGCCGGTCTCCGCGATCGCGCGCAACGTTTCAATGGTGATCCCGCCTGACGCCTCGAGTTCCGCGCGCCCGGATGCGAGCCTTACCGCTTCGCGCATCTTCGGCGCATCCATATTGTCGAGGAGGATCATCTTGGCGCCGCCGTCGAGGGCGTCCCTTAGTTGGTCCAACGTCTCGACCTCGACCTGAATCCAGACTCCCGGCCCCGCGGCTGTCTGTGCTGCGGCCAACACCGGGCGGACTCCACCGGCTGCCGCGATGTGATTTTCCTTCAGCAGTATGGCGTCGTAGAGTCCCATGCGGTGGTTGACACCGCCGCCCACACGCACGGCGTATTTTTCGGCCGCGCGCAGCCCCGGCAATGTCTTGCGGGTGTCGACGATCTTCGCGCGCGTCCCGGCAACAGCCGCCACGTATCGGCTCGTATTCGTGGCAACGGCCGAGAGTGTCTGCAGGAAGTTGAGTGCCGTGCGCTCGCCGGTGAGCAAAGCCCGCGCCTTTCCACTCAACTCGCACACCGTCTGCCCGCGCGATATCCGCGCGCCTTCGGCAACCTGCCAGCCAAATTTCGCTGCCGGATCGAGCTTGCTAAAGCACGCGTCGAACCAGGCCTGGCCGCACAGCACGGCATCTTGACGCGCCACCAGTCGCGCGCGCGCTTTGGCCGATTCAGGCGTAAGCGCGGCTGTCACGTCGCCGCTGCCCACATCCTCGGCCAGAGCGGCTGCAACGTTGCGCTCGATTTCGTGTGTCAAATCCATCGGAATCCTCTATATTGGCCTCACGATTCTAGCAAAGCGCAAGGAGCAGCATGGGTGAAATGATGAGCGTCCTGTCCTACGGCGTCGGTACGATCCTCGGTTTTGCCTAACGGCTTGCGAAGTCCGAGGGCAGCATCATTGGCTTCGGGTCGAACAACGATCTGCGCGAGCCGGGCACGATCATCTTCGTCAACCATCCCTTTCCGGTGCCGGAGCGAGACCGGCTGCGACCTCGTCATGCAGATTGGCACTGCCAAGTATGGGGTTAGGAATATCTATGGGAGTTTTTCGCCTGAGAAGGCACAGGAGCTGTCGCCGCTCGTGAAGACGGCCATCGGGGGCCGGGAGTTCATCAACGAGTTGTGCGATAACGTGTTGCGCCGGGGCAAGGAATATGCGCCGGATTTTCTCGCCATCGATGGCAGCGAGGGCGGCAGCGGTGCGGCGCCGCAAACACTGGTGGATCACATGGCGCTGCCTATTGCGGAAGCGCTGCCGCGCGTGG
>JAOTTL010000097.1:0-14532 GCA_029864385.1 Betaproteobacteria bacterium | reverse complement strand
TCGGTCATTGCACGGATGAAATCGCTGTCGCTCCAACGGCCGATCCCTGTCTCGGGGTCCGGCGTGATGTTCGGCACATGGAAGGTTCCGAACGGCGACGTCAATTCGAGACCGCCTGCCAGCGGCGCGTCTTTCTTCTTGGGATCCGTATGACAGGAATGACAGCCGCCCAAGCGAACCACATATTCGCCGTGCTTCGGATCTCCGGCGGCAGCAGCAGTGGGCGATGCGATACTCAGATTGACCAGCGCGAATACCGCCAGTGCAAGGCCAGTCATTTGTTAACGCACCCGATCGCGGCAACGACCAAAAACGTGGTTCTCATGTTGACGCACAATCTGATCAATAATGAACTATTGATCTTCGAATCCGCTGATTGCCGCCTGACGGGCGGGTAATAGAACCACCGACTGCCGCCTAACCTCCAGTTCCGATCAAACTCGAAGGTATAGGCGACAGTGCCAGGCGCGTCGCAACAGCTTAACTTGGGCTAGTTTATTATTTGACCTTTTCGCCGCGGAAGGTTTTGTGGCATCCGGCACAGCCAATCTTTGTCTTGCTAGACGACCCGGATGCCCCGATTAGTGCCACGACGCCGTCCTTATCCCCCTCCTTTGCAAGGCGCGCAAGTTTTTCGCTTCCATCAACCATTTCCTGGACGTCTTTCTTGAACCCGTCCCAATCCGTCCAGATTACGGGCAACGCGCGTGTCATCTTGTCGGGATAGTTGCCGCGGCCGGTGTCCTTCGGAAAATGTGCCGGTATTTCTTTTGCAAGCTTCACGATGGCCATAGCATTTTCTTCCACGTCGGCGAGCGATCCCTTCCCACTCTTCGCATACGCGGCAAGTGGCTTCCAGTGACCATTCATTTCGTCCTTCATGAAGTCGACTCGGGCTTTGATCACCTCTTCGCCGCTGGCCGCATGTGATGGTCCCATGGGCAACAGGGTAACCGCCGAAACGGCTGTCACTACAACAAAACCCACAATTTTCGCTGCGAGACGCATTATTTAATCCTCCTGATCCAAGTTTGAATATTAAAGGCAGGGCACGATTTCACGCGCCCGCGATGCTATAACAGTCCCCGCCCGCAGTCCATTCCCCCGAGGCGCCATTTTTTTGGCGGTTTGGCGCGCGGCAGGCCCTCAGTCGGGGCGAGAATCGTTCCATTCCCTATACAAACTCCCCGAGGCAGAGACGTCAGACTCTACAGTGCGATCTCGGACCGTTCCGGCTGGTCTGCAGTATCGCGGATTGGGGCCTTGATTTTGTTCTGATTTTGTAGACATTGGCAGGCGAGGCGATCGATTCGGCATCTGTTGGACACCGCCGGGCAGGAAAGCGGTATCACTGCGCCGGCGCGCCCCGCCGTTACGTGAGATCGAATTGACGGCGGCGGCCGTGCTTGATTTCGCTCTGGCGGCGCTTCGATTCCAGCCGCCGCTCGCGCGAGCGCCGCGTGGGGCGAGTCGGCCGGCGTATCTTGGGCGGACGCGCGGCCTCGCCAACGAGGGCTACGAGGCGTGCGATCGCGTCGCGGCGGTTGCGCTCCTGGCTGCTGAAGCGTTGCGCGGTGATGACCAGGACGCCGGCGGAACTGACGCGATGGCCGGCAAGCCGCTCCAGCCGCTGGCGCACGCCGTACGTCAGCGAGGGCGAGTGCCGTATGTCGAAGCGCAATTGCACGGCGGTCGAGACCTTGTTGACATTCTGTCCGCCCGGGCCCGACGCGCGGATGAAAGAGAGACTGATCTCCTTCTCGTTGAGTTCTATGTCCGGCGTAACCCTGATCATGGGCAAAGTGTACGAGGCCGCGGGTCGCCCCACAACCCGAAATGGGCTCGCGTCATTCACGAAACACGAGCGCCAGTACGAGCCTCGCGGCTCAAGATGTGGCCGCCGTAGGCATGCGTATTTTTGTTAGAATTCACCCTTTGAGTTCAGGCCTTTTCTTCGCGGGTTAGATTACCAAGATTACCAAGCATGTTTTCGCGTTTGCATCCTCGTCTCGGTTACCTTGCCGGCTTTCTGGCGTGCGCCGGCATGATCGGTTTTGCGCTGTATCTGCAGCACTTTCAGGGCCAGGAGCCGTGCCCGCTGTGCATCCTGCAACGGGTCACGTGGATCGCGTTGGGCGGTATCTTTCTTGTTGCGGCGCTGCACGGGCCGGCCTGCGTCGGGGCGATCGTCTACGGCGTGCTGCTCTTCGTTGTCGCGGGTATCGGAACGGGAATCGCGGGGCGCCACGTCTGGTTGCAGCACCTGCCCAAGGATCGCGTGCCCGCGTGCGGACCGGACCTGGATTTCATGCTGCAGCAGTTTTCGGTTTCGGAAATACTCCGGAAAGTACTCTCGGGGACTGGGGAGTGCGCGGAAACCGGTTGGACCTTCCTGGGACTGTCGATTGCGGGGTGGTCGTTGCTGTGGTTCGTGCTGTTTGGGGCCTTCGCCGTTTTCTTGACGGTGCTCGCTCTGACCCGCGCACCGCGCACCACTTAGCTTAGCGCGGCAAAAGCAATCATTGGTCCAGCGAGGGGGGAGAGACAGCCAAGGCTGCTGGCAACAGGCGCGGCACGACCCGGGCGAGCGCCCGGAAAATGCCGCAGATCACGATCAGGCGAGGATATCGGGCTCGAGCTGGCGCTCGAGCAGCGCGATCTGGTCCTTCAGGAAAAGTTTTCGTTTCTTGAGGCGTTGCAGTTGAATCTGGTCTTGGGCGGGGCTTTGCGATAGTTGTAATATCACGTCGTCGAGGTCTCGGTGCTCAAGCTGCAATTGGTTGATCTTCACTTTGACCGAATCGACTTCGGTGGTATGTATCATGGGCATAATCCTCCATACGCTAACGATACCAAGTCAGTATAGACCCAATGATTTCAAAAAACGAGCCCGCAGCCGGATACGCACTGCCGTGCGCATCCGGCTCAATGAGGATCATTAACCTCCTGTTTTTTCTTTAATATGCTCGCTCACGAGCGGAACGCGAGCAGTCCTGGAGACCAAAACGTGGCCATTACTCTGACCGTAAACGGCAAGAAGCACGAGGTAGCCGCAGATCCGGAAACACCGCTGCTCTACGTCCTGCGCAATGATCTTAAGCTGAAGGGCGCGCGCTATGGCTGCGGGCTTGGACAATGCGGCGCCTGCACCGTGATCATCGACGGCGAAGCCGTCCAGTCATGCGATGTGCCGGCATCGGCCGTGACCGGCAAGGCGATCACGACGATCGAGGGCATCGCCCGGAACGGGAAGCTGCACCCGTTGCAGGAGGCGTTCATCGCCGAGCAGGCCGCGCAGTGCGGCTATTGCGCAACCGGCATCATCATGGCGGCCAAGGCCTTGCTCGACGCGAATCCAAAGGCGACCGAGAGTGAGATTCGCACCGCGCTCAAGGGCAATCTGTGCCGCTGCGGCACGCACCAACGCATCCTGCACGCCATTCAGCGCGTGGCGAAGGAGCTGAGACAATGAGTACAGGGGAAACCACGCCGCGCAAGCTGCCGGGCAGCCTCAATACGAACCGCCAGCTCGACCGCTGGCTGCGAATCAATCGTGAGGGTACCGTTTCCGTTTTTCCGGGCAAGGTGGAAATCGGGCAGGGCATCCTCACGGCGCTCTCCCAGATCGTTGCCGAGGAGCTGGACGTTGCGCTGGGGCGCATTCGGCTCGCGCCCACGGACACGAGCTACAGCCCCGATGAGGGGATGACTTCCGGAAGCCAGTCCATTACCGACGGCGGCGCCGCGCTGCGTTACGCCGCCGCGGAAGCCCGTGATTTGCTCATGCAGCGGGCCGCCGCGCAGCTCGGCGTCTCTCTCGAGCAGCTTTCCGTTACCGACGGCACTGTGACGGCGCGCAGCGGCGGCAGCGTGACCTATTGGGATATCGCGACGGACGAATTGCTCGCGCGCGAGGCGACCGGGCAGGTCCCGCCCAAACCGGCTGCGCAGCATAGCGTGATTGGCACGGCGGTTCCCCGCCACGATATTCCGGCAAAGGTGGGCGGCACGCCGAGCTACGTCCATGACCTCGATTTACCAGGCATGCTCCATGGACGTGTGGCCCGCCCGCCGAGTTATGGCGCGAAGCTCGCAGCGCTGGACGAGGCCGAAGTGCGTGCGATGCCAGGGGTCGTGGCAGTCGTGCGCGACGGCAGCTTCGTGGGTGTGGTCACGGAGCGCGAGGACCAGGCCATACGGACGCTGCAGCGGATCAAACGGATTGCGCGCTGGGACGAGCGGGCCACGTTGCCGGAGAACACGAATCCGCGTTTCCTTCTGAAGGAGGTGAGCGAAGACGAGGTGATCAGCGAAAAGAGCGACAAGGCGGCGGCCGGGCAGGCCGCCAAAACGCTCGAGGCCGAATACACGCGGCCTTACATAGCGCACGCAACGATCGGCCCTTCGTGCGCGCTGGCATCCTTCGATAAGGGACGCTTCACGATCTGGACGCACAGTCAGGGCATCTACCCGCTGCGGAATGATCTTTCCAGGGTGCTGGCGGTGGAGCCGGAACGCATTACCGTTATTCATTGCGACGGCGCTGGCTGCTACGGGCACAACGGCGCCGACGACGTGGCCCTCGATGCGGCTTTGCTTGCGCGCGCGGCGCCGGGGCGCCCGGTGCGGGTGCAATGGATGCGTGAGGACGAATTCATGTGGGAGCCGTATGGACCGGCCATGGTGGTGAAGCTCAAGGCCTCCCTCGACACGGACGGCAACATTGTCGACTGGGTGGAAGATATCTGGAGCAACTCCCACAGCACGCGGCCAGGCGCGCAGAAAGGCGTCAACCTGATCGCGGCCTGGCACCTTGCGCAGCCGCACGAGCCCTCACCGCCGCGCAATCCGCCGCTGCCGGGTGGCGGCAGTCATCGCAATGCGATTCCGATCTACGAGTTCCCGAACCAGCGCGTCACCAATCGTTTGATCAAGCGCATGCCGCTGCGTGTATCCGCGATGCGCGCGCTCGGCGCCACAGCGAACGTGTTTGCGATCGAGTCCTTCATGGATGAGCTGGCGGCGGCGGCGGGCGCGGATCCCGTCGAATTCCGGCTGCGGCACCTGAAGGATCCCCGCGCGCGTGCGGTCATCGAAATGGTCGCGGCGAAGGCAGGGTGGAAGAAGGGGGAGAAGGGGGACGGCTCACGCGGCCGCGGGGTCGGCTTCGCCCGCTACAAGAACGGAGCGTGCTACGTCGCGGTCATCGTCGAAGTGGATGTCGGCAACGAGATTGGCGTGAAGCGAGCGTGGGCGGCGATCGATGCCGGGCTGGTGATCAACCCCGACGGTCTCATCAATCAGACCGAGGGCGGACTCATTCAGACCGTGAGCTGGGCGCTCAAGGAGGCCGTGCAGTTCGACCGCGAGCGGGTGCTCACGCAGACCTGGGACGATTACCCCATATTGACCTTCGAGGAGATCCCGCACGTCGAAGTGACGATAATCAACCGGCCCGAGTTGCCGCCGCTGGGTGCGGGCGAGGGGGCCCAGGGTCCTACTGCCTCGGCCATTGCGAACGCGGTATTCAATGCGATGGGTGCGCGGCTGCGCGATCTGCCGTTTACGCGCGACAAGGTGATTTCCGCGCTGGCCTAATGTCGGTGAACGGTGAACGAGCAAAAAAAAGCGGACCGGCCACAAGGGCACGGCCCGCCTCCGGGGGAGACTGTTCGTCTAGACCTGGGTCGCGAGGGCGTAGACCCGGTCGAGGAACGCCTTGACGTCGGCGCTCGCGAAATCTTCGGGAAGCTGCGGGCTCATTTCCTGTTCAGTCTGGTAGCAGGACATCGCAATCACTCCTATGGCGGGGTTCCAGTTCACGCACAGCAACTCTTCGTCGTAGCGGCTGTGCTCGGGGCGCTTGGCAGCTTTCGCTTTTCTGTGCTCATCCATGTAAATGATCATGGCTTTCTCCGCGGTCGCACTTCTTCCTTGCCCTTCCTTCCCGCAGTTTCCATGCCAGGGCTTTCAAAAGGAACGGGGTCCCTATACAACTCTCTGATCTATATAAACTTAATTAAGTCTTTGCAATCTGAAATGCGGATTTGTTCATGATTTTTTTCGGCGAATCGGCCACGTTTTTTGGTCGGTCCGACGGCCAGGTATCGAAATTTCGACAGGTACCCCCTGTAAGCGTGACTTGCGACACGCTGCCGGGCACGCGGGGCGGGGCGATTCGGAATTGGCTGGCACCCATCCCCCCGGCCACGAGTCGACCGCCACTGTGATAGGGTCTACCCGCTCTGGACCGCCGCTGGCGAGACTGATTGCGCCCGGCCGGGAGCCGAAGTTATCCACATCTGCAAGGAACCGGGGCTTGACGCAAACCCGCCACCGTTCGCGCGATGTTCTCCTGTTCCTGTTTTTCGGAGCGTGGAGTACCGCGCTATGAGCACCGCTGCGGGGGGTTTCGCGCTGGCTGTCAGCTACGATGACGTGGCATCGGCCGCGCGGCTGCTCGCGGGGCATTGTCATCGCACGCCGGTGGTTACCTCCCATACGGTCGACGAGCGCGCTGGCGCGCACGTGTTCTTCAAGTGCGAGAACCTTCAGCGTGCGGGCGCCTTCAAGTTTCGCGGGGCCTACAACGCGCTCATGCGTCTGACTCCGGAGCAAAGGCGGCGCGGCGTCGTGGCCTACTCCTCGGGCAATCATGCGCAGGCGGTGGCGCTTGCGGGGCAGTTGCTGCATATCCCGGCGTTGATCGTGATGCCGCGGGATGCACCGCAGGTGAAGGCCAATGCGACCCGCGGCTACGGGGCAGAGATTGTCTTTTACGACCGCGGCGAGTCGCGGGAAGCGATCGCCGAGCGCCTGGCGCGGGAGCGTAGGCTCGCCCTCGTGCCCTCGTTCGATCACCCAGACATTGTGGCGGGACAGGGCACTGCCGCCAAGGAGCTGATCGAAGAGGTTGGCCTCCTCGATTACCTGTTCGTGCCATGCGGTGGCGCAGGCCTGTTGTCGGGAAGCGCGATCGCGGCCCGCCAGCTGGCGCCGGGGGCAAAGGTGATCGGCGTCGAGCCGGCCGCGGGCGACGATGCCACGCGCTCGTTCCGGACGCGGAAGCTGCAGACGGTCATGGATCCTGACACCATTGCTGACGGCGCTCGTACCTCATCGCTTGGGAAAATCACTTTCCCCCTCGTGCTCGAGTACGTCAGCGACATGGTGACGGTGACCGATCCAGAACTCCTGTCCGCTATGTTCTTTCTGTGGGAGCGTCTCAAGCTCGTTGTAGAGCCGACTGGTGCCTTGGGCGCGGCGGCGGTGTTCGAGGGCAAGGTCGATTGCCGTGGTGCTCGCGTCGGCGTCGTCCTGTCCGGTGGCAATGCCGACATTCGCGAGCTGGCTCGCCTTCTTTGAGATGATGAAAATTTGTGCAATCCAACCGCTAGCACGTTATTTCGCCGCATTTGCGCGAGCGTTGCTGGATTACGCACACGGTTATCCACAGAAATTGTGAATTACTCAGGACCCGAGTCGAATCGCCGCGGAGTATGGACTAACTGGAGACTGCAATGAGGCGTTGGGCTCACTGCCGTGGGATCAAGTAGCGCTCGAGTCCGGCTGATGTCCCGGATGGATTGTTCGCGCGATTCCACGCTTGGTTTCAAGGCGTTAAGTTACTAGAATCAGGCCTGTGAAAGTAGCACTCGGGCTGGTACTGGCGGGCGTCCTCTGCGCCGCAACGGCGGCGCAGGAGGTGGACCTCGTGGCGACCGTCTTTAACGCAGACATTTCCCAGAGCGAACTGGCAGCGGCGTCGGACGATCGACCGCGCGCGCGCAAGCTCCTTGCCCTGATCTGGAAACATGTTGCGCCCCACTACATCGCGAGCAAGGGGCTTAGCGCGACGCCGGTCGAAATCGCAGACTTGGCCGCGTACGACCGGGAGTTCGACGCGAAGGACCGCTCGCAGCGGGCACGCAAGCTCGAGGAGCTCGATCAGCGGCTGAGTGGCGACGGGCTTACCCCTGCCGAGCACGCTCATTTAATCGATTTCCGCGCCACCCTCCGGCGCCTGGCCCAGTACGATGCGGAGCAGGATCAAGCGCCCCCAGCGGACCCGGCGCAACAGGCCGCCTTCTATACGCCGTGGATCGAGATGTGGAAGATGAACAAGGCGCTGTACGAGGAGTACGGGGGAATCGTTGTGCTCACGCAGGTTGGGCCTGATCCTCACGGTGCTCGCGCTGCGCTGTTGCAGGAGTACGAGCGTCAGGGTCTACTGCGGATTGCGGACCCGGTGCTGCACGACGAGGTCATGGCTGTGCTGCAGGCGCGTCCCTCCATGGTCGTCCCCCCGGAGCGCGTTGACTTTACGCCGTACTGGAAGCGGCCGATTCCGGCGTCCTACGTTCCTGACTGAGCGTCGTCAGTCAGGGGTGAATAGTGAATAGTAAATGGAAGAGCCGAGCTCGCGGTTGTGGGGTTCAGTCCACTCACCGCTCACTATTCACACTATCCACGGCATCAAAGCTGGCGGACGAAGGTCTCGATACCGCGCAACAGCATCTCCACGGCGATTGCGGTGAGTATCAGACCCATGAGGCGTTCGAAGGCCATCAGCCCGCGCTCGCCGACGAGTTTCGAGAGGCGTTCGGCGAACACCAGAACGGCAAGCGTAATCAGCATGGCCACGATCACGGCGGCGATCCACTCGGGCAGGCGCTGCGGTGCTCGCGACACGAGCAGTATGACGGTCGCTATCGCGGTGGGGCCGGCTATCGAGGGGATCGCGAGCGGAACGATGAATGGCTCACCGTCCACGGTGTCGCCGAACACGCCCTCAGGCGTGCGAAAAATCATTCGCAGGGCGATCAGGAACAGAATCACGCCGCCGGCGATGGTCAAAGCCGGCTCCGACAATCCCAGAAGCCCCAGGATCCAGCGGCCAAAGAACACGAACCCGAGCAGCACGGCAAACGCGATCGCACATTCGCGAACGATGACCCGGGTACGCCGCGCGGGATCGATATTGCGCAACAGCGATACGAACAGCGGAATATTGCCGACCGGATCCACGACCAGCAGCAGGATAACGACCGCGGAGGCGAAAGACACGTCCATGTGGGCTGAATTTTAACCGCAGATAAACGCAGATACACACTCTCACTCAAAAATCAGCCCGTTCACCATTCGGCATGAACGCTCGTTGACGATTGGTTTATCCCACCCTAGTATCGCAGTTCTCATCAGGTTTCTGCGGCCCAGCGACCGGCCGGTTGCGGGGTGGCGGCACGAACACCGTCTGGGAGGAGAAAATCGGGGTCTCGCTTGGATGAGTTGTGTAAGCGCGTCGTTCACTCCGGCGGGCCTTGTTACAGCCGCAGCACGATCCCGAGTCGAAAGTGTTGAAAGTCGCGATCATCTCCGAGGGATTGTGGCAGCCCAAAGCGAGCCCCGAGAAGTATCTCGATCTCGGTTTTTATGCTAAGGCGCACCAGCGCGCACAAGGACGGTAATGCCAGACGCACGTGTTCAGTCAGCGATTGCGCATTGGGCGCCGCGCTTCGTTTCGAACGGCGTTCCGCTCACGGATTTCGAGGAAGTGACCGCCGCAATCGAGCATTGGGAGGACTGGTGCAGCGCTTGGTGCCGGCGCGCGGCTGTTCACGAGGAACTAGGGCGCAAGGCGCTGGGCGAAGGTTTCGGGCTGTCGGCTGGCGAGCACCTGACGCGCGCCGCAGTGTGCTACCACTTCGCCAAGTTCGTGTATGTGCTCGACTATGAGCAGATGAAGGCCGCGCACGCCAGGGCGGTCGAGTGCCGCCATCTGGCCCTGCCGCATCTCCGGCCGCCGGGCGAGCGGGTGCTGATCCCGTACGAACGAAAGCAACTCGCCGGGATACTGCGCAAGCCGCTGGGTGTGACGCGGCCTCCGGTCGTCGTGCTGTGCATGGGGCTCGATTCGACCAAAGAGGAGATGGACACCAACGAAAGCGTTTTTCTCGTCCGCGGCATGGCGACACTCACCTTCGACGGCCCGGGCCAGGGCGAGGGCGAGTACGACTTCGCGATCCGCGGCGACTACGAGGCACCGGTCAAGGCCGTGGTCGATTACATCGAAAGCCGCGATGATCTCGATGCCGCTCGCGTCGGGGTATGGGGCCTTTCGCTCGGCGGCTATTACGCGCCGCGCGCCGCCGCGTTCGAAAAACGCATCAAGGCCTGCATTGCGCTGTCGGGCCCCTACGATTTTGGCGACCTCTGGGATACTCTGCCAGAGCTCACCCGCGAGACTTTCCGGGTGCGCTCGAAGCGCGATACGCCCGAGGCGGCCCGCAAGCACGCAGCGAGCCTGAGCTTGAAGGGCGTTGCCGGGCGCATTACCTGCCCGCTCCTCGTGATCACAGGCAAGCTTGATCGCATCGTGCCGTGGCAGGACACGGAGCGCCTCGCGCGCGAGGCAAAGGGGCCAGCCGAGTTTCTCTTGATCGAGGATGGCAATCACGTCGTCAACAACCGCATCTACCGCTACCGCACGCAGTCCGCGGACTGGATTGTGCGGCGGCTGGGCCCGCCGACAACCTAAAGCTCATTCATGCCTTTTGGTAAAGGACACGTAGACCATGGACCTGGCGGTTGGAAAAAAGGATCCGCGCGTAGAGTCGGCGATTTCTCACTGGGCGCCGCGTTTCGTCATCAACGGTGTTCCGCTCACCGATTTCCAGGAGGTGACGGCGGCCGTCGACCGCTGGGAAGACTGGTGCTCGGCGTGGAGCGCCCGCGCGGCGATTCACGAGGTGCTCGGCAACAAGGCGCTCGCCGAGGGGTTGAAGCGCTCCGCCGGCGAGCACTACACTCGTGCGGCGGTGTGTTATCACTTCGGCAAGTTCCTTTTTGTGAACGACATGGAGCAGCTGCGCAGGGCGCACCTGAAGTCCGTCGAATGCCGCAACAAGGCGCTGCCGCTGCTCGACCCGCCGGGCGAGCGCGTCGCCATCCCGTACGAAGGCAAGCAACTCTACGGTAATTTCCGCAAACCGATCGGCGTTACGAGGGCGCCGGTCGTGGTGATGTGCATGGGCCTCGATTCGGCCAAGGAAGAGATGGACGACTACGAAAACCGCTTTCTCAGGCGGGGCCTCGCAACGCTGGCGTTCGACGGGCCGGGGCAGGGCGAGGCCGAATACGACTTCGGGATCTGCCCCGAATACGAGAGGCCGGTGAAAGCGGTGGTCGATTACCTCGAGACACGCAGCGACATCGATCCGGGCCGCATTGGCGTCTGGGGTGTTTCCCTCGGCGGGTATTACGCGCCGCGCGCCGCGTCCTTCGAGAAACGGCTCAAGGCCTGTGTCGCGCTGTCGGGTGCCTACGAGCGCTCGTCCAGCTTTGAGGGCCGCCCCGTCATCAACGTCGAAGCGTTCCGCGTGCGCTCGAAGAGCAATAACCTCGAGGAGGCTGGGAAGGTGTCGGCGCGCATGACGTTGCGCGGCGTGGCCCGGAATATCACCTGCCCGATCTACATTGTCGCCGGCACTCGCGACCGGCTCACCTCACCCGAGCAGGCTCGCAAGCTGGCCGCCGAAGTATCCGGATCGTGCGTGCTGGATGTGATCGAAGGGGGCAACCATGTCGTGAACAATCTGTGGTACCGCTATCGCGATCAGACGGCCGACTGGATGGCGGTTCAACTCGGTGCGCCCCGGTGCTAGAGCGGGATTGCGCAAGCCCGTGAAGCCGGAAAACCTGTTAGCCACCGAATCACACGGAATTACACGGACCAACACCTGAGGCTGAGAACGCGCTGTGATCAATCAATATTTTCCGTGTGCTTCCGTGTGTTTCCGTGGCTGTAGTGGTTTTGGACGGGTGCGAGGCGAGGAACAGAAGGTAGACGCCCGGATTTCCCTGATCTTAGTATTTTCCTTGGCTATCGTTCGAGGCCTGTCTGCCGGAGGCGGGGCATGCTAGCAGCTTGGTACGAGCAGAATGGCCCTGCGCGCGACGTGCTGCGCGTCGGCGAGCAGCCCGATCCGTTGCCGGGAAAAGGGGAAGTTCGCGTCAGGCTGCGCGCGTCGGGCCTCAACCCGTCGGACGTCAAGGCGCGCGGCGGCGGCCGGCCGGTGATCCCGCCGCGGGTGATTCCGAACAGCGATGGCGCGGGCACGATCGATCGAGTCGGTGCCGGCGTGCCCCGACGACGGCTGGGCGAGCGCGTATGGGTCTATAACGGCCAGTGGCAGCGTCCGTCCGGAACCTCGGCACAATACATCGTGCTGCCTGCACCCCAGGCCGTGCCGTTGGCCAGGAAGCTGTCCTGGCAGCAGGGGGCGTGCCTCGGCATTCCGGTCATGACGGCGCATCGCTGCCTCTTTTCCGATGGGCCGATTCGGAATCGAAATGTCCTGGTGACCGGCGGCGCGGGCGTCGTGGGGCACTACGCCGTGCAGCTCGCGCGCTGGGCCGGTGCGCGCGTTATCGCGAGCGTCAGCTCGGGAGAAAAGGCTGCGCATGTGAAAAGGGCCGGCGCCCACGCGGTTATCAACTATCGGACCGAGGATCTCGGTGCGCGCTTGCGCGAGCTGACCGGCGGAGCGGGTATCGATCGCGTCGTCGATGTCGAATTCGGCGCCAACCTGTCGGCTTATGTCAAGGCGCTGCGCCCGGACGCGGTGGTCGCCACCTATGCCTCTATGAAGGCGCCCGAGCCGAAATTGCCCTTCTATGACCTCATGCGGTTAAACTTCACGCTGCGGATGGTGTTCGTTTATACCCTCCCGCGTGCGGCCAAGGAACGCGCGCTGGCCGATATCGCGCGCTGGATCGCGACCGGCCGCCCGAAATTCGCAATCGCGGCGCGTTTCCCGCTGGGCAAAATCGTTGCTGCGCACGAGTTACTGGAGTCGGGGGACAAGATGGGTCACGTGATACTGGATATCTCCTGATCTCGCATCCGCATTGACCAACCGCTCAAGAGAGGACCGACATGGCTAGTGCCCTTTTTTCACCGATCAAATTGCGCGAGCTCGAGCTTGCGAACCGCATCGTGGTATCACCGATGTGCCAGTACAACTCCGAAGACGGGTCGGCCACTGACTGGCACCTGATGCACCTCGGACAGTTCTCGCTCGGTGCGGGGGGCTTGGTGATGACCGAAATGACCAATGTGAGTCCGGAGGGCCGCATCACGCTGAAGTGCGCCGGGATGTACTCCGACGCGCACGAAGCGGCAATGAAGCGGGTCATCGATTTTTGCCGGAAGTACGGGGTCGCGAAGCTCGGGCTGCAGCTCGCCCACGCGGGACGCAAGGGCTCGACTCAGCTGCCCGCTGCGGGCGGAAAGCCGCTCAAGCCCGAGGAAGGCGCCTTCGAGACGATCGCTCCCTCGGCGCTGCCCTACGCGCCCGACTGGCCTGCGCCGCGCGCGATGACCCAGGCCGACGTCGAGCGCATCGTCAACGCCTTTGCCGAGTCCACGAAACGAGCGCTGCGGATCGGATATGACCTGATCGAGATGCACGGGGGACATGGCTATCTCATCCACCAGTTTCTCTCGCCCCTTTCTAACCACCGCACCGACGAATACGGAGGGAGCCTCGAGAACCGCATGCGCTTCCCGCTGCGGGCGTTCGCCGCGATGCGGGCGGCATGGCCTTCGGACAAGCCAATGGGCGCGCGCATTTCGGCAGTCGACTGGGTCGAGGGGGGCTCGAACATCGAGGAGTCGGTCGTGTTCGCACGCGAATTGAAGAAGCTCGGCTGCGACTACGTGGACTGCTCCAGCGGTGGGCTCGACGCGCGCCAGCAGGTACCTTTTGCGCCAGGCTACAACGCGCCCTTCGCGGAGCGCATCCGCAAGGAGGCGGACATCCCGACTATGGTTGTGGGCCTCATCACGAGCCCGCGGCTCTGCGAGGACATCATCGCCAGCGGCAAGGCCGATTTTGTTTGCCTTGCGCGCGGCGCGATGTGGAACCCGCGCTTTGCGTGGCACGCAGCCGAGGAGCTCGGCGCCGAGACGCCGTACGCCCCGAAGTACAGGGCGTGCCATCCAACGCTCAGGCCGCAGATTTTCCCGAACCGCAAGGTCGCCTGATACCCGGCATTGTTGCGAGGAGCACGATATGGCAAAGAGAAGAGCGGAGCCGAAGGTCATCAAGGCCTCCGCGATCAATCCGAAACGGGGACGCCGCGGAAAAACGCTCGCCGAAGCGATGATCGAGCATCCCGATCCGCAGCACCGCTGGGACCGCCCGCTGCAGGCCCCGGGTCGGATGCAGGTGGACTTCGAGGAGCGCGTGGATTTCCGGCGGCTCCACGACTACCGGCTCGCGCGTACGCGCACTGCACTCGCGAAATCGGGCTTGGGTGCGCTGCTCGTGTTCGACCAATACAACATCCGCTACATCTCTTCGACCGTCATCGGCGAGTGGGCGCGCGACAAGCTGATCCGTTATTGTCTGCTCACCGGCAATGGCGATCCGTATGTCTGGGATTTCGGCTCGGCTGCGCGGCACCACCGGCTCTACTGCCCGTGGCTGCCGGCCAATCACTGGCGCGCGGGTAATCCCGGCATGCGCG
>JAOTTL010000096.1:0-14545 GCA_029864385.1 Betaproteobacteria bacterium | reverse complement strand
GTTCAAGGTTCAACGTTCCAGGTTCCAGGTTCCAGGTTCCAGGTTCCAGGTTCCAGGTTCCAGGTTCCAGGTTCCAGGTTCCAGCAAAGTCGGCCGACAGCGGTTTACGAAGTTCCCCGCATCGAACTTGGAACTTTGAACACGAGTGAGCGAATGCGAACGAGACTCGAAGCCCGGCAGGTCAACATCGCGACGCTGGACGTGGACGCGATCGTCAACGCCGCAAACACGACGCTGCTCGGCGGCGGCGGGGTGGACGGTGCGATCCACCGCGCATCGGGGCCGGACCTGCTCACCGAATGTCGCACGCTGGGCGGCTGCCCGACGGGACACGCCAAGATCACGAAGGGCTACAAACTGCCCGCCCGGCATGTGATACATACAGTCGGCCCCGTCTGGAGCGGGGGCCAGCGTGATGAGCCGGCGCTCCTAGCTTCGTGTTATCGCGAAAGCCTCAAGTTGGCCGCCGCGCACCATCTGCGCACCATTGCCTTTCCGGCCATCAGCTGCGGCGCCTATGGCTATCCGTTGCAGGAAGCGGCGAAGATAGCGGTGCGGGAGTGCGCTAGCTTCCTCGCTTCCAATGCGTTGCCGCAAGAAATCATCTTTGCCTGCTTCGACCACACGGCGCGTGCCGCCTACGATGCCGAGATCCGCGAGCTTCAATGATTCCGACCGCTTTCGCGCAACATCACACCATTCACAATTCACGCTTCTTGAGACAGCTATAATGAGGGCCGGAATCTCGCACTGCACGCTGTCATGAACCCCAAGGTTCTCTCGCAGATCGACGCCAACGGCAACGTCACGGTCGTCCTTAATCGCCCCGAAGTCCATAACGCCTTCGACGCGGAGATGGTCGACGCGCTGACCGCGACGCTGCGCCAGCTCGAATCCCGCACCGATGTGCGGGCGATCGTTTTATCCGGGGCGGGCAAGAACTTTTGCGCCGGCGCAGACATCGAGCAGATGAAGCGAAGCGCCAACTATTCGCGCGAGCAGAATTTGGAGCTGGCCCGTGCGACGTCGCTCATGCTGCAAACGCTTTACATGCTGGAGAAGCCGACGATCGCGTGCGTGCGCGGAGCAGTGCGCGGCGGCGGGGTGGGACTGATTTCGGCTTGCGATATCGCCCTCGCGGAGCGCGGGGCGACATTCCGGCTCTCGGAGGTCAAACTGGGGATCATTCCGGCCATGATCAGCCCCTACGTCATCGCCGCGATGGGCGAGCGGATGGCGCACCGCTACATGCTGTCGGGCGAGGAATTCGACGCGGCCGAGGCCTATCGCATGGGGCTCCTGCACGACATCTGTGAGGAGCCCGAGCTGACCGCACAGGTCGGCCGCATGCTGGCGCAGCTCTACTCGAGCGGTCCGCGCGCCGTGATCGCGATCAAGAAACTCATTCCGGAGATCGCTGCCGCTCCGATCGACGACGCCGTGGCCGAGAAGACCGCACAGCGCATCGCCGAGCTGCGCACTACCCCCGAAGCGCAGGAAGGACTGGGCGCGTTCCTGGAAAAGCGCAAGCCGTCCTGGGCCACTGCGGCCTCGGATAAATCGAGAAAAGAAACCCGATGACATTGCCGAAACGAGTGAAGTTGGTTGAGGTCGGCCCGCGTGATGGGCTGCAGAACGAAGCGGTGCCGGTGCCCACCGAGGCGAAGGTCGAGCTCATACACCGCCTGCAGGACGCCGGGCTCAGGTACATCGAAGCGACTGCCTTCGTCTCGCCCAAGTGGGTGCCGCAGATGGCGGACAACGCGCAGGTAATGGCGGCGATCCGCCGCAAGGCCGGGGTCTGCTTTCCGGTGCTCGTGCCCAACCGGAAGGGCCTTGAGGCAGCGCTCGCCGCCGGGTGCGAGGAGGTCGTGGTGTTTGCTGCAGCGACTGAGGCCTTTTCGCAAAAGAACACGAATTGCTCTATCGCCGAGGGGCTCGCCCGTTTTACCGAAGTGGCGCGGGAAGCACGCGCGCGTGGTCTCAGGGTCCGCGGCGACATCTCGGTCTGCCTTGGCTGCCCCTACGAGGGCGAAGTCCGCCCGCAAGCGGTCGTCAGCATCGCGCAGGCGCTCGACGGGATGGGCTGCTACGAGATCACGATTGCCGACACGATCGGCGCAGGCACGGCGGGCAAGACACGCGCAGTGTTCGAGGCGGTGATGAAGCACATCCGGGTGGAGCGTCTCGCCGGACATTTCCACGACACCTACGGGCAGGCCATCGCCAACACCTATGCCGCGCTCGAATGCGGGGTGAGCGTCTTCGACTCCTCCGTCGCCGGTCTCGGCGGCTGCCCCTACGCCAAAGGCGCGACCGGGAATGTCGCGACCGAGGATGTGCTTTACCTGCTCGACGGACTAGGTATCGAGACCGGCGTGGATATGACCAAACTCATCGCCGCCGGCGACTACATCTGCGGTGTGCTGGGACGCCCGACCTATTCCAGGGCCGCACGGGCACTCGCCGCGCGCTCAAGAGCCGCCTGATGGCATTCGCCGACGACGTTGCCTCGCCGTGCAACAATACTTGCATCCTCGACCCCGAAACCCGGTTTTGCCGCGGCTGCTACCGCGCGGCAGCCGAAATCACGGGGTGGACAGAGTATTCCGCTGAAAACAAGCTCGAATCCCTGAAGCGCGCGCAACAGCGCCGCATTGCCGCTGCTGCGCGCGCCGGAAAGTAGCTGGAGACCACCATGCCGTTGAGCCAACCCGTTGCGCGCAAGCTCATGCACACGCGCGCTATTGAATGCAAAGGCTACGAGCGCGAGGATGGGTTATGGGACATCGAAGCGCATCTCGTCGACACCAAGACCTACGTTCACACCCGCCGCATGGGCGGACGCGAGCGCCAGCCCGGCGAACCGGTGCACAACATGTGGGTCCGGGTCACCATCGATCTCGATATGAAGATTCACGCGATCGAGGCGAAGACCGATGACGGCCCTTATCCCGTCTGCGGCGACGTCGTGCGCAACTTCAAGACGCTGGCAGGTGTCACGATCGGACCCGGTTGGCGCAGGGCGATCGCCGAACGCGTCGGTGGCGTCAAGGGCTGCACGCACCTGGTCGAGTTGCTCGGCCCACTGGGCACCACCGCATTTCAGGCCACGGGCCGCGCCCGCGAGGCCCGCAACGCCGGCAAGCCGGTCACGAAAAGGCCCTACCAGCTCAATTCCTGTCACGTCTACAAGGACGATTCACCCGCCGTCCTCGAGCGCTGGCCGCAGTACTACACCGGCGTCCGTCCGCGTTGATCGCAAAGATCAAGCGGGCAATCAAGACATCCGGTGGCCTTTCCGGGCGATGGAGGAGAACCGGGGCCCGCAAAGGCGACGCGCGCAGTGTCGGGGCGGAGCCCTCGCGTCGCCCATCACGGCCGCCGTCATCAGCTGTCCAGGCTCATCGCGCCTGCGTTGAGGGGGCACACTTTGGCAGTGCCAGCGTTTCGTCCCGACAACTCCGCTGTCATAATGTGCGCCATCGTTACGCAGCGGCTTCACATCGAGCAGCCTTTGTGCTCCCGCGCCGGCACTTGTCGCGCGCCGTCGGGCGGCGTTTTCCCCTGATGCACCACGGGAGCCCTCCCCTTTGACCTCTTCCCGCGTCCAAGAGCATCGCAACGCGGCAACGCGCGCCGGACTGCGCTACGTCACGGACGGCACGCCGGGAATCCGCCGCCGGCGCGCGGGCAAAGGCTGGGCGTTCCAAACACCAGCGGGCGCCCGTATCACCGACCGCGCCGTGCGCGAACGCATCAAGTCCCTCGCGATCCCGCCGGCCTGGACCGATGTCTGGATCTGCGCGGATCCCAATGGCCATATCCAGGCAACGGCGCGTGATGCCCGCGGACGCAAGCAGTATCGCTACCATCCGACCTACCGCGCGGCGCGCGACCAGTCAAAGTTCCGCCGCGTGCTCGAGTTCAGCGAAATCCTGCCCACGGTCCGCGAGCAGGTCGAACGCGACTTGCTCGCACCCGATCTCACGCGCCGGCAGATCCTCGCCACTGTCGTGCTCCTCCTCGACAAGACGCTGATCCGTGTAGGCAACGACGAGTACGCACGCGAGAACCGCTCCTATGGGCTCACCACGCTGCGGGGGCGGCACGTTCAGGTCAGAGGAACAAAGTTGCGCTTCAGCTTCCGCGGCAAGAGCGGAATCAACCATACCGTGGCCATCAGCGATCGCCGCCTCGCCCGCATCGTGCAGCGCTGCCAGGACCTGCCGGGACAGGAACTGTTTCAGTATCTCGACGCCCAGGACAAACGCCAGACCATCTCATCGGACGATGTCAATGCTTACCTGCGCGAGATCACCGGCCGCGATATTACGGCCAAGGATTTCCGCACCTGGGCCGGCACCATGCTCGCCGCGCGCGAATTGCGCGAGATCGGTCCGGCGCCAAGCCGGCGCCAGGCCAAGCAGAACATCCTGCAGGCCATCGATACCGTTGCGGAGCGCCTCGGCAATACACGCGCCGTTTGCCGTAAATACTATATCCATCCTGCGCTGCAAGAAGCCTATCTCCAGGGCCTGACCGCCCGACTTCCGGAGCGTCCCGACCCTCGCCGGGCGCGCCGGCGGCGCGCCCCGGCTGCGCTGCGCCGCGATGAGGTTGCCGTGCTGCAACTGCTCGAAGAACAGGCAACGAAACGGGCGAGACCGCTGCCCTGAAGGCGGCGCACGCGAATGCGGTCGAGAACCTGGTGGTATTCGCCGCGCTGGTGCTGGCAGCCCCCGCGCTGGGCGTCAGCAACGATGCCACTGCAACGGCGTGCGTCGTCTACCTCTGGGCACGCCTCGCGCATTTGATCGCCTACACCTTCGCGGGGCCCTGGCTGCGCACCCTCGCGTTCGCCGTCGGCTTTGGCTGCCAGATCACGCTCGCCTGGCAGATTCTGGCGACATAGGCGAAGCGTCGGGTCACACCGGCGCCTTACTCGATCGTCCATTCATTGGCGCATTTGCGGCAACGCACGCGCGTTGGCGCGATTTCCACGTCGGCATCCTGGCTGCCCGCATGCATGGGAGATCCGGTGGCCTCGAGCACGCCGTACGTCTTGCACTTCGCGCAGACCGACCGGTCGGCGGCGTACTGCGCGGCGACCAGCATCCGGATATAGCGCAGGAACGCCCAGCTGCCGATGGCGCCGCCCACCAGGATCCCGACCAGACCGATGAAAAAATCGAAAGACACTTCACGTGAATGGAATCCTTCCAGGGCCGCCAGGACGGCAACGAGGCACAGTAGCGCGCTCGCCAGATAGAGATGGCTCTGGAGCAGCTGCCGCTCGTACCAGCGGCGAAAACCGATCTTGCGGATGCCTTCTACCAATTCCATGTTTGCGTGACCGTTGACTCGTGACTAAAGCCGGTCTCAAAATTTCCTTGAAACAGGAAGATCATCAACCATGGAATCACACGGAATTACACGGACGAAGACTGGACCCGGGAAGTCCGCTGTAGTGACAACGATTTCTGTGTGGTTCCGTGGCTGTATTGTTCTTGAGATAGCTTCTAGTGAGTCATGCAGAGCATGAGTGTGGAAGTTTGATTTATGGCGGTTTGCCTCAACACCCATCACTCATCACCCATCACGCAGCACTTCTTACCCATTGCCCATCACACACCACGAATTCTACGCATTCGGTAGAGCCAGCGCACGATTGGGGAAAGGGCGCCAAAAATTCCGATGCTCGCGAAGGCCAGCCCCCACCCGATAAGATTACGGTTCCCGCCGGCGAGGTCCAGCACGACGCCAAAGATGAGCGGCGCAAAGAATGCCGAGCTGAAGCCCACGAAGGAGTAAACCGCCATGCTAGCGCCACGCTGGTCGGGATGAGCGGAGGCGATCGCTCCGGCCGTCAGCGCCGCCGAATCTCCCAGCATCAACCCGTAGTGGACCCCCATCAGCAGAAACACCAGAATCCACGGCAGCGCCGCCGTATAGCCGAGCACGCATGCGACCAGGCCCGACGCGGTCATGAAGGTGAAGATCACGCGCGTGCGCCCGAAGCGCAGCGCGAGCTCGTTGCCGCTGATGCTCATGACCGGCCCGAGCATGTTGATGATCGCCGCAAGCGTCGCTGCGCTGATCAGCATCGGCGCATCGGCGGGTTGCAGGGAGGCTGTGAACACGAGGAATGCGACCATCCAGCTGCGCTGGCCGAAGAGTTCGTAGTTGTGCGCCGAGTAGCCGGCAACGTAAGCGAGGGTCGCGCGATTTTTCAGCACCGGCCGGAAATCGAGCAGTGCCTGCGGCGGGTGATCCGCAGAGCGTGTGCGCCCGCGCGGCATGAAGACGTTGACGAGAAACGCCGCCAGCACCGGACCCACCGCGCCGAACACGAACGCCGAATGCCAGCCGAAGGCGCCCCCGATCAACCCGCACAGGTAGATCGAAATGCTCGACCCGATCCCGAAGGTCGACGTGTAGAACGCCACGCCGCGTGACTGTAACGAGCCCTCGAGCTGGTCGGTGAGCATCTTGAGTCCGGGCATATAGCTGCCCCCGAGCCCCGCACCGATCAGGAACTGGAAGAACAATGCGGTGATGAGCCCATCTGCCAGGAACACGAACCCCGCCGCGCCGAGCATGGACAGCAGGCAGGCGAACAGGTAGATGCGCCGCGCATCCACATGGTCGGTGAGGCTTGTGAGGACCGGTGTGACGACGACGTAACCGGCGAAAAAAATGCCGCTGATGAGCCCCGCTTCCGAGTTGGAGAGCGCCCACTCCCGCTGCAACGCCGGCAGCAGCGTCGTGTAGGCCGCGAAGCCGGACATGCTGAAAATTTCCGCACCACACATCAGAAGTATCAGCCGAATCGGCGACAGCGGTCGATCGATTGAACTCATGCGGAAATTCTTAATGGATCGACGGGATTGCAACCATCGACACGACCAGGCGAATCCCGTGAATCCGGTGGAACGTCAGATCGCACCAGCCTGCTTGAGGAGCTCCGCGAGCGCTTCGGCCATCCTGCGGTAGCCCTTCGCGTTGGGATGGATCGGATCGGCCTTCATGTCGGCAGCATAGAGCACGCTGGTCACGATCTTACCCTCATAGGGCACGCCGAATTCGCGCGCCAACTCGGCATAGAACCCGGGCGCGCTCGTCACCAGCGCCGGTTTCGGCACACCGACCAGCACCGCGCCAATCCCCCGTTTGTTCAACACTTTCAGCATGTCGCCCAGGTTCCGCTTGATCTCCCCATCGCCGATCCTGCGCAACATGTCGTTGCCGCCCAAGCAGACGATCACGAGCCGCGGCTGGTGCTCATCGATGACCGAAAGCAGTCGCCGCAACCCTTGCGCAGTTACCTCCCCCGGCACGCCCGCGCGCACGACGGGCCGGCCGATCAGCTGAGCGAGCACGGCCGGATAGCTCTCTTGCTCACGCGCGCCGGTACCGTAGGTCAGGCTATTGCCGAACGCCACGACGACATCGTTCGCCCCCAGGCGGGGTAGCTGCGGGACGCTGTCGCCACAGCCCGCGACCAGCGCTAGCGCAAGGAGCAGGAAGCGGAGGCCGCGGGCGCGTCCGCTCACCCGTCACGCCTTTCTACGGTGCTTACCATTCAGCTTGCCCCACCGGAAATCGCGGATGATTTCCCGCGCAGCGTTGTGCCCTGGTATGCCGCTCACCCCTCCCCCGGGGTGAGTCCCAGCGCCGCACATATAAAGCGCGTGCACCGGCGCGCGGTAGTTCGCGTGGCCCAGCACCGGTCGCGCGCTCCAGAGCTGGTCGAGCGTCAGCGTGCCGTGGAAAATATCGCCGCCGACCAGCCCAAAGTCGCGCTCGAGGTCGCGCGGCGAGAGGATCTTGCGCCCGATCACCGCGCTCTTGAAGTTGGGGGCGTACTTGGTCACGGTATCGATGACAAAGTCAGCTGCATCTTCCCGCACATGGTCCCATTGCAGGTTGCCGGGCAATTCAGGAGAAAAATGCTGGCAGAAAAGGCTCGCGACATGCTGGCCGGGCGGCGCAAGGCTGTCGTCCACCGTGGAAGGGATGAGCATTTCCACTATCGGCGCGCGGGAACAACCGTAAGTGCGCGCATCGAAGTAGGCCTGCTCCATGTACGCGAGCGAGGGCGCGATAATGATGCCGGCCTGATGATGCTCCTGCACCTCACTGCCCGGCAAACAGGTGAACTCGGGCAGCTCGGCGAGCGCCACGTTCATGCGGAATGTCGCGGACGCGCATTTGTAGGCGCGGATGCGTTCCAGAAAGTCGGCGTCCAGCACGTTTGGATCCAGCAGCTGCTGAAACAGGAGCTTCGGGTTCACGTTTGCCACGACGCAGCGCGCTTCCATGACACGGCCATCGGGGAGCTGCACACCCTGCGCGCCGCGTTCGTCCACCACGACCTTCGCCACCTCGCATTCCGTGGTGATCTCCACGCCGCGGCGTTCGGCCTCCTGCGCCATCGCTTGAGTAATGGCCCCCATCCCGCCCACGGCGTGCCCCCAGGCGCCGCGCTTGCCGTTCACTTCGCCGATAACGTGATGCAGCAGCACGTAACCGGTACCGGGCGCATAAGGCGTCGCGAAGTTGCCGACGATCGCGTCGAAACCAAAAGCGGCCTTGATGGCATGGGTCTCGAACCAGCTGTCGAGCAGATCCCCCGCGCTCTTGGTTAGAAAGTCCAGGAGGTCCCGCCGCGTGTGCATGTCGAGCTTGCGCAGGGAGTTGCCCGCGCGCAACACGGCGAAAAGGTCGCTCGCGCCGCCTCCGACGTTGGGCGGAGTCTCCAGCGTCAGCTCGCGTAATGCTCCGCCGGCGCGCTCGAGCAACTCGTAATACGCGGGAAGCCGTTCGGCATCGCGCACCGAGAAGCGGCGGAGCTCGGCCTGCGTCGCGGCAAGCGATGCGCCGACCTTCAGGTATTCGCGTTCAGAAAGCGGCAGGAAGTTGGCGACGGGCCGCTCGACGATTTCCAGCCCGTGCTCGGCGAGCCGCAGTTCGCGCAGCACTTTGGGGTGGAGCAGGCTTACGGTGTAGGCCGCCGCGGAATTTCGGAATCCCGGGAAAAACTCCTCGGTGATCGCCGCCCCGCCGATAACGGCGCGGCGCTCCAGGACCCTGACCTTGAGACCTGCGCCGGCGAGATAACAGGCACACGTAAGGCCATTGTGACCGCCACCAACGATCAGCGCGTCGTACGGTTTGTTGTTCGGCATGCGCAATAATGGCGCGCCCGACAGGATTCGAACCTGTGACCTTTGGCTTCGGAGGCCAACACTCTATCCTCTGAGCTACGGGCGCGTCCGGGGCGGATTCTAACATAGCATCTATGCGCTAACGCCCCGGAATTCAAGGTTTTATCGGCTGGAGCGTTTCGTTATAATGAGCGCCTTTCGTGCCTGTCCCAGAGACTTTCCATGTCCGAGATCCACGTCGAAGAACATTTCTCGCCGATTAAGACGACGCGGCAGCTCATCGTCGTCATGGCGCTCGCCTTCGCGATCCCCGTGGGGCTGATCGCGATACTTGTATCGCTTGTTACTGGCGGCGACTACAGCAAGAACAATCCTGGCATGTCGGAGGAGGCGATCGCCAAACGCCTCCAGCCGGTCGGCGCCGTCGTCGTATCCGAGTCGGGCGCGTCGGGCGCGGAGAAGAGCGGCAAGGAAGTCTACGAGGCGGTGTGCGCCGCCTGTCATTCGAGCGGCGTGCTCAACGCTCCAAAGTTCGGCGACCGGGCCGCGTGGGCAAAGCTCATCGCGAAAAGCCAGGAGAGGCTGACAGCCGACGCTATGAAAGGCGTACGCCAGATGCCCCCGCGGGGAGGCAATCCTAATCTGACCGATACCGAATTCGCGCGCGCCGTCGTCTACATGGCAAACGCCGCCGGGGCGGACTGGAAAGCGCCGGCGTCCAAGGCGGCGCTTGCCTCGCCCACCGCGGCGGCGCCTGCGCCGGCCCCCGCAGCCGCCCCGGCGCCCGCCCCAACGGCGCAGGCCGATCCAGCCAAAGGCCAGGCGGTTTACGAGAAAGCTTGCATGACGTGCCATGCCGCGGGTATCGCCGGCGCGCCCAAGGCCGGCGACAAGTCGGCGTGGGCGTCGCGACTCAAGATGGGCCAGGATCACCTCTATACGAGCGCCCTCAAAGGCAAAGGCGCCATGCCTGCCAAGGGCGGAAACGTCACGCTACCCGACGCCGATGTGAAGGCAGCGGTAGATTACATGTTGAGCCTCGGCAAATAATCCGTGATTCGTGATTCGATCGGCGCGGCGCGTGCTGCGCCTTTTTTGCTTGTAGCGAAGCGACCCGCCTCGGGTCACGGATCACAAGTCACGGGTCACACCCTCGAGCAATGGCGACTTACGCAATCGGCGACGTCCAAGGCTGCTACGACCAGCTGATGCGTCTGCTCCAGCGCTGCGGCTATGACGAGCGCCGCGACCGCCTCTGGTTCGTCGGCGATCTAGTGAACCGCGGACCGCAATCGCTTGCAACCGTGCGTTTCGTGAAAGGCCTCGGCGACTGCGCGGTCACGGTGCTCGGCAACCACGACCTGTCGCTGTTGGTGGTCGCAGAAGGCGCACACAAGGGCCACGCGAGCGACACCTTTGGCGACATACTGGGCGCTCCCGATCGGGAGGAGCTGCTCCACTGGCTGCGCCGGCAGAACCTGATGCACGCAGAGGGCGGCTACGCGATGGTGCACGCCGGCTTGCTTCCGCAATGGAGCATCGACCGCGCGCTCGAGCTCGCGCGCGAGACGGAAGCGGCACTTCGCGGCCCGGCGTGCGCCGAGTTCCTCCGTAACCTGTACGGCAATCAGCCGGCGCGCTGGCGCGACGAGCTGGCGGGCTACGACCGGCTGCGCATCATCGTCAACGCGATGACGCGAATGCGTCTGGTTACTGCCGACGGAACCATGCAGTTCAGCCACAAGCTGGGGCTCGCGAACGCGCCGGCGGGCTACGTGCCGTGGTACGACGCGCCCGCTCGCGCCAGCCACGACACCCGGGTCATCTTCGGCCACTGGGCGGCGCTCGGCCTGCTGGTGCGCGACGACGTTGTATGCCTCGACAGCGGGTGCGTGTGGGGCCGGAAGCTCAGCGCGCTGCGGCTGGAAGATCGACAGCTGATTCAGTGCGACTGCGCGGAGATGAATGGTAAGGCGCACGAGGAATAGACTGCTGCCACGCCGCGACGGGCAAAGGGATGCCGCTCATCCTTGGCCCGTGCCTTCCGGGCAGCGGACGAGCGACCCAATTCATACATCCGGCCCATTAGCTGGCTCAAGCAGCCCCCCCGCTCACCAGGGCCTGCTTCCAAACTGCTCCTTGTAGCGCTCGACGATTTCGTCACGCGAGAATTGATGATTCTGCGCGCCCCGTTGGGCGATCTTGACGGCGCCGAGCAGCGAGGCGAGCCGACCGGTGGTCGGCCAATCGAAGCCGGCAGCGATGCCGTAGAGTAACCCCGCCCGATACGCATCGCCGCAGCCGGTCGGGTCCGCCACCACCTCCGCCTTGACGCCGGCAATCTCGATGCGCCGGCCGTCCGCCAGGATGAGCGAGCCGCGCGCGCCGAGCGTCACGACCAACGCCTGCACCTGCTGCGCCAGTTCTTCGAGCTTTTTGCCGGTGCGCTCCTGAAGCAGCTGGCCCTCGTAGTCGTTAACCGCTACGAAGCTCGCCATCTTCACGAACTCGTTGAGCTCGTCGGCGTTGAACATCGGCAGTCCCTGGCCGGGATCGAACACGAAGGGGATGCCGGCCGCGTGAAACTCCCGGGCGTGCTGGAGCATGCCCTCGCGCCCGTCCGGTGCGACGATACCGAGCTTGACACTGTTCGCGTCGCGCACGTGGTTCTCGTGGGAATGGTTCATCGCCCCGGGGTGAAACGCGGTGATCTGGTTGTCGTCGAGGTCGGTGGTGATGAACGCCTGCGCCGTGAAGGTATCCGCAACCTTGCGCACGTGTTCCTGCGACAAGCCCAGCTTCTTCAGACGGTAGGAGTAAGGCTCGTCGTCGTCTCCAACGGTGGCCATGATGAGGGGGTCACCGCCCAGAAGCTTGAGCGTGTAAGCGATGTTCCCCGCACAGCCGCCGAACTCGCGCCGCATGTCCGGCACCAGAAACGCTACGTTCAGGATGTGCAGCTGGTCGGGCAGGATGTGGTTCTGGAAGCGATCCCGGAACACCATGATGGTGTCGTAGGCAATGGAACCGCAGATTAGCGTGCGCATCTTTTTCCTTGGATAGGGCGCCGGATTATAGCATCGCGATCGCGCGAGATTCGCGACGCACTTAAGAAATGAAGCGTGACTGGTGAGCCGTCACTAGCGGAGCGTAAGTGGTAAACCGTGTCGGGTCAGGCGAAAAGCACAAGGAGCCAGACCGTCGGGACATTGATGAGGGAGAGCATCACTGCCGCGCTCCCCATGTCCTTTGCGCGCTTGGCGAGGACGTGGTCCTCGAGCGAGACACGGTCGGTGACTGCTTCAATCGCGGAATTGAGCAGCTCGACCATCAGCACCAGCAACACGCTCGCCACCATCACAGCCTTGCCTGTGCCCGATGCGGGAACGGCGAGCGCAATGGGCACGAGAACGAGTGCGAGCAGGACTTCCTGGCGGAAGGCGTGCTCGTGACGGAATGCGGCGGCGAAACCGTCGAGCGAATAGAGCAATGCAATCCAGATTCGCGTGAGGCCGGTCTTGCCTTTGTGCTGATTTCTCATGGTTCCAGTCGCCGTCCAACGGCGGGGTAAACAGTAAACGGTGAATGGTAGAGAGCAGCTCAGCCGCCCGTTCCGTTGACTGTTTACTGTTTACTGTTCACTGTTCACTGCGCGCCGCCGGGTTTCCAGGCGAGATCGAGTAGGCGTGCCGCCTTGGCATCGTCGAGGCGGCGCACTGGGGTCGTATGAGGTGCGGTCTTGAGCAGCCCGGGGTCGTCCTTCGCCTCGGCGAGGATTTCCCTCATGGCCGCGACGAAAGCATCGAGCGTCTGTTTTGACTCGGTCTCGGTCGGCTCGATCAGCAGGCATTCCGGCACCAACAGCGGGAAGTAAACGGTGGGGGCGTGGAAGCCCTTGTCCAAGAGACGTTTCGCAACATCCAGAGCGGTGACGCCGGTCTCTTCTTTCAGTCGCCGCAAGGTAATGATGAACTCATGGCTCGCGCGCCGTTGGGGAAAGGCAATCTCAAAGCCCGCTCTCCGCAATTCCACCATCAGGTAGTTGGCATTGAGCGTAGAGAACTGCGCGACGCGCCGCATTCCCTTCGCCCCGAGCATCCGGGCGTAAACGTAGGCGCGTAGCAGCACGCCCGCGTTTCCCAGTTGCGCGCCGAGTCGCCCGATCGACAGCGGCCGGTCACGCTCGCCGAGCAGGCGGTAGTCCCCCTTGCGCTCGGCAACGAATGGCAGCGGCAGGAACGGCGAGAGTTTCTCGTTCACGCCTACCGGGCCTGCACCCGGCCCGCCGCCGCCGTGAGGCGTCGAGAAGGTTTTGTGCAAGTTGATATGGATCACGTCGAAACCCATGTCGGCGGGTTTTGCTTCACCGAGAATCGCGTTGAGGTTCGCGCCGTCATAATAGAGCAGGCCGCCCGCCTCGTGCACGATCCGCTCCATATCGAGAATGTGCCGCTCGAAGACCCCCAGCGTGGACGGATTGGTAAGCATCAGTCCCGCCGTCCGCGGCCCTGCCGCGGCCTGCAGCGCAGCCAGGTCGACGTTGCCCTCGGTGTCGGTCGGGATCTCGCGCACCGCATAGCCGCACATCACCGCTGAGGCCGGATTCGTCCCGTGCGCGGCGTCCGGGACGAGGATTTCGCGCCGCGCGGCGTCGCCGCGCGAGTCGTGATAGGCACGGATCATCGCCACCCCGGTGAACTCGCCCTGCGCCCCTGCCAGCGGCGCGAGGCTCACTTCCGCCATGCCCGTGACGCGCTTGAGCATTTCCTGGAGCTCATAGAGGCAGGCCAGGAAGCCCTGCCCGGTATCATCGGGCGCTGCCGGGTGGCGCGCCAGGAATGGCGGCAGCATCGCGAGTGCGTTGCACGCACGGGGGTTGTACTTCATCGTGCAAGAGCCGAGTGGGTAGAAATGCGTGTCAATCGAGAAATTCTTTTGCGACAGCCACGTGTAGTGACGCACGACGTCGAGTTCGCAGCACTCCGGTAACAGCGGCGCCCTCGAACGCAGATTCCGAGCGGAGATCTCGCCTGAATGCGCCGGGTCCGCGGACATCTGAGCCCCGGCCTTGCGGCCGGATCGTGAGCGCTCGAAGATCAGCACGAGGAACCTTGAGTCGTGAGTCGAGGCCGGCTCCCTATTTCAAAGCGGCGAGCGCGGCGTCGCCCTTCCTGGGAAAGTTGCCGTTGACGGTTACGACATTGCCACCCAGTGTCACGGTTGCCATTGCAATTCTCCTTTTCGTTCAGGTTGCGCTATTTGGCTTCAGCGCGCACGCCGCGCCGGCATTACGCCGGCCGATGATGCGCTCGAGCTGCTCCGCATAGCGCGTGAGGTCGTCTTCGTTCTTGGTCTCGGTGGCGCAGACGAGCAGC
>JAOTTL010000095.1:0-14597 GCA_029864385.1 Betaproteobacteria bacterium | reverse complement strand
CACGAGACCTTCGATGGCAAACACGTTGAAGGGATGGGCCACCGCCCGCCAGTGCTTGAGGCGAATGCCGTGGGAGGTCCCCCGCTGCTCGATCTTCTGATTCGGGATGGGGTAGTACTTGTCGAGCTTGATGCCGGAGTAAATCAGCCCGCCGCCGTCGCCGATAACGCAGTGGCGCCAGCCCGCGACGCGGCCCTTGTCATCCAGCGCCGCCTCCAGGCACTGCAGCGCCTGCGGGCGAAACATGCCGTAAGCCAGATCCTCTTCCCGCGTCCAGATCATTTTCACCGGACGTTGGGTGGCGCGCGCAATCAGTGCGGCCTCGATGGTGTAGTCGTTGATGGAGCGCCGGCCGAAGCCGCCGCCGAGATACTGCTGATGGTGAATCACCTTCGCCGTATCCAGCCCCAGCGCCTGGGCGAGCCGCTGGCGGGATGATCCCGGCGCCTGGGTTCCTTCCCACACCTCCAGCGTGCCGTCGTTTGCGTTGAACCTGGCCACGGCGTTCAGCGGCTCCATCTGCGCGTGGTAGCCGTAGTCGCTGCGAAAGCTCGCCTTGTACACCTTCGCGGCATTGGCGAAGGCCGCCTCGACATCGCCTTTTCCGCCCACAGTCTCGGAGACTGCATTCCCGTCTCCGGCGATGGTCTCGTAGGAGGACATCAGCGCTGCGTCGGAATCGTAACCCTGCGCCAGGGCGCCTTCTGCCCAGACGACTTCGAGCGCCTTGCGGGCAGCGAGCACCTGCTCGAAGCTTTCCGCCACCACCGCGACGCCGTGCTCGAGCGGCACCACGTCGATGACGCCCTTCATGGATCGGATCTCGTCGTCGTTCCAGCGCTGGGGTCGTCCAAGCTGCACCGGGGAATGCACCGTGCTCGCGTAGACCATGCCGGGAAGCCGCACGTCGATAGAATACTGCGCGCTTCCGTTCACCTTTGCGGGAATGTCGCGACGTGGCACCGCCTTGCCGATCAGACGAAACTCGCTCTTTGGCTTGAGATCCGCCTTGGTCACTTCGGGCATTGTCGACGGTGTTTCCGCAAAGGCTGCGATCTCGCCGTAGCTCATGTGACGGCCACTGGCCTTGTGGACGACGACGCTCGGCTCGGTTGTAAGCTCCGCCGAATCGACGCCCCATTTCTCAGCCGCTGCATCGAGCAGCACCTTACGCACCTGGGCGCCCGCAATGCGCATCTGGTCGAAGTACATCATCACCGCGCGGCTGCCATAGATCCCCATGCTCTTGCGCCCGCCCCAGCTCACGTATCCGTAAACTTCGGGCTCGGCCGGGGCCATCTCCAGTGTCACTTTGTCCCAGTCGGCATCGAGTTCCTCGGCAAGCGCGATGGGCACGCCGGTCATGGATCCCTGGCCCATCTCGGCCGCGGGGGTGACGATGGTGATTTGATTATCGGGCATGATGCGCACCCAGGCGCCGATCTGGTTTTCCCGCGCCGCGGCGTGCGCCGGCGAGATTAGAACGAAGCCCTTGGGACCAAGCGCAACGGCAAAGGTGAGCCCGGCCGCGCCGCCGAGGAAGCTGCGTCGCGTCAACCGGGGCGTATTGGTTTCGATGGAAGCCATGACTTAACCCTCCCTCGACGCGCGCTGAATCGCCGCGATGATCCGGGTGTAGGTGCCGCAACGGCAGATGTTGCCGTTCATATGCGCGATGATCTGCTCGCGCGATGGGTTGGTGTTCTCCGCGAGCAGCGCTGCTGCCTGCATGATCTGGCCGGACTGGCAGTAGCCGCACTGCGGCACCTGCTCTACGATCCACGCTTTCTGCACCGGGTGGGAGGCGTCCGGCGACAGGCCCTCGATGGTGGTGACCGATGCGCCCTCGGCGGTCTTGAGCGGTGTCTGGCACGCGCGCACCGGACGACCGTTGAGGTGAATCGTGCACGCGCCGCACAGCCCCGCGCCGCAGCCGAACTTGGTGCCGGTGAGCCCCAGGTGCTCCCGGACGACCCACAGAAGCGGGGTGCTCGGCTCGGCCGTGACCGATACCGCTTCCCCGTTCACGCTGAATGAAATCATTGCTCCGAACTCCTCGCTTGCGTGGCCGGTGGTCCGGACGCGCAAGCCGTCGCTGGCCGCGGAACGCTTAGGGATCGTCTCGAATGTCCCGCGGCGGGTGAAGGTTCAATATGCCCGGCGGTCGCTGCCGATGTACTGACTGGGTACCAGTCAGTCGATAGTGTGGCGCGGCCGCAGGTAACAGCATGAGACAACGGCGACCGATTCTCAACTGCCCGATGGCATCGGCACTAGACAACAAAATCGCACTTATTTGTAAACTACAGAAGCGCAAAAGTGGGAAAAAAAGAAACACCGATTTATATGTCACGGGCGTAGTACAAGTAAATGCGTTTCTCTTGTTACACTTTTTACTTTTCAACGCGAGTCTGCCGACCGGTAGCGAATCGAGTAATACAGCACCGGGATCACGATAAGTGTGAGCCCGGTAGAGACTAAGATGCCAAAGATCAGAGATACGGCCAGTCCGCTGAAGATCGGATCATCCAGGATGAAAAAGGCACCCAGCATCGCCGCCAGGCCGGTGAGAATAATTGGCCTCGCGCGCGCTGCGGCGGCGCGAATCACTGTCTCGTCCAGGCTTCGTCCCCTGGCGAGATCTTTCTGAATGAAGTCGACGAGCAATATCGAGTTGCGCACGATGATCCCGGCAAGCGCGATCATCCCGATCATGGAGGTGGCGGTAAACTGTACACCCAACAGCGCATGGCCGGGCATCACCCCGAGTAAGGTCAATGGGATGGGCGCCATGATGACGAGCGGGACCAGATACGACCGGAACTGCGCCACCACCAACAGATAGATGAGGATAAGACCGACGCCGTATGCGATGCCCATATCCCGGAAGGTTTCATATGTGATCTGCCATTCGCCATCCCACTTGACGCTGTAGCGGTAAGGATTTTCCGGCTGCTCGATGTAGTGCTGATCGAGGCGTTGACCCGCAACGGGCTGCGACGCGATCTCTTGAGACAGCGCCAGCAGTCCGTACAAGGGGCTGTCTAGAGGGCCGGCCATGTCTCCAGTTACATAGGTCACGCGAAGAAGATCCTTGTGATGAATTGCCCGGTCCCAAGGAGCCTCGCGCACGATAACGACCTCCGACAGCGGCACCAGGGCGCCGCCCGTCGAGCGGAGCTCGAGGGCCAGCAGCGCATCCAGACTGGACTTGTCGGCAACGGGTAGCTCGACGCGCACCGGAACCGGGTGCTTCTCGTGACCGGTGTGAATATAGGTGACATCCGCGCCTCCGAGCGCCGCCTCCAGCGTGTCCGCAACGCTCGCCTGCGATACGCCGAGCAGCGCCGCCCGATGTCGGTCGACCTCTAGGATTATGCGCTTGGCGGGTGCTTCGACGCTGTCATCGACGTCGACGATATCAGGGGTCGTTTCAAACTGCCGGCGAAGTGCCTGGGCAATTGCGATTTGACCGTCGTAGTCCGGTCCGTAAATCTCCGCGACGAGCGGAGCCCGCACCGGTGGCCCGGGCGGCACTTCCACAACCTTGATTGAGGCGTCGTACGCGTGACCGATCTCGGCCAGCGCCGGGCGCACAGCGCGCGCGATCTCGTGGCTCTTGCGTTTGCGGTTGTGCTTGTCCACAAGATTGACCTGCAGATCGCCCTGGTATGCCGCGCCGCGGAGATAGTACTGCCGCACCAGGCCGTTGAAGTCGATTGGTGCCGCGGTTCCCGCGTAGGCCTGGTAATCGCGTACCTCAGGCACTCGGGCGACGCGTTCGGCAAGTTCGTCAAGCACGCGGGCCGTCTGCTCGACGCTACTGCCCTCCGGCATGTCCACCACCACCTGGAACTCCGATTTGTTGTCGAACGGCAGCATCTTGAGCACGACTGTTTTCAACACGACGAGTGCCCCCGAGCCAAGAAACAGCGCGAGCAGTGCGGCGAACAGCGTGAGCCGCGCACGGCGCCCCCGGACGTTTCGAAGAAACGGACGCATCAGACGCTCGAACCCGGCTCCAAGTCGGCCGACCAACTCATCGGAGGCAACCTTGTGAGTACCACGACGGAGCAGCTTTACGCTCAACCAAGGGGTAAAAATCAGAGCGACTACGAGAGATATGAGCATCCCCGTGCTCGCGTTGATCGGGATCGGGCTCATGTATGGGCCCATGAGCCCGGTGACGAACGCCATTGGCAACAGCGCCGCGATGACGGTAAAGGTAGCAAGAATCGTTGGACCGCCCACCTCGTCGACCGCCGGCGCGACCAGCTCGGATAACGGTGCGTCACTTCTGGCCATGTGCCGATGGATGTTCTCCACCACGACGATGGCATCGTCGACCAGGATGCCGATGGCAAAGATGAGCGCGAACAGCGACACGCGGTTTAGGGTAAAGCCCCACGCCCAGGAGGCGAACAGCGTGATGGCCAGCGTCACGACCACCGCGGCACCTACGACGACCGCTTCGCGCCAGCCTAGGGTCAGCAGCACCAGCACGACCACGGACACGGTAGCGAAGAGTAGCTTTTGAATGAGCTTGTTCGACTTCTCGTTGGCGGTCTCGCCGTAATTGCGGGTCACGGTGATTTCGACCCCATCAGGGATGTAGATCCCGCGCAGCTCCTCTAAGCGCTCGACGACACGACGCGCGATCTGTACGGCGTTGGTGCCCGGCTTTTTCGACACAGCGAGCGTCACCGCCGGGGCAGACCCGGCGAGATCAGTGCCGTCTACGCGGCCCGCCGGGCCCAGCCCGTACCAGACGTAGCGCTCGGGCTGGTCGGGTCCTGCGATCACTGCGGCGACGTCTTCGAGAAACACGGGGCGGCCAGCGTGTAGACCAACAACCGTTTCCGCGACCTCGTCGCGGTTCGCGAGGAAAGTGCCCGCCTGTACCGGTATCTCCTGATTTTCCGCAACCAAAGGTCCCGCATGCCAGGCACGATTCGCCGCCGCCAGGGCGTTACGCACCTCGTCGACGGACAGGTTATAGCCGGCCAGCCGTTGCGCATCCAGCCGAACATTTACGACGTTGTCCGGTCCCCCAACGGTGTAGACGTTGCGCGTGCCTGGCACTCGCTTGATCTCGGCCTCAACCGCATGTGCCACCCGCAGCAGCTCGTGCGCCCCCCGCTCGGGGTCCGCGGTCCATAGCGTCACGGTCACAATGGGGACGTCATCGATACTCTTGGGCTTGATCAGCGGAGGCTGCGCGCCCAGGTTCGCGGGTAACCAATCCTGGTTGGAGTAGACCGCGTTATAGAGACGGACCAGTGCTTCGTTGCGTGGCTCCCCAACCTCGAACTGGACGCTGTGCACAGCGAGACCAGGATAAGACACCGAGTAGGTGTGCTCCACCCCTTCGATCTCGGCGAGCACCTGCTCCATTGGCGTGCTGACTAGCTGCTCCACCTCGATCGCGCTGGCACCGGGGAAGCGCACCAGCACATTCGCCAGAGTCACGTCAATTTGCGGCTCCTCTTCTCTAGGCGTGACGAGCACCGCGAACAAACCAAGCAATAGGCCGGTCAGCGCCAGGAGGGGGGTGAGCTGGTTATCCTTAAACCTTTGGGCGATGCTTCCGGAGAAGCCGAGACCCGCCATGTCAGTCGCCGCCGGAAAGCTGTTTGAGCACGACTCCCGCACGCACCGGATCGATCGCGACCCGGTCGCCGGCCACCAGACCCGCTAGCACCTCGAATCGATCGCCGTAACGGTTGCCGATGCGCACCTGGCGGAAATGCACGCCGCCGTCGATGACGTAAACGCCAGTCACTTCGCTGCGGAATACCACCGACTTTGCCGGAACGACGGTGCGCTGCGCGTCTCCAATCACAAACGCGGCCTTCACGAACATTCCCGGATAGAGCCCCTTGAGACCGGGGGGCAACTCAAGGCGGACGCGGAACGTCCTACTCGCGGGATCGGCGTACGGAAAGACCACCAAGCGATCAACCGAAACACGATCTCCCGTCTCCGGCATCACGATGCTTGCCTTGCGGATCTTGCGCACCTGCTCAATCACGCCTTGGGGCAGATCGACCTGAACGCGGAGTACATCCAACGAAAGTCCGGTCATCAGCGGCTGTCCCACGGTGACCGACTCTCCCACCTGGACGTGACGCGCGGTCACGATGCCCGCGTACGGCGCCTTCACCACTGTGTAGCCCAGCTGTTCGCCCGCGGTGTCGACCTGGGCGCGAGCTGAGTCCACGCGGGCTTTTGCAGCGTCGCGCCGCGCAATTGCGCGGTCGAGATCGACCTTGGCTATGACCCGGCGTTCATAGAGCTCGCTTACCCGGGCAAGGTCTTTCTCCGCGTCGTCGAGCGCCGCGCCCGCTTCGGCAAGCGCCGCCTCGGCTCGGCGCAGCGCGGCCTGCTGCTCCTGATCGGTGAACCGCAGAATTACGGAGCCCGCGGGCACGAAGTCGTCCACGTCGTAGAGGATTTCCGCCACGCGGCCGCTGGTCTGCGCCGACACCGTGGACTGGAGCACGGCCTCCAATGTGCCGTCCCAAAGCCGCTCGCGTTCGAGCCGCTCGAGAGTGACCTCTGCGGTTTCAAGCGGTGGCTGCGCCTCGGCGCCCGGCACAATCAGCAGAAGAACCAGAGCGCCGACTCCAACCCGCGCGCTCACCCTCTCGACTCCCGCCGTCGCCCGTCCGGCATCAGCCGAACGCCTGACCTGTGGGCGCGCCGAACCGCTTTAGCAGCTTCGCCAGGGGACAAAAACCAGTGAACGCGCTTTGCAGCAGATTGGCGCCGACGAAGGCGGTGAGCCATAGCCAGTACCCGCTGTGTAAATAGGCGAGCAGCAGGCTCACGAGCACCATGCTTCCCGCGAAGGCGAGGACCAATCGGTCAATCGACATTTTTCTATCTCCTCATATAGCTTCGTAAATTCGAACACGTCCCTGTGCTCATATCAGACGGTACAAATCTCAGGGGCACTCATGGGCATGGGCGTTCACTGAACTCGCGCCTGGCTGGCCCGTGGGCACAGTTCAGAATATCTGGAACGCAAAACCTGTGATTCCATTATCCGGTACAGTGCGACCGCGGATCACACGACGGTGTATGCCGGCAAAGTGTGCCTCCATCTCCGAATACCGTCCATATTCATCCCCAGAAACCCGGTAATGAACCCTAGCGGCGGCATCGCGACGCCCTCGTCCCCTTCGAGGCGATTTCCCGGTTCGCACGCACTCCAATCGTCAGCCGTCCCCCGCCGCCTTCTTCGACGTCTGCGGCCACGCTCCTTCCGAGACCATACGAACCTCCAGCGGCTGCTTCGTGTCGAAGTGGATGTCGCGCTGGGGAAAAGCAATCTCGATTCCCGCTTCTTTGAAGGCCGCATCGATAGCGGAGTGCAGCTCAGTAATGACTCCGAGTCGACCGTCGAGGGTCGGCATATAGCAGCGCAGCGCCAGATTCAGGGTGTTGTCGCCGAATCCCTCAAAGCTCGCAATCGGCGGGGGATCTTCGAGAATTCGCGGGTGCTTCTGCGCGATTTGCACGAGAAGCTCGCGCGCACGATCGGTATCTGCACCATAGGCAACGCCCACGTTGATAAGAATTCGGTTGAGCTCATTCGAAAGCGTCCAGTTGAGCACTTCGCCGGTAATGAATCGCTTGTTCGGTACGATGAGTTCCTTGCGATCCCAGTCGGTGATAGTGGTCGCGCGGATCCGGATCCTCGAAACGGTGCCGCTGGAGCCATTGATGGTGACGATGTCCCCCACTCGAATCGGGCGCTCGAACAGCAGAATGAGGCCCGAAATGAAATTCGCCACGATCTCCTGCAGGCCGAAGCCGAGACCGACCCCGAGTGCCGCGAGCAGAAATTGCAAACGCGACCACTGCATACCCAGGTAGCTGAAGACGAGGATGATGCCTGTGGCCGCGATCACGTACCGGCAAAGCGTCGTGAAGGCGTACTTTGCACCGGCGTCGAGTGACGTGCGGTTTAAGACAGCGAGCTCGAGCGCCCCCGGCAAGTTTTTGGTGCCGAGATATGTGAGGCCGGCGACGATCAGGGCGAAGCCCACGTCGACCAGGGTAACGGGAACAAGTCGCTGCACCCCGTCGATTTCTCCCGGGTAACTCCACAGCGGGATCTCGTCTAGAACGTGGAGCGCCGGCAGCACCGATGCCCAAGTAATCCAAAGCCCGATGATCGCGACGACGCCCATCACGGTACGGATCAGGCTGCCCGTCTGAGTCTGAATGGCATCCAGGTCGATCTCCGGCTCTTCGAATTCCACCAGCTCGTCCTGATCCTCTTCCAAAGCCTCTGGCTGCGCCTGATCACGATGCGCCTTCTCCTGCTCTTCTAGCATCTGCTCGTGCGCGAGGCGGCGGTGACTCACGTAGAGCCAGCGCATCAGATACTCGCTCACGATGACGAGCGCGATCACAATCCAGGCGGTAGCCTGAAGTCGGTTCTGCAACTGCACCGCGGAGAAGTAGTAGCCAAATATAGAGAGCACCGCGAGCGAAAATGGTGCGGCTACCGCAGGGAATATCCAAAGGTACTTGAGCCTGGTGATTAGACCCGCCGGGTGACGAGTTACCAGAGCAGTCAAAAGAGCACCGTGAGGGCGAAGCACCCGAGCGATGAAAACTGTCAACGCCAACATTGCCAGGACAAATGTGATGCGTCCGAGGGACGCCCGCTGTGCCTCATCGTCGAAGGTTTCCAGCGTCCAGATGACAAAGCCGAGTGGCAGCACGATCATTGCAAGCCAACGCAGGTTCCGGCGGAGGTCCTGCCTGGCAGCGGCTGGCCAGCCGAAGTGGGCGTCGCCCAGCCCGCCGTCTCGAGCCAGGCCTCGGAGAAGCGCAAAACCGAAGCCCATAAGCGCAAGGGCAAGCAACCCACTGCCGATGGCGCGAGAAAACGGATCGCCCATGTCCGAGGCGACGAGGGGCCATCCGACCGCCACTGCGAGCAATGGCCACGCAGAGGCCAGCACCAGTGTGGCGATAAATGCACGCAGCGTCAGAAATAGCGAGTCGGTGGTTACGTGTTCCACTAACGCCGCCGTCCTAGCAAATTCGCTCTTGGCACGACCGCGAAGAGAAAACGCCAGCACGAGCGCCACAAGTCCGGCCGCCCAGGCAAACGGCGCAGCCGAAACGGATCGCCACAAATCACGCGCGACGCCTGTCCAGCGCGCGGGGGTGGCGAGCCAGGCGAGCGCCGGCGCCGCGCGGGCGAGCGTCGCGCCGGACACCGGCGGAGCGCTGCGGATCCACAAAAGATGCTCGTCGATCAGCCGATTGAATTCCTCAGCCCTGGAGACGAGAGTCCGCCCGGCGTTGTCTAGCTTGCCAAGCTGCTTGATGTAACGGCCGTAATCCGCGTGAAGATTCGTTGCGAGCTCACGCTGCTTTTGCAGCAGCTCGCTGACGCGTGGAAGCATGTCGGCCTTCGCACTCTCGCCGATTGCGGGCTCGATTGCGTCGATGATGCGTGTTGCTGCTTGAGCCGGGTCTGCCAGGTCACGGCGCGTCTCTTCGTGATCGAGCTGCCGCCCGGCCGAACGGCTGGTCTCAGCACGGATCTTGCGCGCTTGGGACCGATAGTCACTCATGGAAGGCAGTGCATCCCGCTGCTTGCGCAGCACGAGGGCAATCGTATCGTTAAGGCCGGCGAGTTTGACCCGCTCCTGCACGGCGATGAAGTCCTCTGCAACCTCCTTCAGCCGAGCTTCGGTCAGCGTAAGCCGCCGTGTTAAATCAGCCTCCTTCACGCCGAGCTCTTGGAGCTCCGCCGCGAGCACGGTGTTGCGCTCAGCCACGGCCCGTATCTTCTCGGGCATCGCCGCGAGCGATTGCTGAATAGCCTCCGCTTCCTTAATCTTCGCCGCCGTCTCAATCTCGCGGTGGCGCTGGACCACAGCCTGCCAGGCGGCCATGGCGCTCTCAGACGTGGCGGCCTCGCGCTGGGCAAGCTCGAGCTCGGCAGTAAGCAGCGCCAGGCGCTGATCGTGAGAGGCGAGCTGTTGTTCGAACAGCCCGATCTCGGCGTTTCTCATTCGCTGCCGCGCTTCGAGAGCCGACTGGCGTGCCTCGACGACACCAGACGGTTCGCCGGCGACCGACGGCGTCTTGATCTCTTCCGCGATTGTCGCGAGGCGCCCCTTAGCCTCGGCGAGACTCGATTGAAGCACCTCCGGGCGTTGTCGCTGTAACGCAAGGGCGTCGGTCAATGAATTCACCTTTTGGCGTGCGGTCGCAAGATTGGCTTCGGTCTCGCGCAGCTTGGTCTCGGCATCGGCGGCAGGGGTTTTGGCCATGAGCTCGTCGCTGTCAAAGGTCGGCAGCGACATCGCAAGCGCTTTCTGGATCTCGGCCAGGCGCTCGGGCGCAAGACGGAGCTCGTCCGTCAAACCTTCGGACTCGATCTTGAGGGCGTCGGCACGCTCGGCCGCGGCGACCGCCTGGGTCAACAGCTCGACAACCTTCGCCTTCTCATCGGCAGGGATATCCTGCTGTCCCTCCAGTGCCTTCAGTCGAGCCTTAAGCGCATCCGCGGAAGTAACTTTCTGGGAAGCGGCCGGCAAATCCGTCTTCGCCGCCGCAACCGTGGCGCCTGGCGATTGGGCCACGACGTTACCCGTTAGCAGTAGGCCCGAACTTAGAAGCAGCCCCAAAAGGTAGAGGACCGCGCCAACGTCGCGACGAATCTGTAATCGAAACATGGTGGGCAGTCTCCGGTTGGTTCGTGGCATGAGGGGAATGCCACCCGTATGCCAATTTTACGGGACACTAACAATCACAAGATTGACCGGAATCAATGTTCCAGGGCGTTACAAGATTCAGAAAAATCGGCTACCCATGGGCTCCTTCCGACGCTGATATAGCCAAATCGTGGAACGGGTCGGTCAAGTCGAGCTCGCCACGCTCTACCACGTCATCGACCATTACGGGATGTTCGACATTGCCAAACAGGGGATTGGCGCGCGAGTTGAAGCTGGCGCGAATCTGCTCCGACTACGCGACCTGAACACACCCGAAATTT
Source organism: Betaproteobacteria bacterium (assembly GCA_029864385.1). Classification (GTDB taxonomy): domain Bacteria; phylum Pseudomonadota; class Gammaproteobacteria; order Burkholderiales; family SG8-41; genus SG8-41. Next base: position 3,565 of record JAOTTL010000095.1, on the reverse strand, counting down.
TGATTCGGGAGTCGACATTGCGACTGTTCGCGCCGATAAGTTAAACCTGGCCCCGGAGTTGACTATTCGACTATTTTCGCCGGGAAAGATTGACCGGAAACTTTCTTCACAGTTGAGAATTAGTCGACTTCGGATTCCCTTCTCAATTCTGTACTTTAAGTATGGGTCGTTGGCTCGGCTGCGGCATGATTGATCACCGCGGGGTCCGACATCTTCATCGTATAGACCCGAACGCTTGCCTCTCGCCCGCGAATCTTCACCTCTTCGACAAACTCCACCGGAGCCGCTTCACCGAGCCGCTGCACGGTGGCTTCGTCCAAGAGTAAATAGGTGCCGAGCTGTTTGTTGAGCTGCTCGAGACGAGCGGCGAGGTTCACGGCATCTCCATGCACGGTGTAGCTGAGCCGGGTGTCGGAACCGACATTTCCAGCCGTCACTTGCCCCGTGGCAATACCGATGCGCGCTTTCAAAGTGGCGCCCGCGAATCGCTTTTCGCTACAAATCTGCTGGATAGCGACACCCGCGCTAAAGGCTGAGCTCGCGTGCTGTTTATCTTTTATGGGGAGATTAAACGTTGCCAGCAGTGCATCCCCCTGGAACTGGGTGACCACACCATTATTCTTTTCTATAGGTTTGATCACTGCTGAAAAGAACTCGTTCAGCATCTCGACGACCTGGTCGGCTGGAGCGCGTTCAGCAATGCCGGTAAAGTCCTCGATATCCACATAGAGTATTGTCGCAATCTTTGATTTCGGCGCCAGCTCCCCCTCTCCCGAAAGGATTGCCGCAGCCACGCGCTCGGGTAGGTATCTTCCGAAGGTCTCGCGAATAAAGGCCCTTTCTCGCAGACCTTTGACCATGCGGTTGAAGCCGTCGGCCATGTGGCCCGTTTCGTCGTTGCTCAGCGCGGGGACGTTAACGCTCAGGTCATTGCGTTCAACACTGCTGGTCGCGCAGTCCAGCGCCAGGATCGGGCGGAGCAGGCTGCGGGTAATGAAGTACAGGGTCACGGCAAGCGCCAGAGCCGTTGCGGCCATATCCTCTGTCACCAGGCGACGCTCTTCCTCCCCTTCGTACTCGAGGGCATGCAGCAATATCAAGCTGACGGGCAGAAGCGAAGTGACGGTGAACGCTACCAGGAGTCGATAGAGCAAGCGCCCGTGCGCCGCCGGAATCAGTGTCCCGTACCAGGTATACATTCGAAGCCTGAGCACGGCCTCGTAGTCAGTCATGACGAAGAAAATCAACCCCGTGTAGTAAAGCGTATGCAGTATGGGAAGCCAGAGCTGTTGGTTGCGCGTGAGCAAGGAATCGATGTCGAAGCCGAGAATTGCGGGCAAGACCACGAACTTGACCACCGCCAGCACGCCGATGATCGCGGCGATAAAGGCGGTGCAGGTGTAGCTCAATGTGGCAATGCTTCGAGTTGGAATCGGCACCGCCCGAGGCTTGCGGAGAAACCCTTGGATAGGCCGGAAGATGAGGTATGAGCCCAACAGCGTCAGCAGCACCAGCAGCACCGCTGTCGGAAAGAAGCGCTCCAGCGGCACTTCGTAGATGATCGCAAAGCAGAAGTCGATGGCGGCGATCGCCTGCATCGAGAGATAAAACCGATACACGAGCCAGCGCCGGTCCCGCGCGCGCGGGCTGCGTTGTCCGTCGACCCCAGTCTCGAACCCGATGTTGCTCGTTGACGGTATCAGCTGGTGTCCCGCCGATCCTGGAAGGAAGGCGCCAGAGCCGAAATGTCAGGCGATGAGCTCAACTCGATTCCCGAACGTTTCGGCCCCGGCCCTATTGCCTATATCACTTCTTCCTTCGGGCCTTCTTCCTGCCCTTGCTCTTGGCCGCCTTTTTCTTAGGCCGGCGCTTGGTTTTGGCCTTTTTCCTGGCGGCTTTCTTTTTGGTCTTTTTCTTGGCCTTGCGTTTCGCGGCCTTCTTTCGCCCTTTTTTCTTTGCGGCCTTCCTCTTGGTCTTGCGCTTGGCGGCTTTTTTCTTGGCCGCGCGTTTCTTCGCTTTCTTCCGCGCCGGAGCTTTCCTCTTGGCCTTCTTACGCGCGGTCTTCTTGGCCTTCTTCTTTACCACCTTCTTCTTTGATTTCTTCTTGGCCGCAGTCTTCTTTTTGGCTTTTTTCTTCGCGGGTTTCTTTTTCGCTGCGGTCTTTTTCTTGGCCGCTTTCTTTTTCTTCTTTTTTGCTACCGGCGCCGGCCGCTCGGGCGGACTCTCGGTCGGCCGTTGTGGCGGCTCCCGGGTCGGCCTCTTCACTTCCTCGCGTTTCTCCCAGGACGGCCGCTCTTCCCTTTTGGGAACATCAGCCGACGGCCTCCCGGGCGAACCCTGCTCGCGGGACTCCCACCAGCGCGAGGGATCGCTCCCCGGTCTGCCGCCCGGTGTCGCTGGTGTCTTGTCGTCCTCCTTACCGGCACCCGTGCCTTGGCCCGGTTTCTTGTCGTCGTCGTCTCCAAATCGATGATTCGCCATAGGTCCTCCCTTCAGAACATGTCGTCGTCAGGTGATCGAGAAATGCGAAGCCGAATTACCGGACCCGCCCCCGTTACAGGTAATCGTATCAGTCGCGCGTGCAACTTCCGAGTCTTTAGCCAAGCCGGGCCATCTCCTGGTGAAAATACCGGCGTATCCTATTCATTACGATGGATTTAAACGTATCACGCGCTACGTCCTGACGCACAATCCCCACGGGCTACAAGTTGGCCTGGGGCAAATAGGTATACCGGCCGCGGATCGAACCGGAGTTCACGAGATGGGCCCCTATGAAGAATTGTCTAAACGGTTGACGGATGCAATCGCACTGACGTTTTCGCCCCAACCACGACCCGGTTGTTATTGCGGTTTAAAGTAATCGATTCGAAGTACCGTCCCGATTTATGCGGGGGCCTCTCGGGCGACACCCGCGCCCTCCCCGCGTTGCGCGCCGTGGAACAACGAGTAGACCACCGGGATCAGTACCAGGGTGATGAGCGTCGAAACCGTGAGACCGCCGAGCACGGCACGGGCAAGCGGCGCCTGGGCATCAGCGCCTTCGCCGATACCGAGCGCAAGCGGCAGCAGCGCGAGAATGGTGGTGAAGGTGGTCATGAGCACGGGGCGCAGCCGGCGGCGGCCCGCCTCCAGCAGGGCCGCGTTAGTAACGAAGCCCCGACGGCGGAGCTGTCCCGCCTGATCCACCAGCAATATGGCGTTGTTGACCACGATCCCGCCCAGCATGATGCAGCCGATTCCGGACTGTAGATTGAGGGTGGTATGGGTAAGGAACAGCGTAATCAGCACCCCTACCGCCGCGAGCGGCACCGAAAGCATGACCACGAGCGGATCGCTTAAGGATTCGTACTGAGAGGCGAGCACCATGTAGACCAGCAGCAAGGCAAGAAGCAGCGACATCAACAGCTCGTTAAAGGCCTTTTGCTGCTCTTCGAAATTACCCGCCACGCGCAGGTCGTAACCGGCGGGGCGCGCAATGCGATCAAGACGGGCCTGGATGTCCTCCGCGACCGAGCCTAAATCGCGGCCGGCGACGTTTGCAGTCACGGTAACCAGGCGTTGCTGG
>JAOTTL010000278.1:0-3604 GCA_029864385.1 Betaproteobacteria bacterium | reverse complement strand
CGTCTCGAGCAGTACCTTAGAGCGGGCATAGAGCAGCTCGGTGCCCTCGATCGACCAGTTGCAGCCCAAGTCGGTTTGCAGATCGCCGTCGCGGGCGCTGCCGAAGCAGGTCGCGGTGACCCGGGGCGAGGCCTTGATCAAGTCGAGGCAGCGGTGCACGCCCAGCGCGCTCTCGAACATGATGATAATTTCCACGCTGCCTTGCTTCATTCCGGCGGTAGCTTCCTGCCGGTCGAGCAGCGCCGCGGTCTGCTGCAGCTCCTCGACGTGCTCGGCTTTCGGCAGGAACACCGCGTTGAGCCCGGGTCGCACCACCGCCGCCAAGTCGTCCGCGAGTAGTCCGGTGGCGACCGCGTTCGTCCGCACGGTGACGACCGGACGCGCCCCCGCCGGCGCTGCGGCAGCCTTGTCGATGGCCTGTGCCACGAGGCCGCGCGCTTCCGCTTTGGCCGCGACCGGCACCGAGTCCTCGAGGTCGAAGATAACGGCGTCCGCGCCGCTCTCCGCGGCCTTCGCCATCACCCGATCCTTGCTGCCGGGCGCGAACAGAGCGGTGCGAAACGATTTCAAGCGTGCCTCCCCTATTTAACGTGGAACTGCGAGAGGGTCGCGCGATCGGCGCGTTGCCCAAGCGGCGTCCGCGGGCGAACGGCGCAGCCGCGCAGATGCGCGTACGCTATTTTGCCAGCCGCGCTGCGTCCTGACTATACGTGCTCACGGTCTTAGCTGAGGGCTGGACCTGAAACCGTAGATCTTCATCCATTCGCCCAGCGAGCGGCGGTCGGGCCGCTGGTAGAGCAGCCTCTGGCTTGCGCGCAATCCGGCGCTCTGGGAGAGCTCCGCCATCGCTTCCGTGAGCTTGAGGAGAACGGCATTGCAGTCCATGACCAGCGCACCGTCGACCTCCTGAATCTTTTCCCGGCGGATGATGGCGTTGACGGTCGCGCAGGCGGCGAGAATCACCTCCGCACCCTGGGCGACGAGGCGGCGTGACTCGCTTATGAAGGTTCCCGTCATGGTTTCGGGGCTGGTAAAAGCCGTTTGCACCTGATTGAAATCGATGCCGAGGTTTCCGAACGAAATGTGGCGGGCGGAGAGCCCGTATTCGAACGCCTTGCGGTCATAGTATTGCGCCTGCTTGTTGTGGAAAGCGATTCCTGAAAACCGATGGCCGTACATGCAGGCCATCAACATGGAAGCCTCGCCCAGACCGAGGACGGGGATCGGCACCACCTCGCGCGCCTCCTGCATGGCCGGATCAAGAAAGCAGCCGATCGCGACCGCGTCGTAGCCCTGGTCGGCGGCCTGGATGATCTTGTTCAGAACGCCGCCGGGGCCATAGCTGTTGACGGCTACCACGGCGTTGTAGTGCAGATCCATCGAGCCGTCATCGACGCCGTTGATGTCGATTTCGGTCTCGGGCCGTTTCACGCTGTTCAGATGTTCGGCGAGCGTGGAACGATAATCATGCAACCGGTGAATCGGCGTGCTGCTTTGCCACCAGATCTTCATTTTCACCTCCTCCAGGACGTCTTCATGGCGCGCCCGGGAAGTTTGTCCGGGGGCGCCTCAATGCTACGACTGCGCCTGCCGGGATCCTTGATCCACGTCAAAACAATCGCGGAGAGTGGGGCGGTAAAACACCGTTTCGCGGGCCAATCTCAGGTATTGACCTCCGCGGCGAACGTCCCGCGTGGGTCGAGATCCGCGAGCGCGGCCCGCTCGCGTGGCGTGGGCGGTGGCGTGGGTGATGCCGCGGTGGCGTCAAAGCCAAAGCCTGTGCACTGCATGACTTCGTCGCGAGTGACCTGCGAGTTCCACGATTCGAGCGCGAAGCGTGAGCCGCGGGCCGGCTCACGCTGAAAGACTGCGATCGGGGTGATCAACGTCGACAGGTTTCCGGATGCCGTGACGAAGTCGAGATCCTCCACAAGGGTACGTCTGGAATGTTCGGTGCGCCAGGTCGCGACCCGCTTTGCGGTCGGCATCATGACCGCTGCGCCGCCACCCCCGGGCAGCCGCACCTTCGGACGGTCCCAGGGGCCTATCACGGAGACATTGGTCCGGCCTTCGGCATCGACCTGCGCGCAGCCCAGAAACACGAGATCGATGCCGCCACGCGCGCACAGGTCGTAGAAATCCTCATTAGAAAAGATGGCCGGCGAGCCCTCGACGATAGCAGGGTCGCTGCTCGAATGCGGGATTTTCCGCGGCACGGGCTCAACGCCGCCCGCCACGTTGATGTACGTGAAATGCAAGTCATAGGTGCGTTTCGCCAACAGGCAGGCCAGCATCGGCAGCGTGGAATTCACCCCGCTGAACGCGATCTCGTTGGGCCGGATCTGCCGCGCCAGGTTGATCACGAGGTAGGAGAAAGGTGTCCAAGCATTCATAAAATCGTGACCGGTGACCCGTGACCGGTGACCGGAAACTTCCCAATCGCGAATTTCGTCAAAATACTCGTCACTCGTCACGGCTTTCGGGAGCGGCGGCGAGGTGGGCTTCGAGCGCACCCGGCGCGTCCGTGAGGTAGGCTTCGACGGCCGGGTAATCGACTTCGTAGAGCGGGTGCATTGACCCGGGCCACGCCCCACGCGGAACGACGGCCGCCGCTTCCACCATGAAACCGGGCACGAGCGTCAGCTCGGGTTGTGCAGCGAGCGTGCTGGACGGCACGAGCTTCTCGGCCGTGACGAGCACGCGCCGCGCCGCACGCGTAAGCGGATGGTCCCAAAACGGTGAACCCAGTACGCGAGCGTTGCCCTGTTCGTCGATCTCGTTGGCATGGATCACCGCGACGTCGGGTTGTATCGCGGGAATCACATAGACCTCCACGCCCGAGCCGTAGGGATCTGCGATCTTGCGCCAGCCGTTGAGCTGCGCGATGTCGCTGCCGTGCACACCCGCTACTGGCTGGAAGGGGATTCCGTATGCGGCTGCACGCAGCCCCGCGACGAGGGTCATTCAGGCGTGCTCTTCGAGCTGCGCCTCCTTGCGCTCGATGGCGCGCCGATACCACGGGGCGAGGCCGAAATTGCCCTCCATCGCAACGATGCCGGCACGGACCCTCGCGACTGCCTGCGATCGGCACAGCAGATCGAGGTCGTAGCCCGGCGAGGGCTTGACGATCTCGAGGTTGCGCCGCTTCTGGCGCGCGAGCTCCCGCACGAGTGCAAACGGGCCGCGGTGCAGGAACACGCCGCCGAGTCCAAGCGCGCAACCGTCCGGAATGCGTGCGGCGAGCTCGGCAAGGCTACACAGTTTGGAAGGCGCGGACTGGGTCATGGCGGGCCTTGGGAAAACAGCGCTCAAATCATAGCATCGTGCCCGGACGGCTTACAGTCCACGATGTGTGAACGGGGTATTTCGCGGGCGCGATGAGATGACATAATTGCCGGCGAGCCCGCTACGTCGTGCCGGATTAGCCCCGCAAGTTCGAATGGGCAGCGGTGGCGCCGGGAAGTCCGGGGCGGCATCGTCAAGAGGATCAAATATGGCTAAGGCAAAAGGCATCAAGGAAGTCGGCTACGTTGATGTCCGGCAGGGCGGGGGCGTCGGGCACGTGCACGCTACGCGCGACACAGGTCTGCAGCCCATGACCTGG
>JAOTTL010000277.1:0-3614 GCA_029864385.1 Betaproteobacteria bacterium | reverse complement strand
CTGGCCACCGGAGACAATTTTCGCTAAGGCCATAGGACCGTGAATCGTGAATCGTAAATCGGAAAATCGAGAACTTTAGCCGCAGATAAACGCAGATAAACGCAGATGAGAATATACAAAAAGCGAAAAAGCCGAGAGCACCCCGGCTAGCCGCAGATGGACACGGATATAAGGAACATTACAATCTTTAAAAAAAGTGCGTTTCTATCCGCGCCGAATTGAATGGGTCCTTGGTTTGTTTGTTCTTTGAAAATAAATATCTGTGTTTATCTGCGTTTATCTGCGGCTAAATTGGTTTGGGTTTGATTTTCATCGGTTTTCATCGGCGGCTGCAGTTTCGTTTCTGAGCCCGCTAGTCGTAAATCGGGAATCGAAAGTGGCGAAGACGGCGCACCTCTCATATTCTGGACTTCAATCGCAAAAACGCCGTCTTCGGCGCAGCGCCATTTTTACATTAGAATAACCCGACTTTGAACAAACGCTGAAATTCATCAGGCCGCGCGTATGGCGCGCGGCGTCCAGAACGTGAACTACCGCGAAGCGTACAACATCGAGGACTTGCGCCGGATCGCCGCCGCCCGGCTGCCGCGCATCGCCTACGATTTCCTCGAGCGGGGCGCGGAAGAGGAGGTCACCCTTGCCGCCAATCGCTCCGCCTTCGAGCACATCCGGTTCCAGCCGCGCACGCTGGTGGACGTGTCGAAGCGATCGCAGAAGACGATGCTCTGGGACAAAACTTTCGACGCGCCTTTCGGCGTTGCACCCACCGGCGCGTCCGGCATGTACTGCTTCGACGCGGACGTAAGGATTGCCCGTGCTGCGCGGCGCGCGAATCTCCCATGCGTGCTGTCCACCGCGTCGTTCGTGCCAATGGAGCGTGTCATCCAGGAAGCCGCCGGGACGCTGTGGTTCCAGCTCTACATGTCGAAGGACCTGGATACGGCCGAGCGGCTGGTAAAGCGCGCGCTGGCGGCGGGATTCGAGGCGCTCGTGATGACAACCGACATTCCGGTCGCGGGCAACCGCGAGTTCAACCGCCGCAACAAGTTCGAGATTCCGTTGCGTCTCGGGCCGAAGAATGTCCTCGACGGCCTGCTGCACCCGCGCTGGCTTGCGGGCGTGTTCCTTCGGACGCTCCTGACTTCGGGCATCCCACGGTTCCAGAACCTCGACGTCAATGTCGGTGGCAAGATCGTTTCGACCACGCTCACGGGTTTCCGCGAGCGCCGCGATGCGCTCAACTGGGAGGACTTCGCCTGGCTGCGCAAGCTGTGGCCGAAGAGGCTGCTCGTAAAGGGGATTCTGACGGTCGAGGACGCTCAGCTCGCTGCGAGCTACGGCGCCGACGGCATCTTCGTGTCGAACCACGGCGGGCGCCAGCTCGACGGGGCGCCTTCGCCTATCGAGATGCTGCCGCAGATCGTCGCAGCGGTGGGCGACCGGTTGGCGATCATGGTGGACGGCGGTTTCCGGCGCGGGACGGACATCGTAAAAGCGCTCGCGCTCGGCGCGGATATGGTGTTTCTCGGACGGGCGACGCTCTACGGGGCGAGCGCCGGCGGGGAGGAAGGCGTGCTGCGGGCGCTCGACCTGCTGAAGAGCGAGGTGGACCGCGTAATGGCGTTACTCGGGTGCACGACGGTGGACGCGCTCGGTCCAGAATACTTGCGGTTCGACGAAGGCGAGACTGCGGAACAGACTCCACCATTAGCATCGCAGCGTCAGGCGATCTGATTACCAGTGCAAAGCGCCCAATGGTGAGTTACCAGTGCTACCCGTAATGCGCTAAAGCTTTACCGCGGGGGTCGCCAAGGCCGCAGAGGAACAGAAAAGCTTCACCGCAAAGGACGCTAAGGTCGCGGAGAGTTACAAATATGATTTCAAAAACGCGGCGTGTCTATTTGGAGGCGTCCTTACCACTCGTTCCTGAATCTGTCACCCTTAGCGCCCTCCGCGTCCTTAGCGGTGAGGCCGTTATTTTCCTTGGCGCCCTTGGCGGTAAGGCTTTTTTATCTGCGTTTATCTGCGGCTAAATGTTCTTGCTCTTCCGATTCACGATTGACGTTTCACAATTCACGACCGTGGATTGGCGTCAGTCGGCGGTTTTAATCTGTATTTTGGGATAGCTTCTAGGCCAAGGCGGTACGATGGGCGTCACGGACCAGCTCTGCCGTCTTATTACGGCAACCCGCGCCAACACGCTGGGCGCCGACTGCGTGCGAGGCACGAAGCGCGCGATCATGGATGGCATCGCCGTCGCAGTGGCCGGTGCGCGAGAAACGCCCGTGAAGCTGCTTGCGGCGCACGTCGCTGCGCAGGGCGGTGCGCGCCAGTCGTCGGTCTGGGGTTACGGTTTCCGGACCTCGACCGTGCAGGCGGCATACGTGAATGGCGTCGCGACCCACGTTCTCGACTTCGAGCCGATGTGGCTGCCCCCGACGCACGCCGTTTCGCCAACGCTCCCGGTTGGCATCGCCCTCGCTGAAGCCCGCCGTCACGGCGGGCGCGAGGTGGTTGCGGCAATCGCGAAGGGGATGGAAATCCAGGGCCGTATCCAGTTCGCGGCCGATCAGTTCGAGCCCGAACGCCTGCGGTTCCACCCGCCGGGAATTTCCGGAGTGATGGGGGCCGCCGTAACGGCCGCGCATCTGCTCGGTCTCGATGAGTCGCAGCTTGCCCATGCGCTGGGTATCGCCGCGTCGCGCGCCGGTTCTTTACTCCCCAACATCGGCTCAATGACCAAGGCGACGCACTGCGGGTACGCCGCAGCATCCGGGCTCGACGCGGCACTGCTCGCGGGCCGCGGCTTCACCGCCAATGCCGCGATCTTCGAGGCGCCGCGCGGCTTCGCGGCGACTTTCTTCCCGGAGCGCTTCGATGCGCAGCGACTGCTGGCTTACGGCCAGCCGTTCCGCATTGTCGATCCCGGCTTCGCGATCAAGTGTTTTCCATCGCAGTTCGCGACGCACTGGGTGATTCGCGCAGCGCTCGAGGCGCGCGAACGGATCACCGATCCCCGGGCGATCGAGCGCGTCGTCATCACCAACCCAGCCATGCATTACATCGACCGTCCGCGCCCTGCGACGGGCTTGGACAGCAAGTTCAGCTTCCAGTACACAGCGGCCGCGGCGCTCCTCGACGGGAAGGTGAGTATTGATTCGTTCCGCGACAAGCGGCGGTTCAAGCCGGACATGGAAGCACTTTTGGGCAGGATCGAGATGCGGCACGACCCTTCAATTCCGGGCGACTGGCGCGGGATGCACGTCAGGATCGAGGTGACGCTGCGCGGCGGGACGCGCGTGAGCGCGACCTGTCGCGGCCCCAAGGGCGCGTGGGGTCAGGAAGAGCTCACGGACGCGGAGCACACGGTCAAGCTGCGCGACTGCTTGCGTGTGGGCCTCGACCGCAAGAGCGTCTCGGACCTGCTTGCGCTGCTTGCACGGTTCGAGGATCTCGCGCCTGCCGGGGTCCGCAAAGTGGTGAGCATAATTGCGCGGCGCACAAGTGACCGGTGACCGGTGGCGAGTGATAGGTGACGAGTGATGTCGGTGACGGGCTAAAGCTTCACCGCCAAGGCCGCGGAGGAACAGAAAAGCTTTACCGCGGAGGGCGCC
>JAOTTL010000094.1:0-14730 GCA_029864385.1 Betaproteobacteria bacterium | reverse complement strand
TCGCGTGTGAGGTCGGGCGGCTGACCGTCGATCGGGATCAAACGATCGCCACGCGGCCGGTCCATGCGCGGAACACTGCGTAGAAGCCCGAGCGTGTAGGGGTGTACCGGCCGGTGATAAATGTCCGAAGCATTCCCGCCTTCCACGATCTTGCCCGCATACATGACGTAGACGCGGTCGGAGTAGCGCGCCACGACTCCCAGATTGTGTGTGATGATGATGAGCGCGACCCCTAAGCGCCTCGTGAGATCCTTCATCAGCTCCAGGATCTGCGCCTGGATGGTGACGTCGAGCGCGGTGGTCGGCTCATCGGCAATGATGAGCTTCGGCTTGCACGAGAGCGCGAGCGCAATCATGACTCGCTGGCGCATGCCGCCGCTCAAGTGATGCGGGTACTGCTGCAGGCGCCGCTCGGGCTCGGAGATTCCGACCATGCCCAGGAGTTCAGTGGCGCGGGATCGAGCCTGCTCGGGGGTCATTTTGAGATGGAGTTCCATGGTCTCGCACAGCTGCAGGCCGATGGTGAGCACCGGGTTGAGGGAGGTCATCGGCTCCTGAAAAACCATGGCGATCTGGCCCCCGCGTACTTTGCGGATCTCCGCATCGTTCAGCGTGAGCAGGTTTGTCCCGGCAAAACGGATGCTGCCGCTTGCGATTCTTCCCGGAGGATCAGGAATCAGGCGCAGGATCGACAACGCGCCTACGGATTTGCCGCACCCCGACTCACCCACGATGCCCACGGTCTCGCCCTCGTTGACGGTATAGGAAATACCGTCAACCGCCCGCACCGTGCCCGCTGAGGTGTAAAACTGCGTACGAAGATCTTCTATTTGCAACAGCACTGACATGTTGATCGTTCTCCAGCTTTGTCCTGGATCTAGCCGCGAATTGACAAAGTGTTAAGCCCCTCGCCGTGCGTGTCAATAGTAGGTTGTTCCCTGATCTCATACCACTCTGTGGGAAACGCAGAGGTTCCATCGAGTTATGGGTCTAAAGGGCAGCGCTTGCCGGTCCCGGTCCTCGGCTGTCACGCCGATCAGCGCTTCGCCGCTTATGTCAACCGTTTCTGGCAGGGGCTTCCTCAATCCCGACGTGAATTTCCATCGCCCTGCCGCCTGTCCGTCCTGAACGAAATGGGGTTCGACACCGGGGAACTCCGGGCGTTTGCGTATACACTAATTATGCGTTGCGCCCTTTTTCGGAAATGAGCGGCGATGATTAATGTCTTGAGAAAACTGTTCGACGAAAGCAATGGGACCGCCGCCCGTGCCATTCCGGAGCGTCAACGCCATCACCTGCAAATCGCCGTTGCGAGCCTGTTGCATGAGGCGAGCCGCGTCGACCTGGACGAGCGGCGCGAGGAACATTTAGCAGCGGAGCGTGCGCTGGAGGATCTTTTCGGTCTTCCTGCTGACGATTGCGGCGCCGTGCTTGGGGAAGGCCGCGGCAAAGCGCGACAGCTGATTTCCTATTTCGCTCCGGTGTCGGTCATCAAACGCGATTTTCCCCTGGCCGAGCGCGTGCGTTTCATCGAGCACTTGTGGCGCATCGCCTATGCCGACGGCCGGCTCGACCCGTACGAGGACCATTTCGTGCGCAAGATCGCGCACTTGCTCTACGTGCCGAATACCCAGTGCATGGTGGCGCGGAACCGGGCCCGGCCCCCCTTTAAAGGCAAAGGCGTGACCGGTGACCAGTGACCAGTGACCCGTGACTTGTGGTTGATGGTGAAGTAAAGATCGATCGACCAGGCTGTATGCTATAGGACATCGAGTGGTCATGAGGCTTCGAAAAACGGTGCAGACATTGTTGATCACGTTCGTCGCCCTCGGCGCGGTGCTCGTTGCCGTCGTGGCGGGCAGCACGGCGGACTGGCGCACGGCGAGCCGTGAGCCCGCCGGACTCGCGCCAGAACCGGAGGCAACTCCGGAGGCGGTGGTGCAGGTCTACGCTGCACGGGCTTGGGGATGGCGGGGCTACTTCGGCGTCCATACCTGGGTTGCGGTCAAGCCGGCCCGAGCAGCCAACTACACCGTCTACGAAGTGATGGGCTGGCACCTGCGCTGGGACGATTCGGCCGTGGTCGTGCGGCAGCGTGCGCCTGATGCGCGCTGGTACGGCAATGTGCCCGAACTGTTGGCCGAACGACGGGGCCCTGGCGTCGACGCGCTGATCCCGCGCATCGACCAGGCGGCCCGAAGTTACCCCTTCGCCAGCGAATACAAGTTGTGGCCGGGGCCGAATTCCAATACGTTCACCGCGTGGATCGCGCGCGCCGTTCCCGAGCTCGAGGTGGATCTGCCCCCCACCGCTATCGGCAAAGACTACCTCGGTGATCGCATGGTCGCGACAGCGCCGAGCGGCAGTGGCTTCCAGTTTTCTCTGCGCGGGCTGCTGGGGCTCACCCTGAGCGGCGTCGAAGGCATCGAGGTCAACCTTCTCGGCCTGACTTTCGGGGTCAATCCTTTTGACCCCGCATTCAAGGTGCCAATGGCCGGTCGCCTGGGCCCGGCCCGCAACAATCGCACGCCGCTGCAAACGACAGCGGGAAACTACCCCCTTTAGCTGAAATGCGTGACTTGTGACTAGTGACTTGTGACTGGTGCTTGAAGGCCTGATGACTGACGGCCGACTGCGCAAGAAATAACAAGGGTCGGGCCCGCGAGGGCCGCGCTTGCGCGCGGTCGATCTTCGGCGCACCGTTCACGGTTCGATTCGCACTACGCTAGCGCCGCTGGTGGGCCCGCGGGCGGCCCACGGCGAATTCCGGGAGGCGTGCATGCTTGCAGCGGCCAAGAGCGGCGAAGAACCGACGACAGTCGAGGCGCCAGCCGGCGCCCAGCCGCCGCGCTACCTGCTCTTCCTTCAGTTCACTCTGGTCAACGTGGTGTCGGCGGCGCTCTGCATCGCGGCCTGGTTGGAAGGCTGGCTGAGCGGCGCGTTTACCGGCTACAGCCTGTGGCTCTGCCTGCTGATCATCGCGGTGTTCGTTTACGGCCTCGCATTTTGCGGCCTGCGCCTTTGGCAGGTTGTGCGCGAGATCGACGACGTGCATGCCCGCGCGATCCGTTCCACCTCGCGCGCAGCCTGGTATCTGGCGCAAGTGCGCGGCGCCAGCGCCGATAGCCGCGCCACGGTCTGCGGGCTGCTGCGGCTGCGGCTCGCGCAGCCCGTGTCCGGCGTGCGCCACATCGCCGGCATCCTGGTCCTGCTGGGCCTCGTGGGAACCGTCATTGGCTTCATCGTCGCGCTCTCGGGCGTCGATCCGCAGCAGGTTCCGGCGGTGGACAACGTGGCGCCGATGGTCGCGCGCTTGATCAACGGCATGTCGATCGCGCTTTACACGACGCTGATCGGATCGGTGCTCCACCTCTGGCTGATGATCACGCAGCGCATTCTCGCGACGGGCGCGCTCGCGCTCTACCAGGCGATCATCGAACGCGGGGAGCGCGATGCTCGAGCTTGAGGAATTCGAGGATGAACCCTCGAGCACCGTGTTCCGCGACGTGCTGATGCTGGCGCTCATCGGCTTCGTCGCAATGGTGATCATGCTGCTGCCGCATCTCAGCGAGAAGCGCCAGGAGAACCGCGACACGTACACGCCCGGCAACGTAGTGGTGGAAATTCACTGGCCGAACGATCTTCCGGTGGACGTGGATCTCTGGGTGCAGGCGCCGCGCGACGTGCCCGTCGGCTTCTGGAACCAGGGCAGCCGCTTCTTCAACCTGCTGCGCGACGACCTCGGCCTCGAGCACGACGCCACCGGGCGCAACTACGAGGTGTCGTACAGCCGCGGCATCCCCGCAGGGGAATACACGGTCAACGTGCACATGTACGGTGCGGTTCCGCTCGGCCTGCGCGTGCCGGTGACGGTGGTCGTCAGTGTGAAGCCCATGTACGGCGAGCTAGAGCAGCTTCTCGAGACCCGGATCGAGCTGACCCGGCGCAATCAGGAAGAAACCGCGTTCCGCTTCCAGCTGCGGGACAGCGGCGAACTGGTGCCCGGCAGTGTCACGACGCTACGGCGCCGCCTTATCACCCGGCCCACCGGATGATCGAACCGCTGTATTTCATCTTTGCCTGCTTCACGGCGCTTGCCGCGCTGCTTGCGGCGATTGCGATCCGCGCACCGCGCGCGACGCCGGTGCGGGCCGCGGCGATTGCGATCACGGCGGCCTTCATTCCCTTCGCCTACCTCGGCCTGAATGAAATCCTGGCGCGCCCGAAGCCGATGACGCATGAATGGTTCAACGCCTCGGCCAAGTACGCCATGGTGCTCGGCGTCAGCCTGGAGGAGGGCAAGGCGATCTACCTCTGGCTGCGCGTGGACGGTTCGCTCGAGCCGCGCTATTACCGTCTGCCCTGGCAGCAACGCAACGCGGAGAAACTGCAAAAAGCCATCGAGCGCGCGGTCGAGGAAGGACTCGGGGTTCGCGTTGAGAACCCGTTTTCCAAGCCCGCCTGGACCGATCAGGGCGAAATCAATATCGATCTCGTGCACCCGCCGGAACCCCCAATGAAGCATCCGTCGCCGCCGCCGCAGATCTTCAACCCGCGCGAGCGGCAGGTACGCGCGCCGGCTGTCACGTCTCTTAGGGGTTAGACTGAGCTGACCCCTAAGGAGCGCGGCCTGTCAGGAAAACGGAATCTGGTGATGACTACTGGTGACGAGAAGTGGTGATGGGTACTGGTGATGTGCGGCGGGTGGTACATCACCACTTTTCATCACCATCTTTCATCACCATGCTGTTCCTCGGCGCCCTCCGCGTCCTTTGCGTTGAGGCTTTTATTTTTCTCCGCGGCCTTGGCGTTCTTGGCGGTAAGGCTTCTGTTTGCCGGGTTACCCGTTTTTGTCGCTGATCGGCAAACAGGATTTCCGCAACGAATCATTCGATTGGCGAGTGAGGGCTGTGGAGCGTTGTTGCGCGGCGACGCTCTGAGTATTTGCGCGGCCCAACATGCCGCGAGTAACGACCTGATTCTGTGCGGTTTCGCACATCTGGCACGGATGTCGCTATAACCCCGGCGAGCCGATCGCGATCCGGTGATTTTCATTTGAATCCCTTAAAGGAGTCTATCCAATGAAGTTGGTGCAGAAACGTTCGTGCGTTTTGATGCTTGCTTTTCTTGTGGCCTATGCCGGTATCGCGCTTGCCGCGCCGGTCGCGCCGTTCCCTGGCATACCGGATAGCGCCACTGCCGCACAGGCCAACCCCGACAAGCCTGTTGATTGCAAGAAGTACCCGAAGGACCCGAGCTGCAAGGAGAAGGAGTAGCAAAGCAACCCTGTCGGGGCGAAGCTGACGGGCCGCGGCGGCTTCGCATTCTCCTCCCCCCGATGCGGTCGGCGGACCCCCTTCGGGGGGCCCGTCTTTTTTGACGTGGGGCAATGAATGATGCGGGTGTGAAGTCGTTCCTCGTGAATCGTGAGTGATTACTTCATCCTGTCATCATGCATCGCTTGGCTTGAGCAACGGAGACCTCATGAATCTCAGCGAGCGTAATGCTATTCGCAGAGCGTTCCTGACCGCGCTCGCCTGTGCGCTCGCGCTCGGCCTGGCGGCGTGCGAACCACGGCCAGCAGCCGAAAAAATGGGCCGGCCCGCCAACACCGCGGAAAAAGTCGAGCCGACCGGAAAAGTGGCCGTCGAAAACCTCGCCACCGTCCGTCCGCCCGTGGACGACGTGACTCTCGCTGTCAACGTGAAGGCCGCCCTGATCGCTGCGCCAGGCCTTAACGCGATGACGATCGACGTAAATGCGTCGGCCGGCGCAGTTACCCTCTTGGGCACCACTAACACTTCAACGAGGCGCGATCTCGCAGGATACGTCGCATTGAGGGTCGAGGGCGTCAACAGGATGCGCAACCAGATCGTGATTGTCACTCGTCACCCGTTACCCGTCACTTATCAGCGATCTCTTCCAGCTCCGCGTGCAGCTCGAGCCAGCGGTGCTCAGCCTCGGCGATGAGCCGCGTGACCTCCTGCTGGCGCTGCACCACACCCTTCAGCTGCTCGGCGTCGGGCTTCGCATAGAACGCTGGGTCCGCCAGTTGCGCATCGAGGCCGCGCTTCTCCTCGTGCCACTGCGCGAGCTGGCGCTCGAGCCTCTCCACCTCCTTGACGAGCGGGCGGCGCCGCGCGAGTCTCGCTTGCCTCCCCTGCGCCGCTGCGTCGCGTGCCTCCTTGCGCGTCAGCTTGCCGGCTCCCGCCGTTGAAGCCGTGGTGGTCCTTGCGCCGGCGGCACGTCGCGCGATGGTCCACGCGACGTAGTCATCCAGGTCCCCGTCGAAATCTTCCGCGCGGCCATCGGCTACCAGCACGAAACCGTCACACACCATCCGCAGCAAGGCGCGGTCGTGTGAGACGAGCACGAGGCTTCCCTCGTACTCGGCCAGCGCCCGGGTAAGCGCGTGGCGCATCTCCAGGTCGAGGTGGTTGGTGGGCTCGTCGAGCAGCAGCAAGTTGGGACGCCGGCGCACCAGTAGTGCCAGCGCGAGACGAGATTTCTCGCCACCGGAGAGCGGAGCAACCGGCGCATCCGCCATCGCTCCGCGAAAATCAAAACCACCGAGATAATCCCGCAGGGACTGCTCGCGCGCAGTCGGCTCCTGGCGGATGAGATGCGCGAGCGGTGACTCGTCGCCTCGTAACCGCTCGACCTGATGCTGCGCGAAGTAGCCGATCGCGAGTCCGCGGCCCTCCTGTCTTCTCCCCGCCTGGGGCGCAAGCTCACGGGCGAGGAGCTTCACAAGCGTTGACTTGCCTGCCCCATTCGGGCCGAGCAGGCCCAGGCGCGCACCGGGCCGGAGCGTAAGCGAAACGTCGCTCAAGACCACTTCCTGCGCGTAACCCGCGGCCACGTGCTCAAGAGACACGAGCGGATCGGGTGCACGCTCGGGCGCCGGGATCTCGAACTCGAACGGAGCATCGACGTGCGCTGCGGCGATGCGCTCCATCCGGTCGAGCGCCTTCAGCCGGCTTTGTGCCTGGCGCGCCTTCGTCGCCTTGGCGCGAAACCGCGTGATGAAGTGCTCGAGGTGGGCGATCTCGCGCTGCTGCTTCTCGTACATTGCCTGCTGCACCGCGAGCTGTGCGCTGCGCTGCTCCTCGAACGCCGAATAATTGCCGGTGAAGAGCGCCATCCGTCCCGCGCTAATCTGGGCCACGTGCGTCACGCAGCCGTCGAGGAGATCACGATCGTGCGAGACCAGGAGCAGCGTGCCCGGATAGCCGGCGAGCCATTTTTCGAGCCAGACCACCGCTTCGAGATCGAGGTGGTTGGTCGGCTCGTCGAGAAGCAAAAGATCAGAGCGCGCAATCAGCGCCTGCGCAAGATTAAGTCGCATGCGCCAGCCGCCGGAGAACTCCGCGAGCGGGCGCGTGAACTCTGCGTCGGCAAAGCCGAGCCCCGAGAGCAGCGCGGCCGCCCGGGCGCGCGCACCGTAGCCCCCGATCTCCTGCAGCCGCGCATGAAGTTCGCCCACGCGGTGGCCGTCTTGTGCAGATTCCGCCGCGGCAAGGCCGCGCTCGATCGCACGCAACTCGCCGTCGCCGTCGAGCACGTATTCGATCGCCGGGACGGCGAGCGCCGGCGTCTCCTGAGCAACCGACGCGATGCGCCAGTTGGCCGGGATCTCGCAGTCGCCGCGGTCGGCATGAAGCTCTCCGCGCAGTAACGCGAAAAGGCTCGACTTGCCGCAGCCATTCGCGCCCGTCAGCCCGACCCGCCAGCCAGGATGGATCTGCAGCGAAGCATCTTCGATCAGGCGGCGCGCGCCGCGGGCCAGCGTGAGGTTGCGAAACTGGATCACTTTGTTGTATTCGACCGGTGACGCCGGAGACCGACAATCGAAAGAGCGCCTTGGCCGCCGCCTGTAGTTCTCACCGGCACCTTCTCACCAGTATCCGGGCACGTGCGGTCAGAACGAGCCGATGAACGCGTCCGACGAGACGATCTCACCGAACAGGGGCTGGATTTTCTCACACTGGATGAGGCGGCGCTCCCGGATCGCGCACGTTGCGCAGCGGACACGGCTCGATGCTGAACAGCATGCCCGGCCGTAGGGGAACGATCGCATCCGGCGTCAGATTCGCAACCCATGGCGGCTCCCACGGCTTCATCCCGGCTCCGTCTTGCCGGAACATTTCTCCCCTCATCGTGTGAGCCTGCCCCCGTATCTGGCCCACAGCGTTTTGATGCATACTTCGCCTGATGTCTGTGATCGAGAAGCGCCTGGCCGCCCTGACGCCGGAGATGCTCAAGGGCCTGCGCCGCGGGATCGAGAAGGAGAGCCTGCGCGTGCGGCCGGATGGCGCTCTCGCCGACACGCCGCACCCGGCAAGACTCGGCTCCCCGCTCACCCATCCGCATATCACGACGGATTTCAGCGAGGCGCAGCTCGAGCTCATCACCGGGGTCCACACTGACGCGGACGCGTGTGTCGAGGAGCTGACAGAGATCCATCAGTTCGTGTACCGCAACATCGGCGAGGAAATGCTCTGGTGCTCGAGCATGCCCTGCAAGCTGCCGGCGGACGACGCCATTCCCATTGGCCAGTACGGCCGCTCCAACATTGGCACGGCCAAAACCGTGTACCGCATCGGCCTGTCGCATCGCTACGGCCGGCGCATGCAGACCATTTCCGGCGTGCACTACAACTTTTCCCTTCCCGAGGCCGCCTGGCCGCTGCTGCAGAAGGCCGATGGGCGTGGCGGATCGGCGCGCGAGTACCAGGACGCCGCGTACTTTTCTCTCATCCGCAACTTCCGGCGGCATTCCTGGCTGCTGTTCTATCTCTTCGGCGCGTCGCCGGCGGTGTGCGAGACCTTCGTCGCCGGCCGCAAGCACGGCTTGAAGCCGCTAGCGGGCGGAACGTTGTATCTTCCCGGAGCGACCTCGCTGCGCATGGGGCCCCTGGGCTACCAGAGCGAGGCGCAGGCCGCGCTGTCGGTGAGCTACAACAGCCTGGAAAGCTACGCCCGCTCGCTCTACCGCGCGTTGACCGAGCCCTACCCCCGGTACGCCGCCATCGGGATACGCGACGGCGACAATTACCGCCAGCTCGACACGACGCTACTGCAGATCGAGAACGAGTTCTACGGCACGATCCGGGCCAAGCGGCCGGTGCGCCCGGGCGAGCGGCCGCTGCACGCGCTGGGTGAGCGCGGCGTTGAGTACATCGAGGTGCGTTGCCTTGACCTCGATCCTTTCTGTTTCGTCGGCATCACCGCCGCGACGATGCGCTTCCTCGACGTCTTCCTGCTGCATTGTGCGCTGAGCGAGAGCCTCGCCGACACGCCCGGCGAGATCGCCACGAACAATCGCAATCACCACCAGGTCGCGGAGCACGGCCGCGACGCGGATGTCCAGCTCGTCTGCCGCGCCGAAAAGCTTTCGCTCTCGGAATGGGGCGGGCAACTGCTCGGCGAATGCGAGCCCATTGCCGAAGCGCTCGACGCGGCTCGCAACGGCAGCGCCTACCGCGATGCCGTCGCGACCGCCGGCGCCGCACTCCGAAACCCCTCTTGGACGCCGTCTGCCCGGGTACTGCACGAGATCAGCCAGAGGCACCAGAACTCGTACTTGCAGTTCGTCCTCGGCTATTCGAAGCAATATCGCGCCGACCTCGTGAAGCTGCCCTTCCCTGCGGAGGTCGAAGCCCGCTTCAAGCGCGCGGCCGAGGACTCGCTGGTCGAGCAACGGAAGACCGAGGCGGGCGACGCCGTGCCTTTCGACACCTTCCGGCAGCAGTATCTGTCGCAGGATCTGCTGGGCGGCCTTCGCCTTTAGCAGAACGGCGTGACGAGTGACGAGTGACGAGTGACGAGTGACGAGTCATTAGATTTTATTTTTCCTATTCCCTGTATCAAAATTTAAAAGGATTGCCATGGCTTCCACCACCACCACTACCACTACCACCGGCCTCGTCATCGAGGAATTGATTGTCGGCGATGGCGCGGTTGCTGCCGCCGGCCAGAGTGTCCGGGTGCACTACACCGGCTGGCTCACCGATGGGACGAAATTCGATTCGAGCAAGGACCGCAACGATCCTTTCGTCTTTCCGCTTGGCGGCGGCAACGTGATCAGGGGTTGGGACGAGGGCGTCGCGGGCATGATGGTAGGCGGCAAGCGCAAGCTCACCATTCCGCCTGCGCTGGGCTATGGCGCGCGCGGCGCCGGCAGCGTCATTCCGCCAAACGCGACGCTAGTCTTTGAGGTTGAGCTTCTCGGGCTCGGCTAGCCCCAGACAGCGAGCCGGGCGGACCGAGGCTCGGCACTAGGGGCGCGTAACAAAATCAAGAATATCAGCCGCAGCTGTGAATGGTGAATGGACTCGGTTGATTCCAACCTAGCCTCACCCGTCACTCATCACTTCTTCAGCGCTAATCCCCGGTCACCAGCCTCGTCGTTCGCGAAGCGGCGTTGTCAGGTTCCGCTACGCGCGCGGCGCTCGAGCTGCGTGCGCACCATATCGATGTGCAGTTTCAGGTTGTAAGCGTAGTCTGAATACGCGAGCGGCACGCGCGTGCGGCTGACGCCGTCCTGGATCGTATCGATCTGCACGAGCAATTCACGAGCGCGCTCCGGCGCGGGATTCTTTGCCGTTTCGGCTTCCACCGCCCGCAGCGCGTGGTACCAGCGGAAGACGCGCCTGCGCACCCGCCATTTGTAGACACCGGGGAAGATGCGCATCACCGGAATCACCACCGCGATCAGCGGCACCAGCAACACGAGCAGCCGCTGGATCAGGTTCGCCACCCAGAACGGCATGTAGCGTTGCAGGAACGGCGGGCCAGAGGTGAAATAGCGCCGCGCGTCCTCGCTCAGCGGGAAATCGCCGTCGCGCGCGGCCGGGAATTCTCCGGGACGATAAAACACGCCACCCACACGGTGGACGCGGGCGACCGCCTGCAGCAGAACTGACACCAGCGCCGGATGGAAGTCGTCGCGCGCAACGAGATAGGCGGTGGTTGCCACGAGCGTGACCTCGCGCGGTGGTATGTCGTCAGCGATGTCGATCCCGCCCCGCGGCAGCGATACCCTCGCGAGGTAGGGAAAGCGCCGCGAAAGCGCCTCAGCATGATCCAGGCTCATCAGGCGCACGCCCTCGGCGCGCAATAGCTGCTGCACGACCGGGGCATCCGGTCCTGCAACAAAAAGCGCCGCGTCGACCTCGCCCTTGATCAGGGCGGCGGCGGCCTCCGCGCCGCCGAGCGGGAGAAAGCTTTTGGCCCTATCGGTTATCTTGCTCGCCGCGGCCAGAGCGAGTGCGAGCGCACGCGTTCCGCTGCCTTCCGGGCCGATAGCAACGCGCTTGTCGACGAGCGCAGACAGGAGCGTCAACTCGCGCTCGCCCCGGTAGAAGACCCAAAGCGGCTCATAGTAGAGAGCAGCCAGCGTGACAAGATTCGGATACTCCGTGGCGTTGCCGACGCCTCCCTGGACGAACGCCACGCTCACACCCGATTTGTCATCCGCCAGCCGGCGCAAGTTCTCCACCGATCCGGAAGACGTTCGCACCGTCACCTTGAGCTTGTCGCGCGCCAGCAGCTCCGAATAGCGCTCGCCATACGCATGGTAGGCGCCGCTGTCGCTTCCGGTTGACATCACGAAATCATGCGGCGGCGCCGGACGCACGAAGCGAAACGCTATCCAGAAGGCAAGCCCGATGATCAGCAGCGCGACGGCGGCGACCAGCACGAACTCCCTGAACGCCACCTCCTCGGTTTCGCTCCCGCTATGGAACAGGCGCAGCAGCCAGCGTTCGAGGAAATTCTTCCGGGATAAAGGATCCGTGCTCATGCCGCCAAGTCTACTCGAGAACCGCGTGTCTAGTGACTAGGGTCTCAAAAAAACCCGTGAAACCAGAAGATCATTAAACACGGAATCACACGGAATTAAACTGACGAAGACCTGAACCCTAAAGTGCGCTTTAGCGGAACAACAATTTCCGTGTGTTTCCGTGGTTGTGCTGTCTCTGAGATCGTTTCTAGCGATTGGTTACGAGTCAATAGCGTGAGGCCGCTAATCAACGCGGCTCAAAAAGCTATTTCGACTCTGGCGCTGCTGGCTGCGGCTCGGGGTTAAGCCAGGCAAGGAACAGGCCGTAACCCAGCGTGAAGACAACCGCGCCGATGAAGAGGCCAACGATGCCGGCATTGATGAAACCGCCGATGGCCCCGATGAACACCACTACCATCGGCACCTTGACGCCGCGCCCAAGCAGGATCGGCTTAAGAATGTTATCCAAGGGGGCAACCAGGATCGCGTACACCAGGAACGCAACGGCGGTAAAGGTCTCGGCCGTGGAGAAGAGATAGATCACGACCGGGATTAGCACGATCGCCACGCCGACCTGGATGACGCCGAGCACGATACATACCAGCGTGAGCAGCCCCGCACCCGGCACGCCGGCAACGAGGAAACCGATCCCCGCGAGCAGGCCCTGGAGCAGCGCGACGCCAAGAATGCCAAGCGCCACGCTGCGTACGGTCTGCTCCGCCACTTCCGAGTAGCTCAACCCGCGCTCGGGTGCCAGCCGCTGCGCTATGGTGCGCATCGCGCGACCACCGCCTTCCGCGTGCGCGAGGAGCGCACCGGCGATGATAATAGCCAACAGGAACTGCAGCGCTGCGATCCCGGCGCCGGCTGCGGCGCCCAGCAGCCATTTGCCCGAAGTCTTGAGCCAGGGACTCAGCTCGCGCGCGGCCTCCACGATGTTCTCCGAAGCGAGCTGCCAGAAAGAGTACAAAGACTCGCCTACGAAGGGCCACGATTTCACGCGCTCGGGCGGCGGCGGGATCTCGAGGCTCCCCGCCTGGAAAGCACGGGCCGCTTCCCGCGCACCGCTCGCCATCGAATCACCGAGCATGGCCGAAGGCACCGCAACCACGACGATCATGAGGATCGTGAACAACACGGCCGCCAATATGCGGCGCTCGCCCAGACGTGCCTCGAGCCCTCGGTAAGCAGGGTAGGTGGCCACCGCGATGATCACGCCCCAGACGAGCGGCACCAGGAACGGCCGCGCGATATCGAAGCACCAGACTGCCAGGGCCGCAAGAACGCCAATGCGGATCGCCGCCTCGACCGTGCGATTGATGAACTGGCGATCGCCCTCGGAAGGCGTCGGTGGAACACTCATGGGGCCGTCCTCGTCCTGGCCCATCCGGGCCATGGCAGCGCTTTAACAGAAAGCAATAATGACGGAGGTGTCCGAGTGGAGGCAAGTAGGCCATCGCACTCATTGGGGGTGGGCCCCTTTCTGTGCGACACTTAAGACAGCAAATTCACGATGAGATGAGTTGGCATATGGGCAGACAGGCAATGCCGACCGGTGCGCTGCAAGAGTTCCTCCGCAAGGAAACGGAGCGGATCCTCGGCGCTTGCACGAAATGTGGAAAGTGCTTCGAGGCGTGCCCGATGACGCGTTACAGCCCGCAGCTTCCCGGTGCGGATTCGAAGGCAGTGGCGACGGGCGTCCTTGGGCTGTTGAGCGGTGGCGAAGGAAGCCCCGAAGCACTCGCCTGGGCGTCCGTGTGCGTGCGCAGCGGCTCGTGCGTTCCGGCTTGTCCCGATAACGTCGATCCGAAAATGATGATGCGCATCGCGCGCATGATCGCTTCCGGCGGCCTGGGCGGCCCGCGAAGAATTCCGGTTCGCGACGATCGCGATTATTTCGACCGCGTCCGCGCCTTCGCGAATCTGCAGTTGACGGAAGACGAGATCCGGGACTGGATGTAGGAATCTCTGCACACTTGTGCAGAGATTCCTGTAGCGAGCGACAGAGGCACTCCATGAGCGAAAAGATCATCTTCTGGTACGGCTGCAACGTGTTGCGGCACGGCGACATCATCCACAGCTGCCTCGACATCCTGCGCCTCCTCGGCATCGACGCGCGGCCGGCGGGCGGGCCGGACTATTGCTGCGGCAGCGTCAAGGACGCCAACCAGGCCGCCGCGGACGGCATGGCACGCCGCACGGTGACGAAGTTCAATGACCTGCATCGCGCGCGCGTTGTGGCCTGGTGCCCGTCGTGCCACGCGCACATGAACGGGTTCATGGGCCAGGCCTACCGTCCTGAATTCGGGCTGACCTATTTTGTCGACACGCTCTACGAGCACCGCGCGGCGTTGTCTGCGCTGCTCAAGCACCCCGTGCCGATGCGCATCCTTTTGCACAAGCATCTCGGTTTCAACGACAAAGTAGCGGTCAACGCCCGGGTGCCGGAGCTTCTCCGCCTCATCCCGGGCGTCGAGGTGGTCGAGGATGGCTACGCCGCACCGGGCTATATGTGCGCGTCGCTCTCCTCGGTTCCCGCGGCAATGGAGGACATGATTCGCGAAACCCTGCGGCTCGTCGCCGTGCACCGCGCTGACGCAGTCGTTACGGTCTATCACCAGTGCTATCGCGAGCTCTGCGGGCTGGAACCCCACGCGAACACAAAGACCTTCAACTACGTTCAGCTGCTGGCGCAATCGATGGGGCTGCAGTATGAAGATGAATACAAGGCCTGGAAAAAGGCGGGCCCTAATGCCGGTGCGGTGATCGGGAAGAAACGCATCGAGCAGGTCGGCGTCCAGTTCTTCGAGCGCGCGCTGCTGCCTGAACTCGTGAAGCGGCCTTTGGGCCTGGATCCGAAGCCCAGGTCAGACCCCAACGAAGGGAGCGTGACGGGTGACGGGTGACGGGTGACGGGTGACGGGTGATGCAGCAAAACCCACGTCA
>JAOTTL010000276.1:0-3659 GCA_029864385.1 Betaproteobacteria bacterium | reverse complement strand
CTCGCCGATGACGCGGTAGACCTCGCCGAGCGGCTTTCCGTGCGCATCCTGGGTGGTCCATCCCAGATAGCGCTCGGCGACCGGATTGAGGTAATCAACGCGCCCCGAAGTGTCGGTCGTGATTACCCCGTCCACGATCGAGTGCAGCGTCACCTCCGCGAGCTCTATCTCGCGCTCGAGGTTCGCCTCGGTGCTGGCGACCACCCGGATCACCAGCAGCGCAATCACTGCGCCCGCCAGCAGCGCGAACAGCCCTCCGGCGCCAATCAGCAAAAAGCCGTTTCGCATGCCCTGGTTCGCAATGGCCACCGCCTGCGCCGTGGCGCTGTGGTTGGCCTCGAGCAGCCGGTAGAGGGTCTCCTGCAACCGGCTGTCCGTCAGTACCGCCTGCGTAAGATTGAGCTCGGAGGCGGGTGCGATCTGGCCTCTAAGCAGGAACTGGGCAACTTCCTCTCCGACATTTTGCGCACGCGCGGCTGCCTTGATCGCATCGTCGCGCGCCGCGCGGCTCGCAGCGGAAACCGGCAGCTCGCGCAGCCTCGCGACCGCATGGTTATAAATTTCAATCGTCACGCGATACTGGGCATGGACTGCCGCGCGTTCCTCCGGGGTCGTGGCCGCGAACATGCCGTCTATGGCCGCGACGCGCCGACCATTGCTGAGGAAGAGCTCGGAAATGGTCCCGATGTCGCGGCTCTGCGAGTCCGTCACCTCGTTCAGCTGGCTGTTGAACGACTCGATCCGCGTCATTCCCAGCGCCATCAGCACAGTCAGCACCAACAGCAGCAGTCCAAAACTGAACACCAGCAGGTACTGCGATCGAGGCTTCGGCGGATTCATGGGTGGGGCCGGATGGCCGTTTCTTGAGACTGCAATGCCCGTGACAGGCGCAGCGCCGGATCCTGGCGGTAGAACGAGGCGAGCTCGCCATAGACCGCCGGGTACGCGCCTTGCACCGCGTCCGGGGTCTCGAAAAAAGCCTCGCTCAGCACCGCAAAGAATTCCGCCGGGTTTTCTGCGGCATAGGGATCAATCACGGTCTCCTCACGCCGTTCTATTCGTCTGCAAAAATCCTCGTAGGCTGCACCGAAAGTATCCGACCAGCGCGCCCGGTTCATCTCGGCGTGCAGCGGCGGAAAGCCGTTCGCGTTCCCGTTGAGCATGTCGAGCTTGTGTGCGAACTCGTGAATCACGACGTTGTAGCCGTCGCCGCCCC
Organism: Betaproteobacteria bacterium; assembly: GCA_029864385.1. Taxonomy (GTDB): domain Bacteria; phylum Pseudomonadota; class Gammaproteobacteria; order Burkholderiales; family SG8-41; genus SG8-41. Next base: position 2,443 of record JAOTTL010000276.1, on the reverse strand, counting down.
GCTCGGCATCCGCCCAGGAGAGGATCACCGGCCCCTCCAGCCACGATTCACCCGACGTCGGGGCTCTGACGCGGTGCGCGATGCCGTCTTCGTCAACGTACTCGTAATCGACAAGGAACTCGTCCGGATAAACGATCACCTCCACCCACCCCCGGAAAAACTCGAGATCCAGGTTGAGCAGGAGCATACAGGCCTGCGCGGCAACACACATGCGTATTTCGTCACGCACTACGAGCCCGCCCGCGCCGGTAATGGATTTCTCGTCCAGAAACAGGATCGCAGACTCGCGCAGCCGCTCGCGCTCCGCTGCCGAAAGCACGCGCGTGAACGGATAACGGGCGAGAACCGAGTGCCACAGCCTCTCGTCGAGCGTGGCATGCCTGAGTATCCGCTTGCGGCACCAGTTTTTTATCCACTGCATTCTTCTTCGCGCAAGAGCTCACCTAGAGCCCTAACATAATGAAACACACGCTGCGCTGTCACGAATTTGGCTCGCAACGCACGCGCGTTTCATCATGTTAGGAGTTCTTGCTACCCTTGTTTTCCTCCCGCAGCTCGACCACGTTGGGGGGCTTCGCCTCCGGCTGGTCGAGCTCGGCCGACTCGATGCGCAGGAACTGTTGCGTGATTTTCCCCCCCGTGACCTGTATCTTCTCGACGTCCTCGTTAGCCTGCCGGATGTGGCGGGCAAGCTCCTTAAGCCGGTCGTCGAAACGGTTGAACTCGACCGCCAGGCGCGTCAGCGCCTCCCGGATGACGTGAATCTGCTTGCGCGTCTCGACGTCCTTCAGGACCGCCCGCGCCGTGTTAAGGACCGCCATCAGCGTCGTCGGCGAAACGATCCACACCCGCTTGCCGTTGGCATAATCCACCACCTCTGCGTGGTAGGCATGGATTTCCGCGAATACTGCCTCCGCCGGCACGAACATGACCGCCCCGTCCGAGGTCTCGTTGGTCAGAATGTACTTCCGCGCAATGTCATCCACGTGCTTTTTCACATCAGTGCGAAACTGGCGCTGCGCTAGGGAGCGGTCGACGTCGTTCGTTCCGGGGGTAAGCATCCGGTGATAGTTTTCGAGCGGGAATTTGGAGTCCACGCACACCAGCCCGGTCGGATCCGGCAGCTTCAGCACGCAATCGACGCGCAGGCCGTTCGAGAGCGTGTACTGCATCTCGAACGCCGCCGCCGGCATCACGTTGCGCACCAGCGCCTCGAGCTGGACCTCGCCAAAGGCCCCGCGCGAGCGTTTGTCCCCGAGCAGCTCCTGCAGGCTGACGACGCTACCCGTGAGGGTCTCGATCTTCTTTTGCGCCTCATCGATGGTCGCGAGCCGCACCATCACGCTCACGAAAGTCTCGTTGGTTTTCCGGAAGCCTTCATCGAGCCGCTCGTTGACTTTGCCCGAGATCTGCTCCAGGCGTTCATCGATCTTCCCGGTAAGCGACTGGGTCGTTTCCGCCAGCCGCCCCAGCATCGCTTCGCGGTTCTCCGAGAGGCTCCGAGACAGGGCAAGCTGCAGCGTGTGGACGGACTCGCGGGTCTGCGTCAGCTCTTCCGCCACCCGTGTGCGCAGCCGCTCAGAGCTATCGCCCAGGACCGAGCCCATGCGGTCGGACTGCTTCGCGAGGCCTTCGTGCAGATCGAGGAGCATCGCCCGGTGCTTCTCCTCGAGGAGCTCGCCCTGCTGCGTCGCTTGCGTGCGCTCGAGCGCTGTAAGCTTCAGGTAGAGGGCCACCACCAGCCCCAGCAGAACCAAGAGGCCGAGCGCGATAACGATTTCAAACGCGGGTTCCAAGTTGCCCAAGTATACCCGCTTGGATGCGCTACTCGGCCTCCCGCAGTGCGGTTATCGGTGGCCGCGACAGCGCGGCTCGCGCGCCGGCCAGCGCGTTGACCGCAACGCACGCGGCGCCCAACGCCGGACCCCACAACCATAGCCAGGGACTCGGCGTGTACGGAAGATTCAACACCCGCTCGGCGATCAATGCGCCGATCGCGGCCGCGCCCCCTGCTGACAGGATTCCCGCGGCGAGGCCGATGGCGACGAACTCCACGCGCTGGGCGGCGGCCACCTGCGCGCGGCTCGCGCCGAGCGCCCGCAGCAGCGCGGCCTCGCGCACGCGCTCGTCCTCGGTCGCGAGCAAGGCAGCGTAGAGCACGAGCAGGCCCGCCGCCAGCGCAAACAGGAACACTACCTGGACCGCCTGCACCACGCGCTCGATCACGCCCAGCACCTGCCGCACGATGATGCTCATGTCCACGACCGTCAGGTTCGGGAACGTTCGCGACAGCTTGTTCATGACTGGAGCATAGGAGCCGGGCAGATGAAAGCTCGTGACGTAGCTGGTCGGGTAGCGCTCGAGCAGCGGCGGCGTCGCGATCACGAAGAAGTTGACCTGCATCGAGTCCCAATCGAGGCGCCGGATATTGGCGACCGGCGCG
>JAOTTL010000275.1:0-3671 GCA_029864385.1 Betaproteobacteria bacterium | reverse complement strand
AAAATCCGCACCAATGGGTTTCGGTTTTCCCGTGTCCTTTTCAGCGAAGACAACGCTGTAGACGCGACTGGCGCCGGCCGCGAGCACCTTATCGCGAATCGCAGCGAGCGTCTTGCCCTCGTCCAAAATGTCGTCGAGTACCATCACGACGCGCCCTGCGACGCCGGTACCCGGGGTCACGTTCCAGGCGATCTCGCCTCCCTGCGTCGCGGTTCCGTAGCGGGTAACGTCCAGATAGTCGAATTCGAGTGGAAACCTCAGTTGCGGCAGTAGCTGCCCTGCGAAAATCACGCTCCCCCGCATCACACACAGCACCAGCGGAAAGGCGTCGGCGAGCTGCACAGAAATTTCGCGTGCGAGCCGAGCTACGGCCTCGGATACCGCAGGGCCCGATACCACCAGATCGGCCGTATCCAGTAGGTGCCGCGCTTTTTCAGGTGACAGGCTCACAATGTGGCGACGGCAAATTATAGATGGCGACAGCCAAGTTTCCTGAGAAATTTTCTGACATCGGCGCCTACTTCAGGGTGCTTTAGCGCATAGGCTAGATTGGCCTGCAGGTACCCAAGCTTGCTGCCGCAGTCGTAGCGCACGCCGTCGAATTCGTATGCGAAGACATGTTCCTCGTGGAGCAGCGAACCGATGCCGTCGGTCAGTTGTATCTCCCCGCCCGCGCCGGGCTTGATGCCCTGCAAATGCCGGAAAATCGCGGGGGTGAGCACGTATCGCCCCACGACACCGAGCGTCGAGGGCGCCTTCTGCGGCTCGGGTTTTTCCACGATACCGATCATCTCGTGCGGCGAACGCGAACGCCCAACGGTCTTCACGATGCCATACTGCCGGGTCTGGCGTCGCGGGACATTCTCCACGGCCACGACGGAGCAGCCCGTATCCCGGTAGACCTTGACCATTTGCGCCAGCGCCGGTGTCTTCGCATCAATCAGGTCGTCGGCAAGCACGACCGCAAACGGCACATTTCCCACCACGGGCATGGCGCACAGAATCGCGTGACCGAGCCCAAGCGTTTGCGGCTGGCGCACGTAGGTACAGGAGACGTGCGACGGAATAACTTCCCTGACAATCTTAAGTAGCTCCCGTTTGCCGCGGCCGGTCAGCTCGATCTCGAGCTCATAGGCGGTGTCGAAGTGATCCTCTATGGCGCGCTTGCCACGACCCGTAACGAAGATCATTTCCGTCATACCCGCTGCCACGGCCTCCTCGACGGCGTACTGAATGAGCGGTTTGTCAACGATTGGGAGCATCTCCTTGGGGCTCGCCTTCGTTGCCGGCAGGAAACGCGTGCCCAATCCCGCCACGGGAAATACGGCTTTTGTAATCTGTCCCATTCGTCAACCCTCCTTGGCCAGCAGTTTGAGGAGACCTTCCTCGTCCAGCAGCGTGATGCCCAGCTCCCGCGCCTTATCGTATTTGCTTCCCGGCTCGCTGCCCACCACGACGTAGTCGGTCTTCTGTGACACGGTACCGCTTACCCTGGCCCCAAGGGCCTCGAGACGCGCTTTCGCTTCCTCGCGCTTCAGATGTGGCAGCGTTCCGGTCACAACGAAGGTTTTGCCCCGAAACGGCAGCCCGGCGCCTGCCATCTTGCCCTCCGACCAGCGCACGCCAAGCTTGCGTAGCTGCTTGACTATGTCGCGGTTCCGCGGCTCGCGGAAGAAGCGCACGATGCTCTGGGCGACCACCGGCCCGACGTCCGCGACCTCCTGAAGCGCGCTTTCATCCGCGGCGCACAGCTCGTCCAGGTTGCCAAAGTGCCGCGCCAAATCGCGGGCCGTTGCCTCGCCGACGTTCCGAATGCCCAGGGCATAGACGAAACGCGCTAGCGTCGTGTCTTTGCTTTTCTCGATCTCGGCGCAGAGATTCGCCGCCGACTTCCGCCCCATGCGCTCGAGTGCTGCAAGCGCATGGGGCTCGAGCCGGTACAGGTCTGCCGGTGTTTCGACGAAGCCCTCATCGACGAGCTGGTCCACGAGCTTGTCACCGAGGCCTTCGATGTCCAGCGCACGACGCGAAGCAAAATGCAGCAGTGCCTGTTTGCGTTGCGCCGGGCAGAACAAACCCGCAGTGCAGCGTGCGATCGCTTCATCGTCGAGCCGCTCGACGCGCGATCCGCACACCGGGCACTTGTCCGGCATGCGGAATGCTCGCACCTGCTTGGGCCGGCGCTCTTTGACCACGCTCACCACTTCGGGGATCACATCGCCCGCCCGCCGCACGACGACGTGGTCGCCGATATGAACGTCCTTGCGCCGGACCTCGTCCTCATTGTGAAGCGTTGCGTTGGTAACTGTCACCCCGCCCACAAAGACCGGAGTCAGGCGCGCCACCGGCGTAAGCGCCCCGGTGCGACCGACCTGCACGTCGATCCCTGTCACCTGCGTGACCTCCTCCTCCGCTGCAAACTTGTGGGCCACCGCAAATCGTGGCGCCCGAGAGACGAACCCGAGCTGGTCCTGTTGCCGCAGGTCGTCGACCTTGTAGACGACCCCGTCGATCTCGTACGGCAGACTCGAGCGCTGCTCGGCGATGTCCCGGTAATAGCTGAGCAGCGCCGCTACCCCATGGACAACACGGCGCTGCGCGCTTACTGGAAAGCCCAGCGCCTCCAGGTGCTCCAGCTGCCGGCTATGACGGTCGTGGGGCATGCGGCCACCCAAGACCCGTCCCAGCCCATAAGCAAAAAACGTGAGGCGTCGCGAGGCGGTCACCCGCGAGTCGAGCTGACGCAGCGAGCCTGCCGCCGCGTTGCGCGCATTGGCGAATTCCCGTTCCCCTTTGTTTCGCTGCTGGCTGTTCAAGTGTGCGAAATCCCGCTTGAGCATCAGGACTTCTCCCCGCACCTCGAGCACAGACGGCACGGCATCGCCTCGCAGGCGCAACGGTATCGACCGCACCGTGCGCAAGTTGGCGGTGACGTCTTCCCCGGTATGGCCGTCGCCGCGAGTGGCGCCCATGGCGAGCACGCCACGCTCGTAGCTCAGACTGATGGCCAGCCCGTCGAACTTGGGCTCGACCGCGTACGCCACTTGCCCCGCCGTTTCCAGGCCTTCGCGTACCCGTCGGTCGAAGGCTTCGACTTCTTCGCCCGAAAAGGCGTTGTTGAGCGACAGCATCGGCGTCGCGTGGGTAACCTGTACAAAGGCCGTACGGGGAGTAACCCCCACCCGCAAGGTGGGGGAATCGGGAACGACGAGTTGCGGATATTTCTCCTCGAGGTCCTGCAGCTCGCGAAACAGGCGGTCGTATTCGGCGTCCGGAATGGTCGGGGCGTCGAGCACGTAGTAGTTGAAATTGGCGCGCTCGAGCTCGGCACGCAAGCGAGCTGCGCTCGCGGCCACCGGTTTTGGCACCGCTGACATGCTACGAGAAAAGTCTTAGGGCGCGCGCGCTGCCTGCGGGGATCCCGTGGCGTTCCATTGCGCCGCGAATGGAGCTCAACTGCTGATTGATGCGGGCGATTCCCGCCTCACTCAGCTCGACACGGTTGTCGTCCACTAGGCGCCCACCGAGCGCAGAAGCAAGGCCGCGCGCGATATCGACCATCTTTTCGAGCACGTCGAGTCCGTCAGCGATGCGTGGAACATCCAGCAGCATCGTGACGCCACCGGTGGAGAGCGTTTTGATTTGTTCCGGGAGAAAGGGCGCGGGCTCAT
>JAOTTL010000274.1:0-3681 GCA_029864385.1 Betaproteobacteria bacterium | reverse complement strand
CTGTTCATCGTCATCTCCCTGTGGCGCAACTGGCTGCGGGCGAAAAAAGAAGCGGCAGCCGAATCCGCCGTGGAAACCGACTAACGCGAGAAGCTAATCGTGGAAAAGGGAGCCCGTTGGCTCAGCACATCGGTTACCGTTGTGGACCGAAAGATCGTGAAGTTCAGCTATCTCGCAAACGGCGGCGGTTAATTTTTGCCAGATCGCTTTAGGCATCCGACAGATAACCAAGGAACAAGACATGACTTTACCCGCACCCGGCGAGGCCCTTGCCGAGCGCATCGCCACCTGGGCCGCCGGGGTGGACCCCGCTGCGCTACCCGAAGAAGTATCGAGAGTTGCCCGGCGCCAGCTCCTGGATACGGTGGGCTTATGCGTCGCGGCGAGGCGAACTGACTACGTCGAGGCGCTGCTGGAAACCTGCGAGCCGCGGGGCCATTGCACCGCCATCGGTCATCGCCGCGGCGTGTTCTGCCTGGACGCGGCGCTGATCAACGGCACCGCCGCCCACGGCGAAGATTACGACGACACCTTCGAGGGGACCCCGGTGCACACGGCGGCGGTGGTGGTCCCCGCGGTGCTGGCTGCGTGCGAGCGCTACCAGCGCGGCGGATCCGATCTGCTTCGCGGCATCGCCGTCGGGGTCGAGTTCATGTGCCGGATGGCGCTGGTGGTGAAAACCGGGGTCCATCGCGCCGGATTTCATCCCACCGCGGTCATCGGTGCGCTGGGCGCGACCCTGGGCGCCGGTACGGCGCTGGGATTACCGCCGCAGCGTCTCGCCAGTGCGCTCGGTATTGCCGGAAGCATGGCCTCGGGCATCATCGAGTATCTCGCCGAGGGCACCTCCACCAAGCGACTGCACGCGGGCTGGGCAGCGCAGTGCGGGATCCGCGCGGCGCTGATGGCGCAGGCGGGCTTCTCCGGCCCGCGCACGGTGATCGAGGGCCAGCACGGATTCGTTCACGCCTTTTGTCACCCCGACATCGAGCCGGAGTTCGGACACCTCTCCGAGGGGCTTGGCAGCCGCTGGCTCATGGAGGGTATCGCGTTCAAGCCTTATGCCTGCGGCACCATGGCACAACCCTTCATTGATTGCGCGCTTGCGTTGCGCGCGTCGGGCATGCCCGCGGAGCGCATCCGCTCGATTACCTGCAAGGTGGGGGAGGGCACGGTACACCGGCTTTGGGAGCCGCTGGCGGAAAAGCGCAGGCCGACCACGGCCTACTCGGCGAAATTCAGCGTGCCTTTTTGTATCGCCGTCGGCTTCGTCGACGGAGCGGCGGGCTTGAGCCAGTTCACCGAGTCCCGCGTCGCGGACCCGCGGGTGATCGACGTCGCTTCCCGCGTCGACTACGAAATCGATCCGCTGAATCAGTACCCGGCGAACTATACGGGCCACCTGCGGGTCGAGTTTGCCGACGGCAGCGTGCGCGAGTTCGATCAACGGTATCTGCGCGGCGGCCGGCGGGCGCCACTTTCCGCAGACGAACTTGCAGTTAAGTATCAGGCCAATGCGCGCTTCGGCGGTTGGGGTAAAAAGCGCACCGCGCACAACGCAGCACTGTGCGAGGCGCTGTTCGAAAGTAAGGACCTCACCGATCTTCGCCGCCTGCGCGGCTGAGGCCCGCAGCTCAGACAATTCGATCCCGTTCAGGCGGTCAGCCAGGCGCGTAATTCAGATACGTCTCCAAAGTTTTCCAGGTCCCATATGGCCGCGATCAGCGCATCGGTCCGTTCGCCGCCCAGTATTGGCGCCGTCAGCTCCCGCGCCTTGTGCTCCACCTCTTTGCGGCTCATGGGATTGTCGGGCGTGCCGCGCACCGCGCGTGTGGCATGTTCCCTCGTTTTTCCGTCACGGCTCTTTAGAATAACGACGGGTTGGCGCCGGGGAAGATCCGGGTCGGGGCGCAGCTCGATTCGCGCGCGCATTGCCTGAACCGCCGAATCTTCGACACGCGACGCATCGTGGGCGGCGGCGAAGGTGACCGTGCCGTCGACGATCATGAGCGCGGCTAGGTGGTGGACATTGACATTCGGCATGCCCGATCCCTCCACCACGTGGGACTCGCGATCGGACATGCGCACAACGACACTTTCCACGTCCTCGGCGCCAAGCCCCGGCTCGACAATAAGCGCCTGTAAGGAATCGAGGACCGCTTGGACCGGCGATCCCACCGACCATTTCTTGATGTTGGTGTGCATGATCTCGTAACGCTCGCCGAGCCCTTCGACGAAGCGCTCGGGCTGCGGCTCGGGCGAGAACGCGAAGAGAAAGTTGCGCGGCCCTGAGAACACGTCGTCTACTCCGGTGAATCCCGCCTGCACCATAGTTGCAGCAGTGACGCCGTTGCGCCCGGCCATGCCGCCGAAATCGAAAGCTTTCTCCATGTGGTTTTGGTCACGCTGCCAGCAGTTGATACCTGAGGTTTGTTGCGCCGTATAGGAAAGGAGCCAGCGGCACTGCCGCGCCGACAGCCCGGCGAGCGCGCCGGCGGTAGCGGCAGCGCCGAAGGTTGGAGCAAAGGTGTGGGTGCTGTGGCCTGCGGCGTAAAGCTGATCGGTACCGAGGGCGTGACATACGCGCGCGCCGATGTCGTAGCCGAGCGTCACCGCGCGCAGCAGGCGTGCCCCCGAACTGCCTTCGCGTTCGCCCATCGCCAGCGCCGCGGGAACGACGCCACAGCCCAGGTGACTGCGCGAAGTGAGATGGGAATCATCGGTTTCGTCGGCGTGGGCAAGCATGGCGTTGGCCATGGCCGCATTGACCGCAGTCGTCACGGTCGACGTTCCGCAAACCAGCGCTTCCTGCGTGCCGCCAAGTGACTCGACGTAGCGAATCACCGGTTCAGCGGGCGCCAGCCGCGAGCCGGATACGATCGCAGCGAGAGTATCGAGCACGTGGTGCTTGGTTTTCTCGAGCACCTCGGCGGGCAGCGCCCGTTCGCATGCGCCGGAAATGTACGCAGCAAGCGCAGCCATAATTGATTCGGGTGCGCTCATTAACCGAACGACCGTATCAGAAGTTGAAATGCCTGGTTCAAGCTAAGGCAGTTTTCCGTTAAAAGGTTACAGAGCCGCATGATCGATGGCGGGAAAGATTACGCATTCTGGTGACGCTGTATCCAACACCTCCAGAGATGTGAAAGATGACTGATACTGGCTTGGCTTTGCAAGCGGGCGTTTGTCTGAGGACGGGTGAGTTGGAGCACATCCCGAGGGATTTTCCGGAACGGGCTTGGATAACGCGAGTATTCCCTGTATTTTCCCTGCATCTCGGGAATGTCGACGGAGGTGGGCTCAGGTTGGCGTCACGCCTTCAGCATAGCGTGCGAAAGGTCTTGCAATGGGCCATAGGGTGGTGATCCTGCTGCGGGCGGTCGATTTGAGGCCCGGCTATCGGGTGCTCGGTCGGGGCAGAGTCTATGGGTGACAGTTAGCGCTACTATTCCAGCTCATGGTGACCCGCACCGGTCCCCTCGCATCGCTAGATCGTGAACTCCGTCAGGCCCGGGAGGGAGCAGCGGTAGCGGTTGATGCGGGTGCCGGGGTGTGGCTGGCGCGGGTCGCCTCCATATAATCAGGCTGTAACTTCCATTGGCGGGACCATGGCCAGGCACAATTCTGTTGGTATAGTGCGCCGACCCTGCTTCCACTGGCGTTGATCTGCGTTGAAATATT
>JAOTTL010000273.1:0-3694 GCA_029864385.1 Betaproteobacteria bacterium | reverse complement strand
GTGGTCGCCGGGGGCGCGCTCATGATCGACTTGCTTCCCGCCCCAAGTCTTGGTTTTCCTTTTCAGTACAGGTCGAACCCCCGAGCGTAGACCGGAATGAGACAGGATACGCTGCCCGCACGGGTTTATTGAATTCGCCGCGACGCACCGGCTAAGGCACCCCGAATGGCCCACGCGCTAGCGTCGCAGCAGCAGCCGGAGCTGCGCGAGGCTGCGCGTGTTGACTACGTCGCCCTTCTCGAGCCAGCCGCGCCGGGCTTGGAAGACGCCGAGACGCATATAGTCGAGGTGCGCCTCGTGCTGCGCGCCGCTCGACACCGCGACCTTCACCCCGATCTCGCGGGCGAGGCGGCAGTGGATATCGGAAAAGTCCAGCCGAGATGGCTGGGCGTTGAGCTCGAGGAAGCAGCCGCGCTCTTTCGCCCCTTGCATGATCCGCTCAAAATCGACGTCCATGGGGGGGCGCTCGTCGCCGAACCGTCCGGTCGGGTGGGCGAGTATGTTGAAGTGCGGGTTATCCATTGCCCGCAGCAGGCGCGCAGTCTGCCGGGCGCGGGACAAATCGAAGTGCGAGCGCACCGCGCAAACCGTCAGATCCACCGCCGCGAGCACCTCGTCGGGGAGATCCAGCGCGCCGTCGACAAGGATATCGATTTCACAGCCCTTGAGCACCACAATCTTCTCGAGGCGGTCGTTGAGCCGGTCAATGGCAGCCATCTGGCGCCGCAAGCGTTTAAGATCAGGTCTGCCGGCACCCGCGGCCCGTCGGAAGCGATCAGTGACGGCGACGTATTGGTAGCCGCGCTTCGACGCCGCGGTGGCGAGCGCCTTGACGCTCAGATGCCCGTCGCTCGCATCGGTGAGGCAATGCAGATCACCGCGCACGTCGCCAAGCGTGACGGGGCGCGGCAGCTCGCCAGCCAGCGCCGCGTCGATCTCGCCCTGGTCCTCGCGCAGCTCCGGCTCGATGAAGGGAAGCCCAACCCGCGCGTAGACTTCCTTTTCTGTCCTCCCGGCGACCTGCTTGTCCCCGGCGAAGACGCCGTACTCGTTGAGCTTCAGTCCTCGTAAGGCCGCACGTCGGCGAAGCGCGATGTTATGGGCCTTCGAACCGGTGAAGTACTGCAGCGCGGCGCCGTAGCTCGCCCGCGGCACCACACGGAGATCGACCTGAAGGCCGTAGCGAAGTATTACGCTTGAGCGCGTATCACCCTTTGAGATCACCTCGGTCACCTGCGGGTACTCGGTCAGGCGGCTCATCACTGGCGCACCCTTGCGGCACGTTGCGAGGATGTCGAGGTCGCCCACCGCAGACCTGCGGCGGCGGTAGCTGCCGGCGATTATCAACTTTCCGACGCCTTCGACGGCGCTCAGCCAAGCGACGAGCGGCTTGGCGATCTCCTCGGCCTCTAGCCAGGGCACTCGCCGCTCAGCGGCTTTGAAAGTTTTGATCCCCTCCTCGACGAGGCGCGCCGTTTGCTCACCGAAGCCGGGGAGATCACGTACGCGGCCCTCGCGCAGCGCCCGGCGCAGGTCCTCGACGCTCTCAACGCGCAGCGCGTCGTATAGGGCCTTTACCCGCTTGGGCCCCAGGCCGCGAACGTGCGTGAGCGCCTCAAGCACCGGGGGTACCCGCTGGCGTGCCTCCTCGAGCTGAGGCAGGGCGCCTTCACGCACAATCAGTTGGATCTTGCGCGCGATGGCCTCCCCGATTCCGGGAAGCTTCACCAGGTCCGCGCCTTCGGAGACGAGCTCGGCCATCGGTTTGGCGTGGCCTTCAACGGTACGCGCGGCGTTGCGATAGGCGCGCACGCGGAACGGATTCTCGCCGGAGATCTCAAGCAGCTCGGCGAGCTCTTCGAGCATCCGGGCGATCTCGGCGTTGGAGACAGTCACGACGCCGCCACCCGGTTAGCAGAGACGGAAGCGGATTCAAAGAACACTTTCAGTACGAATCGACGAGCCGCATCAGCCACGAGCCAGTCGAGCGCCGCCGCGTGCCCGATTCCGTTCCGCGACCCATCGGCCTCGTCACCAAAATCAGCCGCGGCTTCCCCGTTGAAAGAGGACGCTTGCAGCCTGCGGCCACCGGAGGGCTCCCGGCTTTCAATTCATTCAACACGCTTCGCTCCCGTTCCTCCGTGTTGTAACGGGTCAGGTAATCTACCTCCTAATCCGTGGCGTCGATTGATCCCAATCATTTTCTCTACTGGTGCGACCACGGGATTGCTGGCGTCGGATTACTTATCTGATCCGGATCAAGGCGCGCGATGTGTCTCGAGTGCACATTTTAATACGCTGCGCCGTGGCTCCCTGCATGCCACGGGTAGTTAATCACAATTGGAGACTCGATCCATGGAGCGGACACAAAGAGCTAGCCGCAGACGATCCACCGAAGGCGGGCGGGCGACAAACAAGGTAACGTTCACTGGCGCGCCGATCGCAACGCGACCCCGGAAACGCGGCGAGAGCAGCAAGCCGGGCGGAGGTCTGTGGCTGCTGAAGTGGGCGCTCGTGGTGACCCTGCTGGCGGTCCTCCTACTGCTCACACTTCCTGGACTCGGCCTCGGCTGAATCGGCGAGCGGTTTCGATGAGCGAAGCGTGAGCTGTACCGCGGATGTGCGCTTCGAGGAGTAGTTGACGTGCATCAATATCCCGTCCACGAACGACGCTATCGTAGTTTTTCAAATTGGCAATATTTTTTTTTGGGCCGAGTTAGGTAGCGAGTAGTGGAGACTGGTTTGTCCTCGCGAGAGCTGAATCATTTCAAACGCCGCCTCAGCGCACGCTTCGACGAGCTGCGGGAGATCATTCGTGCGGAGCTGCTTCGCTCTGACAACGAGCATTTTCTGGATCTGGCCGGTCGGGTCCATGATCTCGAGGAAGAGTCGGTGGCGGATCTGCTGGTGGATATCAATCTGGCGATAATTGATCAGCACGTCCAAGAGATCCGGGAGGTGGAACGCGCCCTGCTGCGTCTCTCTGCCGGCACCTATGGACGGTGCGTCGACTGTGGCAACGAGATCGAGTCAGCACGTCTTGAAGCTTCCCCCAGCGTTTCCCGGTGCATCGTCTGTCAGTCGAGGCGGGAAGGCCACTTCGCTCACGCAGGACGACCCAAGCTGTAGGTGCTCGTAAATGAGTCCATCACGTGGCGCTGGTGCTCGCCTGGGACCGGCTGCCCTACCTTTTCTCCGTCCAGTTCGGAGGTGGTCCGGGCCGTGGACAGCATCGCTAGGCTTCAAGAACGGCAGCGCAGTGACTGACTCGGCGAGCGGCGCCCGCCGAGTCACTTGGGCAGACTTGCCAACGGGTGTGCCGACGCGCCTTGCAGCGAGGCGTTGACGAATCCAACGAGCCGCTTGATTCGGGTCAAGTGCGACCGCGCCCGCAACAAGTAAGTTTACACACCGAGGAACAGGTCAGCCTGAAGTGAGGTGAGTGATGCCTACCTGTACCACATGCGGTAACGACTACGATGACAGCTTCCTAGTGGTCAAGGGCGGAGAGGAGTACGTTTTCGATTCCTTCGAATGCGCCATTGAGAAGCTGGCGCCGCGTTGCGCCAAGTGCGGCTGCCGGGTCATCGGGCACGGTGTCCAGCATGGCAAGACAATTTATTGCTGTGCCCACTGCGCCCACGGTGCCGGCGCCGGCGGATTGGTAGACCACGATTGATTACCATCCGATTCA
>JAOTTL010000093.1:0-15052 GCA_029864385.1 Betaproteobacteria bacterium | reverse complement strand
GTTGGTTGCCGCGCTTGCCGGACAGGACATCGCCTATTACCTCGTCCATTGCATGCGCGCCGGGGACGCATTCGACGAGATCGAGCGCCAGGGCGCGCAGAACTTCGCCAATGCCGCGGCGCGCACCGGCGTCAGGCGCATCGTCTATCTAGGCGGCCTGATTCCGCGCAGCGTCGACTCCAAGCATCTCATCTCGCGCCGACTGACCGGAGAGATACTGCGTGCCGGTCGCGTTCCGGTGACCGAGCTTCGCGCCGGGATCATCGTCGGGCCGGGCTGTGCCTCATTTGAGATCATCCGCGATCTGGTGAATCATCTGCCGGTGATGGTGACGCCGCGCTGGGTGCGGTCGAAATCGCCGCCGATCGCCCTGTCGAATGTGCTGACCTACCTTATTGAAATCGCGCACCGCGACGAGGCGGCGGGGCGGATCCTCGACTTGGCCGGGCCGGAAGAGCTGAGCTACGAGGAGCTTATGCGTCAGTACGGCCGAGCGGTGGGAAAGCGGCCAATGATCCTGCCGGTCCCAGTGCTGAGCCCGCGGCTTTCCTCCTACTGGCTGAGGCTCGTCACGGCGGTGCCAACGAGTACGGCACGTGCCCTAATTGACGGCCTCAAGCTGCACATCAAGGCCGAGGACAGCGAAATCCGCAGGCTGGTTCCGCAGCGCCTGCTGACCTACGCCGAAGCCGTGGCTGAAGTATTCGAGGTGGAACGGCGTCACGCTGTCGCCGCGCGGTGGACCGAGGGAGCCCTCATGTACCGCGACTACAACCCGAAGTATGCGTTCTACGCCATGCGCGATAGCGGCTCTTTCGTCGCTCGCGCTTCGCCCGAACGGATATGGGCGCAGGTAGCGGCGATCGGTGGCAAGAACCGCTATTACGCGGTCAACTGGCTGTGGACCATCCGCGAGACGATGGATTGGGCGCTCGGCGGCCTCGGACGCCACCGTGGTCGACGGCACCCGACCGAGGTGCGTGTCGGCGACACGATCGACACGTGGCGCGTTATCGGCGCCGAGCCGCCGCGGCGTCTTACACTCGCCTTCGGCATGAAGGCGCCCGGCGCCGCGATTCTCGAATTCGAGGTCACGCCGGTCAACTCAGAGCACACGCGAATCACGGTGACGGCCTATTGGCACCCGGCCGGTGTTTGGGGACTGCTTTACTGGTACGCGTTCGTGCCTGCGCACTTCGTGGTTTTTCACGGCATGGCGCGTGCGATCGCCCTGCGCGCCGAAGGCGCAGCTTAGCCCTGGGTCGCCGTCCCGAACCGATACATGCGCGTGTCGCCGCGGTTTGCGCCGCAACAGTCGCCCGAAGACTCGACGACACGCTTGCGGCCGCGGATGCCGGCCCTTCCTACTCGCTCCTCACGTCTCGCAATTCGACCTTGAATGCGCCCGGCTGCCGGTCGGAAATGAGCAGTCCGAAGTAACGCACGGCGCCCAATTCGATCCTCGGCGCAGCAACGGCGCGCCCGCGGTAACTTGCCGAGAAATCGGCTGGTTCGAAACGCAATGTTTGCCATTCGCGCGGCGCAACGAACGCGGCCTGGTATTGATGTGTGGCGGTGCTGGCGTCGAGTTTGAGTGTCAGCTTGAAGCGCTGCCCGTCGCCACGCACCGTCAATAACAGCGCTGCGGACTCCGCGGGAAACCTGACGGGTCCCCGGAACGAGGCGAAGCCGCCGTTATTTTCGAGCGACACCTCCCCCTCGAACACCATTGCGCCATCCGTCGTGTGGAGCCTCGACGTGGACACGCCGCCCATCACATCATCGTTGATGACCCGAAACGTCTGCAGGACCTCCGGACGGGAAAAATCGAGCACGAACGGAGCGGCATGTGCGGATGGCATGAGTGTCAGGGTCGCTGCAATGGCGAGCGCATGAACTGAAACAGGATGCCGCATCAAGCACCCTGCCTCGCCCCTCCCGCTCAATCCTCGAGCAGGCTGCGGAGCATCCACGCAGTCTTCTCATGCACTTCCAGGCGCTGCGTCAGCAGATCGGCTGTGGGTTGGTCATTCGCCGCGGTCACCAGCGGAAACAGCTTGCGCGCAGTGCGCGCCGTCGCTTCCTGCGCGGAAACCAGATGGCGAACCATGTCGGTCGCCGTTGGCACTCCTTCGATCTCCTTGATCGAAGCGAGTTTGACGAATTCCTTGTAAGTCCCGGGCGCCGGATGACCGAGCGCGCGGATGCGTTCGGCGACGATGTCGATCGCATTCCACTGTTCGGTATATTGCTCCATGAACATCTGGTGCAGGCTGTTGAAGTCCGGCCCGGTGACGTTCCAGTGAAAGTTGTGCGTCATGAGGTACAGCGTGTAACTGTCGGCGAGCAGTGCGGAAAGGCCTTTGGAAATCTTCTCTCGATTGCTTGCGCTGATGCCGATGTCGATCGAGGGGGTCTTGGCTTTCCTGACGTTCATGGTCGATTCTCCTTGGTCATCACAATTCAACTAAGAGTAGTGTCCAGCACCATCATGAGGGCAAAGCCGGCCATCAGTCCGATCGTGGCGAAGGTCTGGTGGCCATTACGGTGGGTTTGCGGTATGACTTCGTGCGAGACAACGAAAATCATCGCGCCTGCGGCGAGCCCCAATCCAATCGGATAGGCGACGGCCAGCCCGCTTGCCAGACCGACACCGAGCAGCGCGCCCAAGGGTTCCAGCACACCGCTCGCGGCTGCGGTCAGCACCGCGAATCCGGGCGCAAAGCCCGCCGCGCGCAGGGCCAAGGCAACCGCCAGCCCCTCAGGAATATCCTGCAGGGCGATCGCGGTGGTGAGCGGCAGACCGACCGCCATGTCTGCCTGCGAAAAACTCACGCCGATGGCCATGCCCTCGGGCAGGTTGTGCAACGCGATCGCGAAGATGAAAAGCCAGATGCGAGTGCAGCGCTCGTGACCGGGCCCGCAGGGACCCGTCTTATCGTGCTCATGCGGGGTAAATTGGTCGAGCCCCAGCATCAGCAGCACGCCCAGCGCCATACCGATCACCACCACGGCGGCGCCCAGCGCCTTGCCGCCGAGTATTTCCTTGCCGGCTTCGAGCCCGGGCAGCAGCAGCGAGAAGGCGCTGGCGGCGAGCATCATCCCTGCGGCGAAGCCAAGCAGGCTGTCCTCCACGCGCTGCGGCAACGCGCGTAGAACCAGCGCCGGCAGCGCTCCCAGTGCCGTTGCGGCAAAGGCCGCTACGCCGCCGGCCAAGGCCATACTCAGGCCGGGGGCGGCGCTGCCACCAATAACTTGGCGTTAGACTCTGAGCCAGCAATGCCAACACTGCCATCAGGGCTAGCCCCAACCCCAGCGCTGCAGGCAGATGGAGCCGCACGTGATTTCGGAGAAGCGCCAGCCAGCCGGGCCAGGTTGAGCTAAGGTCCATCATGACTCCTTGCTCGCTTATAGTTACCGTTCAGCCCTTCCGCTGCGATCACGCAAGGTCGAAACGATCAAGGTTCATCACCTTGTTCCAGGCCGCCACGAAGTCACGCACGAACGCCTGCTGCGAGTCGCTGCACGCATAGACTTCCGCGAGCGCCCGGAGCTGGGAGTTCGAACCGAAGACGAGATCAACGATGGTGCCCGTCCACTTGAGCTTGCCCGTCGCCCGATCGCTCCCCTCCAACACACCTTCGGATGTGGCGGACTTCTGCCACTTCGTCTTCATGTCGAGGAGATTCACGAAGAAATCATTGGTCAATGCCCCGGGCCGCCTGGTGAAAACACCGTGTTTGGACTGGCCCACGTTCGCATTCAGGGCGCGCAGGCCGCCGATCAGAACCGTCATCTCAGGGGCAGTCAGCGTCAGCAGCTGGGCCCTGTCCACCAGCATCTCGGCAGCTGCTCCCTCGAGTCCCTTGCGGGCGTAGTTGCGGAACCCGTCTGCGGCCGGCTCCAGCACGGCGAATGAATCCACATCGGTCTCATCCTGCGATGCATCCATGCGCCCCGGCGAGAAGGGAACCTTCACGTCGTGGCCGGCCTTCTTCGCAGCTGCCTCGACGGCTGCGCAGCCGCCCAGAACGATCAGGTCGGCAAGCGAAACCTTCTTGCCGCCAGACTGTGCGCTGTTGAAGTCCTTCTGGATCGCTTCCAGCTTCTGCAGGACCTTCGCCAGTTCAGCCGGCTGGTTGACTTCCCAGTTCTTCTGCGGTGTGAGGCGAATACGCGCGCCGTTCGCTCCACCGCGCTTGTCGCTGCCGCGGAACGTTGCAGCAGACGCCCAGGCCGTGGTGACCAGTTCCGAGATGGAGAGGCCGGATGTGAGCACCTTGGCCTTCAGGGCGGCAATGTCTTGCTCGTTGACCAGCGGATGATCGACTGCGGGGATCGGGTCCTGCCAGATCAGCACTTGCTTCGGTATCAGCGGGCCCTGATAGCGGGCGCGCGGGCCCATGTCACGGTGCGTCAGCTTGAACCAGGCACGGGCGAAGGCGTCGGCAAACTCCTTCGGGTTCTGGTGGAAACGGCGCGAGATCTTCTCGTAGGCCGGGTCCATGCGCAGTGACAGGTCAGCCGTGGTCATCATCGGCGGATGCTTCTTCGACGGATCATGCGCGTCCGGAATCATGTGCTCCGGCTTGACGTCCTTTGCCACCCACTGGTGGGCGCCGGCCGGGCTCTTGGTCAGCTCCCATTCGTAGCCGAACAGCATGTCGAAATAGCCGTTGTCCCATTGGGTGGGATTCGGTTTCCAGGCGCCTTCGATGCCACTGGTGGTGGTGTGCGCGCCCTTGCCGGTGCCGAAGCTGTTCTTCCAGCCCAAGCCCTGCTCGTCGATCGGAGCTCCTTCGGGCTCGGGGCCGACCAGCTTGGGGTCACCTGCGCCGTGGGCCTTGCCGAAAGTGTGGCCGCCAGCAACCAGCGCCACAGTCTCTTCGTCGTTCATGGCCATGCGAGCGAAGGTTTCGCGAACATCACGGCCCGAGGCCACCGGGTCCGGGTTGCCGTTCGGGCCTTCCGGGTTCACGTAGATCAGGCCCATCTGCACGGCGGCTAGCGGATTCTCAAGATTACGGTCGCCGGAGTAGCGCTTGTCACCCAGCCAAGTGCTCTCGGATCCCCAATAGATGTCTTCTTCCGGTTCCCAGATGTCCGGACGGCCACCAGCGAAACCAAAGGTTTTGAAGCCCATCGATTCCAGGGCGACGTTGCCCGCGAGGATCATCAGGTCGGCCCAGGAGATCTTGCGGCCATACTTCTGCTTGATCGGCCACAGCAGACGACGCGCCTTGTCCAGGTTGCCGTTGTCCGGCCAGCTGTTAAGGGGAGCAAATCGCTGGTTGCCGGTCCCTGCGCCGCCGCGACCGTCGTGGGTACGATACGTGCCGGCGCTGTGCCAAGCCATGCGGATCATCAAGCCGCCGTAATGACCCCAGTCAGCGGGCCACCAGTCCTGCGAATCCTTCATCAGGGCATGAAGGTCCTTAACGACGGCATTCAGGTCGAGGCTCTTGAACTCCTTGGCGTAGTCAAACTTCTCGCCCATCGGGTTCGACTTGCCGGAGTGCTGATGCAGGATGTTCAGCCTCAGCCGATTGGGCCACCAGTCGGCGTTCGTTTGGGCTCCCCCGCTCACCGCGGGGTTGACAGGGGCTCCCGAGAACGGGCACTTACTTTGTGTTGACATGGTCATCTCCTTCGTTTGGTTGTTCCTGAAGAGCGCGAGTCGGCGTCGTCACGGGCTGAATTATGCAGATGCCCACGTAGTCGGTCCAATGAATAATAATTGTCGTTATAATCGATATAGTCGATAACTGACCCGAAGCCCCATGGCCACCCTGACCTCCCTGCGGCAGTTGCAATACCTTGTCACGCTGTCAGAAAAGCTCAATTTCACGCGCGCAGCGCAAGCGTGCTTCGTCACCCAGTCGACGCTGAGCGCGGGCCTCAAAGAACTCGAGGACGCGCTCGGCGCGCGACTGGTGGAGCGCGACAGGCAAACGGTGCTGATGACGCCGATCGGGATTGAGGTCACGAAGCGGGCCCGCGCGATATTGGCGGCGACGCAGGATCTGGTGGAAATTGCCGCCGGGTCGCGAGCGCCGATGACGGGCCTGTTGCGGCTCGGCGTCATCCCGACCATCGCACCCTTCCTGCTGCCGCCTTGCCTGCCGCGGCTCCGGGAGCGCTATCCGGAGCTGCATCTTGCCCTGCGAGAAGACCTGACGGCGAATCTGCTGTCGCGGCTGGAAGACGGCCAACTCGATTTGGCCCTGATCGCGCTGCCCTACGAGACGGGAAACCTCATAGTGGAACCACTCCTTGACGACGAACTGTGGATCGTCGGGCGGAAGGGTGATCCGCAAGTGAGGGCAAGAGCAGTGCACGTCACGCCTTCACTAACCGACCGCCTGCTGCTCCTCGAGGAGGGGCATTGTCTGCGTGATCACGCGCTGTATGCGTGTGGTGCGTCGACACACCGGTCTACGCAGGGCATGGAAGCGACCAGTCTCTTGACCTTGGTGCAGATGGTCGAGTCCGGGCTCGGCATCGGGCTGGTCCCGGAAATGGCGGTTAAATGCGGATTGACGGAAAGTTCCACTCTGGTCGCGCGTCCAATGGTCAAGCCCAGCCCCAAGCGCACGATTGCGCTCGTGGCAAGGCGATCGACGACGCGGCTGGCGGATCTGAAGGCGCTGGCCGAAGTGATTCTGAGGGTTAGTCGTCGGTTAGGACAAATCGCCGCTGAGCGCTAACGGACGGTCAAGTCTTTCGAGCCGTTTCGCCCGAAATTCTGTCGCCGGATTTACCGTCAAATTGAAGTGTTTGCCAGCGATAGATACCGAGAGATGGCGAAACCTACTCCCACTCAATCGTCGCCGGCGGCTTGCTCGAAATATCATAGACGACGCGATTGATGCCCCGTACCTCGTTGATGATGCGGTTAGCGACTTTCGAAAGCAGCCCGTGCGGCAGCTCCGCCCAGTGCGCAGTCATGAAGTCCTGCGTCTGCACGGCGCGCAGCGCAATTACGTATTCGTAGGTCCGTCCGTCGCCCATCACGCCGACGGACTTGACCGGCAGGAACACGGCGAACGCCTGTGCGGTCTTGTCATACCACCCCGACTCGCGCAGCTCGTCGATGAAAATCGCGTCCGCCCGGCGCAGCAGATCGGCGTATTCCGCCTTAACCTCGCCCAGGATGCGCACACCGAGCCCCGGTCCCGGGAATGGATGACGGAACACGATGTCACGATGCAGACCCAGGGCGAGCCCCAACTCGCGCACTTCATCCTTAAAGAGCTCGCGCAGGGGTTCGAGCAGTTTCAGATGGAGCGTGTCCGGTAGGCCGCCCACGTTATGGTGCGACTTGATGCTGTGTGCTTTCTTGGTCTTTGCGCCCGCCGACTCGATCACGTCCGGGTAGATCGTTCCCTGTGCGAGCCATTTCACCTGCGGCAGCTTTCCGGCCTCGCGCTGGAACACTTCGATGAACTCCCGGCCGATGATCTTGCGTTTCTCCTCCGGATCGACAACACCCTTCAAGTGCTTCATGAACTGGTCGCGTGCGTCGATAGGGATCACCCTCGCGCCAAGATTGCCCGCGAAGGTGTTCATGACCTGCTCCGCCTCGTTCAGCCGGAGCAAACCGTGGTCGACGAATACGCAGGTGAGCTGCTTTCCGACCGCGCGGTGGATCAGCGCGCCCGCCACCGATGAATCGACGCCGCCCGAGAGACCGAGCACCACTTCGTCCGAACCCACCTGGGAGCGGATCCGCCCCACCGCCTCCTCGATGTAGTCCGGCATGTTCCAATCGCCCGCCAGAGCGCAGATCTCGAGCGCGAAGCGCTCGATGAGGGCTTTGCCCTGCAGCGTATGGGTGACCTCGGGATGGAACTGGACGCCGTAGAGCCTGCGTTTCTCATCGGCCATCGCCGCGATCGGCGTTGCCGCGTTCGACGCGATGACCGTGAAACCCGGCGGCAGCTCGGCGACTTTGTCGCCGTGGCTCATCCAGACATCGAGCAAGCCATGGCCTTCCTGGTTGACGCGGTCCTGAATATCTTTGAACAGCGCGGAATGCCCGCGCGCCCTGACTTCGGCGTAGCCAAACTCCCGTACTTGCCCGGTCTCAACCTTGCCGCCCAGCTGGGCCGCCATCGTCTGCATGCCGTAGCAGATGCCCAGGACCGGCACGCCGGCTTCGAACACCGCCTGAGGCGCGCGCGGGGTGCCCCCTTCCCAGACGGACGCCGGCCCGCCGGACAGGATGATGCCGCGCGGCTTGAAGGCGCGGACAAAAACGTCATCCACGTCGTAGGGATGGATCTCGCAGTAGACGTGAGTTTCGCGCACGCGCCGCGCGATCAACTGAGTGTACTGCGCGCCGAAATCGAGGATGAGGATTTTTTCGTGTGTCACGAAAAAATTAAATAGGATCCAGTAATCAAGAATCAACAGTGAAGTCTGGCTGATGCAGAAATGAGGGTTGTTTCCTCTTTCCTTACTCCTCACTCGATCCGGTAGTTCGGGGCTTCTTTCACGATCTGCACATCGTGCACGTGGGACTCGCGCACACCGGCCATGGTGATCTCGATGAACTCCGCCTTGGTTCGCACTTGCTCCACGCTGGAGCAGCCGAGATAGCCCATGCTGGCGCGCAAGCCGCCGATCAGTTGCTGCACCAGCGGCGAGAGCTGTCCCTTGTAGGGCACCCGTCCTTCAACGCCCTCGGGCACCAGTTTCTCGGTGTCCGGCTCGGCGTCCTGGAAGTATCGGTCGGCGGCGCCCTGCTGCATTGCGCCCAGCGAACCCATGCCGCGGTAGGTTTTGTAGGAACGGCCCTGAAAGAGCTCGATGTCGCCGGGGGATTCCTCCGTCCCGGCGAAGAGACTGCCGATCATCACGGCATGCGCGCCGGCGGCAATGGCCTTCGCCATGTCGCCGGAGTAGCGGATCCCGCCGTCCGCGATCAGCGGCACCCCGGTCTTGCTCAGCCCTTTGGCCACGTTGGCAATCGCGGTGATCTGCGGCACGCCCACCCCGGCGACGATCCGGGTGGTGCAGATGGAACCCGGCCCGATCCCGACCTTGACGCCGTCCGCGCCGTGATCGACGAGTGCCTTGGCAGCGGAGGCCGTGGCAATGTTGCCGCCAATGACCTGCGTCTTCGGAAAATGACGCTTGACCCAGCGCACGCGGTCGAGGACGTTCCTGGAATGGCCGTGCGCGGTGTCGACCACGATCACATCCACGCCGGCCTCGATCAGCGTCTCTGCGCGCTCTTCCGTCCCCTCGCCCACACCGATCGCAGCCCCGACGCGCAGACGTCCCAGCTGGTCCTTGCACGCATTCGGGTGTTCGGTGGACTTGAGGATGTCCTTGACCGTCACGAGGCCGCGCAACTCGAATCGCTTGTTCACCACGAGCACGCGCTCGAGACGGTGCTGGTGCATGAGCGCCATGGCCTCCTCGCGTTTGGCCCCTTCGCCGACCGTCACGAGACGCTCGCGCGGCGTCATGATGTTCTTGACCGGCTGATCGAGCTTGGTCTCGAAACGGACATCACGGTTGGTAACGATGCCCACCACGCGTCCGCTTGCATTGATGACGGGCAGCCCGGAGATCTTGTGTTGCTGGGTCAACTTGATGACGTCCCTCACCTTCATATTGGGACTGACGGTGATGGGGTCCTTTACGATCCCGCTCTCGAAACGCTTGACTTTCGTCACCTCGGTTGCGTGCGCCTTGGGCGACATGTTCTTGTGGAGGATGCCGATCCCGCCTTCCTGGGCAATGGCGATCGCGAGCCGGGCCTCGGTCACGGTATCCATTGCGGCCGAGACGATCGGAATGTTGAGGGTGATGCCGCTCGTGAGCTTGGTGCGGAGACTGACTTCGCGAGGCAGGACGGTCGAGTGGGCGGGGATCAGCGAGACATCGTCGAAGGTGAGGGCCTTCTGCACCACACGCATGTTTTTGGTCCTTCGCAAAGACCGCATTATACGGAAACGGAGGTAAACCGTAAACCAAACTGTGCGTTAGTTGTTTGACTCCATGGCATAAACTCGCTATCGTCAACCGACTCTGCGGGCGGTATCGAGCTCGCGTTTTGCAAAGGACGGAGAACCGTGAAAGTCATCATTGCAGCCGCCATCATGCTGGCCTCGGCCGCCGCCCACGGGCAGGTGGTGAAGTGCGTGAGCCCCGACGGAAGCATTGAATACGCCAACCGCTGTCCGGCGGGCGCCTCCGAGCAGCAAACCACCATCTCGACCAAGGCAAGCAGCAGCGCCAAGGCGCCCGCAGCGCCTGCCTCGGCCGCGAAATCGCTCGCAGAGAAGAATGCCGCGTTCAACAAACGCCAGCTCGAGCAGCGGCAGGAGCAACAGAAATCCCAGAAGCTCGCAGCTGAGCAGGCACAAAAGAAGCAAGGCTGCGAAGACGCGCGAAATTACCTGCGAACCCTCGAATCGGGAGTCCAGCTGCGAGGTATCGATCCGAAGACCGGGGAAGTCGGTTATTTCGACGAGGCCAGGCGCGCTGCTGAGACAGCCAAGGCCCGCAGCGCGGTCTCGCAGAACTGCAAGTAGGGCCCTGTCTAGCCGCGGGGCTTCTTGCCTTCGCTCAGCCTGGCCCTGGCTCGCCGCACCTCCTTGGGGTCGGCGGTGAGCAGCCGATAGATCTCAACCCGGTCGCCGTCTCGCACCAACGCATCGAGCCGGACTCGTTGTCCGAAAACCCCCACTCGGTCGGGCGCCGCCCCGATCTCCGGGAATTTGCTGGCGATGCCGGAGCGCTCGATCACCTGCCCGACCGTCGTCCCGTCCTCCACCGCCAGCGCGAGCAGCACCTGCTCATCCGGGAGTGCGTAAACTACCTCCACCCGCAGAGACCGCTTCGATTCACCATTCACCATTCAACATTCACCGTTTACGGTTCACCGCTTACCGTTTACGACAGTCTCAGCCATAGAGCCGGTCCGCCCGCTTGACGAACGCTTCGACAAGGCTGTTGGCAATGAAGTCGAACACGGGCCCCAACAGCTTCGCGAGCAACCGGTTCGAGAACTCGTAGCGCAGCCGGAACTCCACCTTGCAGCCGCTCTCCCCGAGCCCGGTGAAGCGCCAGTGCCCGTCAAGCTCGCGGAACGGACCCTCCACCAGGCGTATGTCCATCGCGGACGGCGGCCGCTTGGCGTTCTCTGTGGTGAAGCTCTGCTTGATGCCGCGGTAGCTGATCTCGATCGTGGCCCGGGTGCGGGTCTCGTCGCCCTGGCTTACGCGCGCGCCGCCGCACCACGGCAGGAATTCCGGATAGCGCTCCACCGCATCCACGAGCGCAAACATCTGCTCCGGCGTGTAGTCGACCAGCACCGAGCGGTTCACCTCAGGCATGGATCGTGGGCCTCCACCCGTAAGGCGAGCACTTTGCCGGGGACCGATCGGGTACTGCTGTTAAAATATTTGCGCACGCAAACATTTTCCGCCATGAGCATCGTACAAAACAAGAAAGCGTTCCACGATTATTTTATCGAGGAGCGTATCGAGGCCGGAATCGCGCTCCTGGGCTGGGAAGTCAAGGCGATTCGCGCCGGCCGCGCCCAGATCAAGGAAGCCTACGTCATCATCCAGGGCGGAGAGATCTTTCTGATCGGCGCCCACATCAGCCCGCTCCCCGCGGCTTCGACGCACCTGGAGCCCGACCCCACGAGAACCCGCAAGCTTCTTCTGCACGCCGGGGAAGTTGAGAGCCTGATCGGCAGCGTTGAGCGCGCAGGTTACGCGCTGGTACCGCTCGACCTGCATTACAAGGACGGGCGCGTCAAGCTCACCATCGGGCTCGCCAAGGGCAAGAAACAGCACGACAAACGTGAGGCGCAAAAAGACCGTGAATGGCGCAGAACGCAACAGCGCCTGCTTCGCGACCACAAATGATCGAAAAGTTTGCGGCGTAGGCTAACTTCCCGTCGTAATACGAGGGGAAGTTAAGCTGCAAAGCAGCGGCCGGAGCCACAAGCGCGCCACGGAAAGAGATAAAGAGTGGCGGCGCCAGCAGCAACGTCTGCTGCGCGTCAAATCGTAGTCCGGGAACGCGCACACACGAAACCGAAAACGGTAAGTGGGATGGCTGATGGGACTCGAACCCACAACACCCGGAATCACAAACTGCTTCTGGTTCGAAAACGTAAGATTCCTGTTCTGAACGTTGTCGTGTTACCGGCCGGCCGATCTCACCGCCTCCCATACGCGGCATGGCGTCGCCGGCATGTCGAAACTGTTGATGCCAAGCGGCCGCAACGCGTCGAGTACCGCATTCATCAGCGTCGGCAGTGCGCCGGTGGTGCCCGCCTCGCCGGCGCCTTTCACCCCCAGTGGATTGTTGGGCGACGGAACTGGATGGTCTGCAAGCTCCATGCTCCGGATCAGGCCGGCGCGCGGAATGCCGTAGTCCATTAAGCTCCCGGTCAGCAGCTGCCCCGACTCGTCATAGATGCAATGCTCCACAAAAGCCTGGCCCGCACCCTGAACGATTCCGCCATGCAGCTGCCCTTCGAGCAGCGTGTGGTTCAGGATGTTTCCGAAATCGTCCACGGCGGTATAGCGCAGTACCTCAATGGCCCCGGTCTCCGGATCGATTTCGACTTCCGCGACGTGCGCGCCGCTGGGAAACGTCCCTCTGACCGGGTTGTCTCCAATTGCATCGAGCGGATGGGTGCCGGCCTTTGGTGGGTGCTTCTTGGCGAGCTCGATCAGGCCGATCGATTTGTTGGTGCCCTTCACCCGATAGCGTCCGGCGACGAATTCCAGGTCCTGTGCCGGGACTTCCAGTTCCTTCGACGCGAGCGCCATGCCCTTCTTGACCACTTCGCGCGCCGCCAGCAGGCAGGCGCCGCCATGCGCGCTCATCGAGCGCGAACCCACCGTTCCACCGCCGATCAGCGGCGGACCCTCGGGATCGCCAGCCCGCAGCGTGATCAATTCGGGATCGACGCCGAGCTCGCGGCCGACGATCTCCGGGAATACTGTTTCGTGCCCCTGTCCCGTCGGCCCGGTCACGCTGTAAATCGTGATGTCCCCGGCACTTCCGAACTTGAGCATCGCCTGGTCCTTGGGCGGACCACCGACACTCGCCGGCTCGATGAACACCGCCACGCCGATGCCGCGCAGCCTGCCGCGCGCCTTCGACTCGGCGCGGCGTTTCTCGAATCCGCTCCAGTCGCATCGCTTGGTGACCTGGTCGAGCAGCGCAGCGTAGTCGCCGCTGTCGTACAAACTCTGCGTCGGAGTCTTGAACGGAAACTGGTCCTTGCGAATGAA
This sequence comes from Betaproteobacteria bacterium, assembly GCA_029864385.1. Taxonomy (GTDB): domain Bacteria; phylum Pseudomonadota; class Gammaproteobacteria; order Burkholderiales; family SG8-41; genus SG8-41. The sequence goes on along the minus strand of JAOTTL010000093.1, from coordinate 1,778 downwards.
ATTTCTGCGCCTCAGTTCCAGTCTGTCGATTCCCATCTCGCACGCCGCCTCTTCCACCATCCGTTCCATCAGGTAGGCGGTGTCCGGCCGGCCGGCGCCACGGTAGGGACTGATCGGTGTCGTATTGGTGAGCACCAGCCGATTGCGCCCGTATACCGCCGGAATCCGGTAGACGCCAATTGGCGTGACCGTGGGGGTGATGGTATTGATGAACGGGCCGGGGCCCCACGGAAATGCCCCCTGGTCGCAGATCCAGAGATAACGTGCCGCGAGAAAATTGCCCTCCTTGTCGAGAGCGAGCTCGCCCGTGAGGCGGATCGCGCGACCGTGGTGCTCGCTCACGAAAGTCTCCGCGCGGGAACCCACCCATTTGATCGGTTTGCCGGTCTTCTTCGAGGCCACCATTGCGGCAATGTATTCCGGGTAGGCGCCGCCGCGGACGCCGAAGCCGCCGCCGACGTCCTGCACGCGCGGACGAATCTTTTCCGGTGGAATACCGTAGCCCGCCACGCTGTGCCGCATCATCATGATGCCCTGAGCGCTGGACCAGAGATCGTAGCAATCCTGCACGGCATCGTAGGACGCCAGGCATGCCTTGGGCTCGATCGGGACACCGCAGACACGTTGGCTGTCGAGTTTCACTTTCGTGACGTGCGCCGCGCCTGCGAAGATCGCGTTCACCTGCGCTTCGTCGCCGTAGTCGTAGTCGAAACAGACGTTGCCGGGCACCTCCGGATGCACCTGGGGAGCGCCCGGCTCGATCGCGCGTTCGGCGTCAATCGCCGCGGGCAGATCGCGATACTCGATTGCGATCTTCTCCACTGCGTCCTGCGCGGCTGCAGCCGATTCGGCAACCACCATCGCGACTTCCTGCCCGACGTGACACACCCGTCCTGTGGCGAGCACGCTGCGATCGGGCAGCTTGATCGGCTGGCCGCCGCGCCCCGGATAGGGCAACAGCGGCGGCGGGTTCTTGATGCCGGCGGCGAGGGTGTCCTCTCCCGTCAATACCGTCACCACGCCCGGGTGCGCCAAAGCCTCCTTGACGTTGATCGACACGATCTCGGCGTGTGGCCGGTCCGAGCGCAGAAACGCCGCGTAGAGTTGACCGGGTAGATTGAAATCGGCGGTAAAGTGCCCGCCCCCCGTGATGAGCCGTCGATCCTCGCGACGGCCCTTGAAAGCTGCCCCCATTATTTTGCTCCACTAACAACCATAGGACATTCAATCCGCCCGTGTTCTCGCTGCACCAAGCCCAGGCGCCGGGAGTAAGTGCGAAAGAGTTCCCGGACTGGCGTACGGCGACAAGCTATGTGACTCTGATCCTATTTATTCATTTTCTGCGCGCAAATCGGTCGCTAATTCGCGCCCATATGTCTGCGCACCAACGAACTATCGGCGATTTTTCCGGAATAGTCTCCTCAAGAATTAGGGATGCGGCCGTTAGGCAATCCTCTACGGCGTTGTGGTATGCCAATGCTATGTTATTTAGGGTTTTTATATCAGCCAACGGCGGGATTGTTACAACAAGCGGCTTCTTGGTGGCTCCGGCTGAATTCCTGCGAGCGGTTAACATAGCATCGATTTCGCTCTTGTATTCCCAACGCAATTCCTTTAGCGCCTTCATTGACTCCGTTAGTTCAGGCCCAAAGTACAGCCGGTATATGGCATAGGCCCTATCATATGGTGCACTCCCAGACGGGGATTTCCCTTCCCCATACAGCAATTCTCTTCGGTACTCTTCTAGCCACATTAGATCTTCAGATATGAGTTCCGCA
>JAOTTL010000272.1:0-3715 GCA_029864385.1 Betaproteobacteria bacterium | reverse complement strand
ACGCTGGCCCCCTTCCTGTCGCGACTGTCATACGATACGTTGCGCGATTTCACGCCGATCACGCTCACTGCGCGCGCGCCCAATATCCTGGCGGTCCACCCGTCGCTTCCGGTCCGGTCGATGAAGGAACTCATTGCCATTGCAAAGCGTCGCCCCGGCGAACTCAATTACGCGACAAGCGGTGTTGGCAGCACTCCACATCTCACGGCGGCGCTATTCGTTTCCATGTCCGGCGTCAAGATGGTGCACATTCCGTACAAGGGCGGCGCCCCCGCGACGATCGATCTCATCGCAGGCGAGGTCCCGGTTGGTTTCTCGCCGATTGTTTCGCTCCTCCCACATGTTCGATCCGGAAAAGTCCGGGCCCTCGCGCTGAGCAGCCTGCGGCGCTCGCCGTCATTGCCGGATCTTCCAACCATCGACGAGAGCGGCCTTCGCGGATTCGAGATGAACCCCTGGTTCGGTGTGCTCGCACCCGCCGGAACACCACGCGAGATCATCACGAAACTCAACGTCGAGATGGTGACATTCCTGCGCACGCCGGATGCGGCGCGGCTGTTGGCGACACAAGGCGTAGACGTTGCGTACTCCATGCCAGAAGACTTTCGCTCGGTGATCAGGTCCGACCTTGCCAAGTGGGGCAAGGTAATACGGGAAGCTGGCATCACGAGCCAATAGGCTCTGCGCGCGCGGGACCGGCTCATTCTGGACAAAGCCGGCGCCCTGGGCTACATTCGTTTACGCGTTCTTCTTGTATTTGCTGAAAAATCACCAACCCTCTTCCGGATGGAGTCGAATATGAAGCCCATACTCAAACTGATCGTCGCCCTGCTCGCCGCAACCGCAATGACGAGCAGCGTGAATGCGCAGCAGCTCACTGGCACCCTCAAGAAAATCAAGGACACCGGCTCGATCGTGATCGGACACCGCGAGAGCTCGATCCCGTTTTCCTACTACGACGACAAGCAGAAAGTCGTGGGATACGCGGTCGATCTCTGCCTGAGAATCGTCGACGCGGTCAAGGCGCATCTCAAGATGGATAGCATCGCCATCAAGTACAACCCGGTGACCTCCGCCACCCGTATCCCGCTGATGGCGAACGGAACGATCGATCTTGAATGCGGGTCGACGACCAACAACCTCGCGCGCCAGAAGCAGGTCTCCTACACCATCACACACTTCGTCACTGCCACCCGCTTCGTGAGCAAAAAGGCCGACAATCTGAAGACGGTGACCAATCTCAAAGGTAAGACCGTTGTCTCGACCTCGGGCACGACCAATATCAGATTGGCCACCAAGCTCAACGTCGAGAAAAAGCTCGGTATGAACATCATCGCGGCCAAGGACCATGCCGAGGCGTTCCTGACGGTCCAGACCGGGCGCGCGGCGGCCTTTTTCATGGACGACATCCTGCTCTATAGCCTCGTCGCCCAATCCAAGAGCCCGAAGGATTTCGTTATCTCGGCAGATTCGCTTTCAGTCGAGCCCTACGGCATCATGGTGCGGAAGGACGATCCGGCCTATAAGAAAGTCGTGGATGCAGCGATGATCAAGATCTACAAGAGCGGTGCGATCAACGCGATCTACGAAAAGTGGTTTCTGAAACCAATCCCGCCCAAGGGCGTCAACCTCAACGTGCCCATGAGCGCGCAGTTGAAGAAAGTGATTGCCAACCCGACTGACTCGGGCAGGCCTGAAGATTACGAATGACCGATAAAGCGGACACCTTCGGTGCCCCTTTATCTGCGCGCGATGCAGCGGACGTTTTCCGCCGCTGATCGCGCGCGATTTCTCCATAAGCGCAGCATAGCCAGGATCCTGAACCAGTGAAATACAACTGGAACTGGCAAATCTTCTGGGAACCGGCGCCGGACGGCGCCGGAGTCTATCTGACCTGGCTGATTTCCGGCCTCGGCTGGACCATCGCAACGGCGCTGGCGGCGTGGATTATCGCGCTCGTGCTCGGCGCGTTGGTCGGCACCTTGCGCACGACGCCCATTGGCTGGGCGGTGAAGTTGGGCAACGTCTACGTCGAGCTGTTCCGCAACATCCCCCTCCTCGTGCAGATGTTCCTGTGGTACTTCGTGCTGCCGGAACTCGTGCCCAAGGCGATGGGCGACGCCATCAAGCAAGTCGCACCACCCTGGGGATCGTACTGGCCTGCCGTGCTGTGCCTCGGGTTCTACACCTCGGCCCGCGTCGCCGAGCAAACGCGGGCCGGCATTCTCTCCCTGGCGCGCGGGCAAGGCCTGGCCGGCACGGCACTCGGCCTGACGTTGCCGCAAACTTACCGCTACGTGCTTCTGCCGATGGCGTTCCGCATCGTGCTCCCGCCCCTCACGTCCGAGTTCATGAACATCATCAAGAACTCGGCGGTCGCGCTGACCATCGGCCTGGTCGAGCTCACCGCCCGGGCACGCGCCATGCAGGAATTCAGCTTCCAGGTGTTTGAGGCCTTCACCGCCGCGACGGTGATCTACATCCTGCTCAACATCGTGGTCGTGCTCGCGATGCGTTTCGTCGAGAAGAAAGTCGCGGTGCCCGGATTCATCGGGAGCGCGGGCGGCCCGCAAGCCGGCCACTGACAAACCCGTGATTCGTGAATGGTGATTTGTGAGTAGACAAAACCGTTTTCTAATTTCGAGCCACACGGTCCATTGCAGGATTTATCGATTCACGATTCACGATTCACGATTCACGGATGTTTAAATGTTTGCCGGCTTCGACATCGATGTCATCCAGCGCTCGCTGCCCTACCTCTTCCAGGAGGGGATGACATTTACCCTGACGCTAACCGCCCTGGCCATGAGCGGCGGTATCGTGTTCGGGACCCTGTTGGCGATGATGCGGTTGTCGAGTCTTGCGCCGCTGTCGTGGACCGCCGGCGGCTACGTCAACCTCATCCGCTCGATCCCGCTGGTGCTAGTGATTTTCTGGTTCTATTTTCTGGTACCGTGGATCGGGGGCTGGGTGATCGGGGCGAGCCAGCCGATCCAGGTCGGCGCCTTTTGGTCTTCGGTTGTGACCTTTACGCTTTTCGAGGCCGCCTATTATTGCGAGATCATGCGCGCGGGGATCCAGAGCATCCCCCGCGGCCAGGTGTCGGCCGGTTACGCTCTGGGACTTAATTACTGGCAGACCATGGGCAAGATCGTGCTGCCGCAGGCGTTCCGCAACATGACACCCGTCCTGCTCACGCAGACCATCATTCTCTTCCAGGACACTTCGCTCGTGTACGTCCTCTCGATCACGGACTTCCTCGGCGCCGCCGCCAAGATCGCGCAGCGCGACGGGCGGCTGATCGAGATGTATCTGTTCGTAGCCGTGGTCTATTTCGTCATCAGCTTTGCCGCGTCATACTGTGTGCGGCGGTTCCAGGACCGCATCGCCGTCATCCGCTGATGCCGTTCCAATCAAATATGCCGATGCAGGCACCTCGAGGAATTCCGGATGCCGCCTGCCGACGCACCTGGGAACGGCATTAAAGGGGTACAGCCTATGAGCGTGATCGAGATGAAGAACGTGAGCAAGTGGTACGGCACCTTTCAGGTGCTGAAGAACTGCTCGACGGAGGTGAGCAAGGGCGAGGTCGTGGTCGTGTGCGGGCCCTCCGGCTCGGGCAAGTCCACGCTCATCAAGTGCGTCAACGCCCTCGAACCGTTCCAGCAGGGGGACGTCGTCGTGAATGGCATCTCGGTGAGCAATCCGAAGTCTG
>JAOTTL010000271.1:0-3743 GCA_029864385.1 Betaproteobacteria bacterium | reverse complement strand
CGGGAACGCGCTGCAAACCTGGTGATGAGAACGGGTGATGAAAAATGGTGATGGGGACTGGTGATGAGAGCTAGTGATGCGCCAGGCAGAACAGTTTTTCCATCACCACTAATCATCACCATCTTTCATCACCACTTTTGATCACTGTTTCGGTCTCATCCCATTACCCATCACCCATTCGTCGAAGGAGCGTGAATGGCAGCGAGCGGACCGTGGATCGAGCATTTCCCGGGCAACATAGTCTGGTCGAATGCGTGCCTGGTTACGAAGGGCATGGTGCCCTATGGCGCGGTGGCGCTGGGCGAGATCGACCAGGTCTGCGAGCGGTTGCGGCAGCGGCAGACCGAGCCCGAGGCGTGGCAGGAAGAGTGGTGTGCAATGGGGGCTCGGCTGGAGAAGGTGGCTGATGCGGCTGAAGTCGCAGGGCACCACATTACTGCTGGCGATTATTACCTGCGTGCCGGGATGTACTACTTCACCGGCGAGCGCTTCGTTCACCCCGGCGAGCAAAAACGCGAGATCGGCCGCAAGGCGATCGAGCTGCAGACGAAGGGCATCGAGCGGCGCCACCCGAATGTCGAGCGGGTGGAAGTGCCGTTCGAGGGCGCCACGCTGCCCGCGCTCTTCATGAGAGCAGAGGGCGTATCCGGCCGGGCGCCCACGGTCGTGGTGTTCGACGGCATGGATAACTGCAAGGAGATGAGCGTGCTCTTTGCCGGGCTGGAGTTCGCGAAGCGCGGCTGGCATACGCTCGCAATCGACGGCCCGGGCCAGGGCGAATCGCTGAGATTGCGCGGCCTTTACGCGCGGCACGACTACGAGGTGCCGGGCGCGGCGGCCTTTGACTACGTCGCGGCGCGGCCGGACGTCGACCCGAAGAAAGTGGTGGTCATGGGCTACAGCTTCGGCGGCTATTACGCTGCGCGGATCGCCGCCTTCGAGAAACGCTATTGCGCGGGCGTGGCGATGAGTGCACTTCATTGGGACCTTGCCGGCTGGCAGGCCGAGATTAAGCGCAAGCAGGAGGCCGACCCGAAGTCGACGGCGCAGTCGGCGTTCCACTTTCGCTGGATCATGGGCTGCGCCGACGACGGCGACGCGGCGATCGAGAAGGCGAAGAAATTTTCCCTGGTCGACGTCGCCGGCAGGATTGCCTGCCCCTTCCTCATCGTGCACGCGGGCGAGGACCGCGTCGTCCCGGTCGCGAATGCGCCGAAGCTCTACGAGGCGGTCGGCTCGAAGCTGAAGCACCTCAAGATCTTCAGCGCGGAGGAGGGCGGCTCCTACCACGCCCAGGTCGACAACCGGCAGGTGGGGATCGATTACATCGGGGATTGGCTCACGCCCCTGCTTGGAGGCCGTGAGTCGTGAATCGTGAATCGAACAACCCCACCCTGCTTCGCATTTTCCGCGGTCAGCGGTAGGTTTCAGGCCTGAAAACCAGGTAGTACTGGTTGGGCAGAAATTTGTGCTCCTTGAGTAGCCGGTAGCCCGCGCGTGAAAGTTCCTGCTTGACCCGGTTGACGGGGATGCGGGAGCGGACCGAGGGGCCGATGGGCGATTCCAATGTGAAGTCGATGATGGCAAGCCTGCCGCCAGTCTTGAACGATTTCTGCAACGCCCGGAAATAGCGCTCGCGGTCGGGGATGTGGTGGTAGGTATCCACGAGGATGACCAGATCAACCGCAACCGGAATGCCCGGATCGTCCGGTTTGGCGAGGACGGCGCTGAGATTGCCAAGGTTCTCGCGGCTCGCCCGCTCGCCGAGATAGCGCACCATGTCGTGCTCGGCGTCCACGCCGTAGACGTGGCCTTGCGGCACGGCACGCGCGAGCCGCACGGCGAAGTAGCCCGTGCCGGCACCGATATCGGCAACCTTGGCATCCGGCGCCAGCGCCAGCGCGCGCAAGACCTCGTCTGGCTTCTGCCACTCGTCGCGCCCCGGGTCATCGAAAATTTCCGCCCATTTTTCCGCGTCGCCGAACGGGTGCAGGTGATGATTAACGGTCTGGGCGACAGCCGATGCAGCGAGCAGCACAACAAGAATGAGCGACGCGGAAAAATGAACAGGGAAACACTTCAGCTTTACCATTGATCCATACCCGTTGAGGAACCGCGGTGAGGCAGCGACTGGCATTAACCGTTTTTGGATTTACTCGAGGACGCCATAAGGAATTTGTCGGACGGCAGGCCGACAAATTCCTAGGGAATCTGGAGCTTGCCGCCGCCCGGAAGGCCGCCGGGGCCCACGCCGCCTTGCGGGAGGACGATGGACGAAGCCTGCTGTCGGCGCAGTTCCTGAATGTCCTTGACCGTTCGCTCCACCGCTTCCTTGGCGTACTCGGCGAATTTCGTCACGGCCTCGTCGAGCGAGCCTGCCTCGATCTCGAACGTGATGGGAACCGCTCCCATGCTCGTGAGGAGCTGGGCCTCGCCCACGTAGATCACCGGGCGGCTCGTGTCGTTCGAGCCGTCGGACTTGACGGGCGTCAGCGTGCGAATGGTGCCCACCTTGCGGTCGGTGAAAAGCTCTTCGCGGTAGAGCGTCGCGGAGTCCATCTTCGGGTCGGCGGTTCGGTCTTCGGGTTTCTGTGCCATGTCATCGATCCAGTCATGCCGCAAAAGAGAAATTATCGCACAAGGCGGCGGCGCGCAGTTCCGCTATCATTTATTATTCCGAGCGTGCAGGAGCCGATCCGTGTCCAAGGTGTACCGGGTCCTGCTGACTCGCGCGGCGGCGCCTTAAGGGGGAGCGATGGAGCCATACAAGAGTGAGATCCAAGACGGCATGCGCATCGACTGGGACGTGCCAATCACCACGGACGACGGCGTCGTGCTGCGCGCGGACGTCTTCCGGCCGGTGGCCGACGGGAAGTATCCGGCGCTGGTGAGCTATGGGCCGTACGGCAAGGGGCTGGCGTTCCAGGACGGCTACAAGACCGCGTGGGAGATCATGTCGCGCGATTTCCCTGACGCGGTGCGCGGCACGACCAACCAATACCAGAACTGGGAAGTCGTCGATCCCGAGAAATGGGTGCCCGACGGCTACGCCTGCGTGCGCGTGGACTCGCGCGGCGCGGGGCGCTCGCCGGGCTTCCTCGATCACAACAACACGCGCGAGAACCGCGACTTCTACAACTGCATCGAATGGACCGCGGCGCAGCCGTGGTGCAGCGGCAAGGTGGGGCTCAACGGAATTTCCTACTACGCCAGCAGTCAGTGGCGCGCGGCGGCGCTGCAGCCGCCGCACCTGGCGGCCATCTGCGTGTGGGAGGGCTGGGCAGACAACTTCCGCGACTCGACGCACCATGGCGGCATCGTCTGCACGTTCCGCAAGCACTGGCAGGACATGCAGGTGAAAACGGTGCAGCACGGGGTGGGCGAACGCGGGCCGAAGAGCCGCATCACGGGCGATCTCGTCTGCGGCCCCGAGACGCTGACCGACGAGGAGCTCGCGCGGAACCGTTCTGACATGTGGGCGGATGTGCTCGCGCATCCGCTCGACGGGCCGTACTACCGCGAGCGCTCGGCAGACCTGGCGAAGGTCGTCGTGCCGCTGCTGTCCTCGGCCAACTGGGGCGGGCAGGGACTGCACATGCGCGGGAACTCCGAAGGCTTCATGGGCGCCGCCTCGACGCACAAGTGGCTCGAGGTTCACGGGGGCTCGCACTGGGCGCCATTCTACACGGACTACGGCGTTCAACTGCAGAAGCGGTTCTTCGATTATTTCCTCAAGGGGGTTC
>JAOTTL010000270.1:0-3780 GCA_029864385.1 Betaproteobacteria bacterium | reverse complement strand
CAATCGTCGGCGGTGCCGGCCTCGCCGGCCTGGCAGCGGCCTATGCGCTCGCGAGTGCGGGCCACCGTGTCCGCGTACTCGAGCGCGCGCCAACTGTCGGCGGGCTCGCACGCACGCTCGAACATCGAGGACAACGTTTCGATCTTGGCGGTCATCGCCTGCTCACCGACAGCGAACCCGTGCAGCAGCTGGTGCGCGACGTCGTGCGCGAGCCGCTACTGTGCGTACCCCGTTCGAGCAAGATCCTGCTCGGCGGACGTTACGTGGACTATCCTCTGCAACCGTTTAACGCCATTGCCGGGATGGGCCTCGGGACGACACTGCGCATCCTGCGCGCCTATGCGGCGGCGCAGCTCGCGCACCGGCTGACACCGCGGACCGCCGTGTCGCTCGAGGACTGGGTGGTACGCCACTACGGGCAGGTCTTGTTCGAGATTTTCTTCAAACCGTACAGCGAAAAGGTCTGGGGACTCGACTGCGCGCGCATCAGCGCCGACTGGGTGGAGCAGCGTATCCAGGGCCTGTCGCTGGGGGCGGCGATCCAGCGAGCGCTGTTTCGGCTCACCCGCCCCGCCCCGCGCACGCTGACCTCCGAGTTTCTCTATCCCGCGTACGGTATCGGCGGGATCGCCACGGGACTGCAGGCAGCGATCGAAACAACCGGACAGATACATACAACGAGCAACATTATTCGCGTCGTTCATCGCGCCAGTCGCATCAAAACTGTCGCCGTGCGCCACGGCGAGGCCATGTCGTTGTACCATCCCGAGACATTCATCTCGAGTCTGCCGCTGCCGGTGTTGGTCAACCGTATGTACCCCTTACCGCCACGCGTGGTGCTCGAAGCCGCCTCCAGGCTGCGTTACCGTGACCTGCTGCTCGTGGCCGTGCGTCTGGATCGCGAGCGGGCCACGGACCAGACCTGGATCTACACGCCGGATCAGCGAATTTCCTTCGGGCGCGTACACGAACCGAAGAACTGGAGTCAGCAGATGGGGGTCGCCGGCCAGACACTGCTGGTGACCGAACATTTCTGCTTCCATACCGACCCCGTTTGGCGTGCGAGCGACGACGCCCTGATGGAGCGCAGTGTCGTCGATCTCACCACCCTCGGCTTGGTCCAACGGCATGAAGTCGTCGATGGCGTCGTGGTGCGGGTGCCTTGTGCCTACCCCATGTTCGAGATTGGCTATGCCGAGGCCTGTGCAGTGATCAGCGATTACCTCGCGCAGTTCACCAACCTGCACGTAATCGGCCGCACGGGTGGTTTCCGCTACTACAACATGGATCACGCCATCGAATCCGGTATTGATGCCGCGCAGGCGGTGTTGGCGCGGACGGTGTCCTCTAATGCAATGGTCCATCACGAGCTGGCGACGGGGACCAATTCATGAAATGCGCGCTTGTCATTCCCGCCTGGGCCCCGGAGGAAATCTTTCCGGCGCGCACCGCTGGCTCGCAAATCAACTATTGGCAGCCGCTGGGCACGCTTTATGTCGCTGCCTGCCTGCAGCGCGCGGGCCATGAGGTGCGGCTCATGAACGGCGCCTTTCTGACGCATGCGGAGATCCTGCGCGAAGTCACGACGTTCGCGCCGCAGGTGGCCGGGATCTACGCCACCACCTTCGGCTGGCCCAAGGCGTTAGCAACGGCGGCTGATATCAAGAGTCTCGATCAAGGGATCATCACTGTGGCCGGTGGGCCTTATCCCATGGCCGTGCAAGCGCGTTGCCTGGAGGGCGCCGGACAATGTATCGATATCGTGGTCACCGGCGAGGGTGAACACACGATGGTCGAGTTGCTTGATCACATCGTCACTGGACAGGATTTCGCAGACGTTAAGGGTATCGTGTATCGCCGTGGGCCAGATTTGATGAAGACACCGCCCCGGCGGCTGCTCGAGGATCTCGATGCGTTGCCTTTCCCGGCGCGCGAACTGCTGGGTGAAGCGGCACGCTATTTACCGCCACCGGCGACCTATCGGCGCGCCCCGGTGGCTACCATGATCACTTCGCGCGGCTGCAATCGCCGTTGCATCTTCTGCTTCCAGATCGATAAGCGGCGCAAGACCGGTGTGCGCGGCGTGCGCTTTCGCGGTCTCGACAGCGTCCTCGCCGAGATCGAATTGCTTCTCAAAGAAGGTTACCGTGAAATCAAATTCCTCGATGATTCTTTCGTCGCCGATTACGATCGGGCGATGCAGCTGTCACGCGAGATCAGGCGCCGGAACCTCGATTTCACCTGGTTCGCCTCGGCCTGCGTCAATCAGGTCGACCGACCGCTGCTGCAGGCGATGAAGGATGCTGGCTGTTGGTCGGTCCTGCTCGGCGCCGAGAGCGGCGTGCAAAAGAACCTCAATACGCTGCACAAGGGATCGACGCTCGATCAGATTCGCCAGGCGGTGCACACGGCCAAGGACGTCGGCCTCACGGTCAGTACGCCGTTTGTCTTTGGCATCCCCGGCGAAACCTATGAAGACGGGCTCAAGACCATCGAGTTCGCGCTAGAACTTAATCCGGATCTCGCCAATTTTCACAGCCTGACGCCGTTTCCCGGGACCGATCTTTACGAGCACCGCGGGCGCTACGGCACCGTGTCCGCGAATCTTTCCGATTACACTTATCAGGGTGCGGCCTTCGTGCCCCACACCCTGACGCGCGAGCAGATTCACAGCCTGCGCCAGACTGCTTTCCGGCGCTTCTATTCGCGCCCGGCGTTCTTGTGGCGACGGGTACTGGCGCTGCGGAGTCTGCGCGACCTGCGCGTGGCCCTACAGGGGATCAAGAGTCTGTTCTGGCTGTGGGCCAGTCGTCGGCTGTTCCGCCGGTCGCGCGGCGCCACCGGCCCACGCCCGGGGTGAACGCCCCAGTTCCAGATATTCGCGCACCAACGCCGGGTACAGGCGCGGATTGAACAGGATGTTGGTAATGAAGTAACACTCATGCGTGCAGTGGCACTCGCCGCGGCGGATGGAATCAAGCACCGACCGCGACGCCGCGCCGCGCAGCAGGCGATTCACGTCGTAATCACATTCACGCACATTGCCAAGCGTTTCCGAGCGGATTTCGCACGGGTACACCTCACCGTTCTCGGTGAGCACCAGATTTAGCCGCCCCGCGTAGCAAGGGATCTGACGGCGCTGTTGCGCCCGGGTGCGATGAATCAGCTGTCGCTGCAGGATATCCTGCGCGGCCTTGAGTCGCCCACCGCGGAAACGATAGCGTGCCGCCCCCGGCTCCTTCAACTCCCGCTTCAGCCGCTCGATCGCGCGCTGATAACTCGCAGCATCGACCTCCGTGTAGCGCGGCTCGGCCACGTTGCCGCGCACGAGCGAGATCGTATGCGTCCGGATGCCAGGCAGGTCGCGGACAAAGTCGATGACCTGATCCATCTTGTCCTGGTTGTCCGACACCAGTACGGTATTGATACCCAGCTCGAAGTTGGAATAGCGATCGAGGAGTGGCGCGAGCAAGCGGTGGCTTCGCATTACGCGCTCGAACCCGCCCGGTGTGCCGCGCAGCGCGTCGTGATCCCCGTTCAGTCCGTCGAGCGACAGCTTGACGACGACGGTGCTGTGCGGGCAGCGCGCCAGGATCTCCTCGGTACGGTCGCGGATCAGTTCCGGTGTCAGGCCGTTGGTGGGCAGCAGCATCATCGCCGGCCGGTTCTGCTCATAGAACACGCGCGCAATTTCCGCCAAATCGCGGCGCACGTAAGGTTCTCCCCCCGAGAAGGCGAGCCACAGCAAGCTTCCAAACGAATGGGAGATCCTGCGGATTT
>JAOTTL010000269.1:0-3810 GCA_029864385.1 Betaproteobacteria bacterium | reverse complement strand
GAAGACCACATATGGTGTGATCGGCATCAAGGTGTGGGTGTTCAAAGGCGAGGTGATGAAAAAGAGCGATCAGCCGATCGCCGCTGCCGCAGCTGCCGCTGCCGGCTTGCCGGCCCCGTCGGCGGAGAAACCCGCGCCCGCGTTGGAGTCGAAGGACAAGCCAAAGAAGCCGCGCCGCGCGCCGGTGAGGAAGGCAGGAGCGAAGAATGCTGCAACCCGCAAGGCGTAAGTACCGCAAGGAACACAAAGGCCGCAACCGCGGGATTGCCACGCGCGGTAACAAGGTCTCTTTTGGCGAGTTTGGCCTGAAGGCGACGACCCGCGGTCGGCTGACGGCGCGCCAGATCGAAGCGGCGCGCCGGGCCATGTCCCGCCACATCAAGCGGGGCGGGCGGATCTGGATCCGCATCTTTCCGGACAAGCCGATTTCGACGAAGCCTGCTGAGGTCCGCATGGGCAAAGGCAAGGGTAACCCCGAGTACTGGGTGTCCGAGATCAAGCCAGGCGCCGTAATCTACGAGATGGACGGGGTGCAGGAAACGGAAGCGCGAGAAGCTTTCCGTCTCGCCGCTTCGAAGCTGCCGCTGCGGACGGTATTCGTGTCGCGGTTGGCTGGAGGGTAGGCAATGAAGGTAACGGAGCTTAGGGAGCGGTCGGCCGAGCAGCTGCGTGAAGAGCTCCACTCGCTGCTCAAGGCGCAGTTCAGCATGCGCATGCAGAAGGCGACCCAGCAACTCACCAATACGAGCCAGATTGCCAAGGTGCGGCGCGACATCGCGCGCGTGCGCACCGTCATGGCGCAAAAGGCAAAAGGACAGGTCAAGGCATGAGCGAAGCGAACAAGCGGCAGGTGTCGGGGCGTGTCGTCAGCGACCGGATGAAGAAGACAGTGACGGTGCTCGTGGCGCGGCGGGTGAAGCACCCCCTCTATGGCAAGTTCATGACCCGCTCAAACAAGTATCACGCTCATGACGAGGCCGGCGAATGCAAGCAAGGCGACCTGGTGCTGATCGAGGAGTGCCGGCCGCTGTCGAAGACCAAGGCCTGGCGCGTGATCCGGCTGCTGGAGAAAGCGCGAATTGTTTGAATTTACGTTGCGGATTCAGCGGGGTAGCCGTATAATTCGCAACCTTTCCCGGCCCTGCCGCGAGGTGGGGCTCGAATAACACGCTGTAAACATTCGCCTGCCGCCTGCGCGGCGGGGCGACCGACCCGGACGGGCTCCAATACTGGCTGCGAAAGCAGCGAAGTTGGAGAAAAGGATCAAAGCGAGAGCGGAACATGATTCAAATGCAGTCCATTTTGGACGTGGCGGACAATACTGGCGCCCGTTCGGTCATGTGCATCAAGGTGTTGGGTGGCTCGAAGCGGCGTTACGCCGGTATTGGCGACGTCATCAAGGTGAGCGTCAAAGATGCCGCGCCGCGGGGCCGGGTGAAGAAGGGCGAGGTCTACGACGCGGTGGTGGTGCGCACTGCCAAGGGTGTGCGCCGCGGCGACGGATCGCTCATCAAGTTCGACTCGAACGCGGCGGTGCTGCTCACGCCCAAGCTCGAACCGATCGGCACCCGTATTTTTGGGCCGGTGACGCGGGAACTGAGGACCGTGCGCTTTATGAAGATCGTCTCGCTCGCTCCGGAAGTGCTGTAGCGTGAAACCCATGATGAACCACGGGGGCACAGAGAGAGATCAACAGATCGATTTCCCCAGCGCCTCCATGCCCTGGTGGTAACAGGAATCCGTGGACGGAACATGAAAAAAATTCGTAAGGGCGATGACGTGATCGTGACGGCTGGGCGGGACCGCGGCAAGCGCGGTACCGTGCTCCGGATCGTTGATACCGAGCACGTGCTGGTGGAAGGCGCGAACCGGGTCAAGAAGCATCAGCGCCCCAATCCGATGAAGGGCATCACCGGCGGCATCATCGACAAGGAGATGCCGCTGCACGTTTCGAATGTGGCGCTTTACAACACGGGCACCAAGAAGGCCGACCGCGTCGGCGTTCGCGTTCTCGACGATGGCCGCCGCGTTCGTTATTTCAAGTCCAACGGCGAAGTGATTGACGCATGAGCGCAGCCAAGACGGGAAAAGACGTGAAGCAGGAAAAGGGAGCGAAGTCCCAGAAGCAGGCTCGCGCCCCGAAGGAGTCCAAGCAGGCCGCGCCGAAAGGCAAGCAGGACGCCCGTGAAGCGCCGCGGGAAGCCAAGGAGCCCAAGGTAGCCAGGCCAGCGCGCCCGGCGCCGGTTCCGCGACTGCAAATCCAATACCGCGAGGCGGTGGTCAAGCAGCTAATGGACGAGTTCGGCTACAAGACCTCGATGCAGGTGCCGAGAATCGACAAGATCGTGCTCAACATGGGTGTAGGCGAGGCCGTTGCCGACAAGAAGATCTTGGACAACGCGGTCTCGGACATGGCCAAGATCGCCGGGCAGCGGCCGCTCATGACCATGGCGCGCAAGTCGGTCGCGCAATACAAGATCCGCGCCGGCTATCCGATCGGCTGCAAAGTGACGCTGCGCGGCCGGCGCATGTACGAGTTCCTCGATCGCCTGGTGAGTATCGCGATTCCGCGCATCCGTGACTTCCGCGGCATTTCCGCCCGGGCGTTCGACGGCCAGGGCAACTACAACATGGGCGTCAAGGAGCAGATCATCTTCCCCGAGATCGAGTACGACAAGATCGACGCGATACGGGGCATGAACATCACGATTGCGACCACTGCAAACACCGACAACGAGGCGAAGGCGCTGTTGCGCGCATTCCGCTTCCCGTTCAGAAACTGAGGAACGATTATGGCAAAGACATCCGTTGTAAACCGGGATCTCAAGCGTCGCCAGGCCGTAAAAAAATACGCCGCCAAACGCAAGGCGCTGCTCGAACTCGCGAGCGACCCGAAACTGCAGCCGGAGGACCGCTACGCGGCACGCATGAAGCTGCAGCAGTTGCCGCGCGACGCCTCTCCGGTGAGGCTTCGGAACCGCTGTGCGCTGACCGGTCGGGGGCGCGGCGTGTACCGCAAGTTCGGTCTTGGGCGCGGCAAGCTCCGCGACCTCGCTCTGCGCGGCGAGATTCCGGGCGTCATCAAGGCGAGCTGGTGAAACACGGGTTCAAGGTTCCGGGTTCAATGTTCAAAGTTGAAACCTGGAACCTGGAACCTGGAACCTTGAACATTGAACGTTGAACTAGGAACGGCAAACTTATGACGATGATGGACCCGATCGCCGATATGCTGACGCGTATCCGTAACGCGCAGCGGTCGGAGAAACAGTTGGTGGCAATGCCGGCGAGCAAGCTCAAATCCGCGATCGCCCAGGTGCTCAAGGACGAGGGCTACATCGACGGCTTTGCGGTACGGGATGCCGAAGGTCATGCAACGCTCGAGGTCAGCCTCAAGTATTACGCTGGCAGGCCGGTGATCGAGAAGATCGAGCGCGTAAGCCGCCCGGGGCTGAGGATCTATCGCCCCAGGGACGACCTGCCGAAGGTAATGAACGGCTTGGGCGTGGCGATCGTCTCCACGTCCCGGGGTGTGATGACCGATCGCAAGGCGCGCGGACTGGGCGTCGGCGGCGAAGTGCTTTGCATCGTCGCTTAACGGAGACGCGCCATGTCGAGAGTCGGAAAAGCGCCGATCGAGCTGCCGGAGAAAGTTGAAGTGACAATGGCCTCGGGAGAGATCTCGGTGAAAGGGCCGCTGGGCACGCTTACGCAGCGCCTCACGCCGGTGGTCGAGATCGAGAAGCAGGACAAGACACTACTGTTCAAGCCCGCGGGAAATTCACGGCAAGCCAATGCGATGTCCGGCACGAC
>JAOTTL010000268.1:0-3813 GCA_029864385.1 Betaproteobacteria bacterium | reverse complement strand
CCCCGACCGAGGAGCGCGCGCAGCGCATGCTTCAGGGCACACGCCGCGATCCGCAGGAGGTGATCGGCCGCATTCCGCCGGCGATGGAAACGGCCACCGTGCGCGACGCCGCGATACATGCCTTGATGGCCGGATGCAAGCCGGAATACCTTCCCGTGGTGCTCGGCGGCATCAAGCTCATGCTACGGGAAGAACTGAACCTGAACGCCGTGCAGGGCACCATGGGCAGCGCCGCGCCGCTCATGATCGTCAACGGTCCGTACGCGTCGAAGATCGGGTTGCACGGCGGCAGGGGCTGCTTTGGTCCTGGGTTCCGCGCCAACGCCTCGATCGGCCGCGCGATCCGCTTGATGTTGCTCAATCTCGGCGGCGGTATCACGGAACTGGGCTCCTCCACCGTTTTCTCGTCGCCTTTGCGCTACACGGCCTGCCTTGCGGAGAACATGGAGCAAAGCCCGTGGGAAAGCCTTGCGGTGTCGCGAGGCTACTCGCCCGACGATAACGTGATCACTTGCGCAATGGTCGACCCTCCCAAATTCTGCTTCGACGACGCCAGCCGGGAGCCCGAGCCGCTGCTCACCGGGATCGCTGACTCGATGAGCACAATTGGCTCATTGAACGTGCTCGTCCCGCGTTGCCCCATGGTGGTGGTCATGGGCCCGCTTCACGCGACGATCTGCGCCAAGGCTGGCATGAGCCGCGTTGATGTTCACCGGGGACTGTCCGAGATGGCCGGGCGCAAGGTGCGCGAGCTAAAAACGGGTGGCGTCTGGCGGCCCGAGCGGGCGCAGAAGATCAACGTTGACATGAATGACGAGGAGCACTTCGTGCCCGGGATCAAGGACCCGCGGGATCTCCAGCTCGTAGTGGCGGGAGGCATCGGGCCGATTAGCGCAGTGTGCCACGGCTGGGGCGGCGGCAGCCTCGTGGTGCATGGCACTTATGACGTTTGACTGACAAAGGAGATCTTGATGGCGAATGACCTCCCGTTTATCAATCCGACTGCGGGTCGCAGCAAGGCGAAGGTCGCGCTGGCGGCCCGCCCCATAGACCTCGCCGGCAAGGTGTTGGGGCTGCTGGACAACACCAAGGAACAGGCCGACATCATTCTCGAGACCGTGGCTGATGCCCTTCGCGAACGCCACGGAGTTGCTCGGGTCGTCATGCGCCGCAAGGAAGCCTGGTCCAAACCCGCGACCGATGAACTGATGGATGAAATGGCGAGGGAGGTGCAGGTTGCGGTTGCCGCCCTCGGTGGATGAGGGTCCTGCACGTTGTGCAGTGTGCACGACACGGTAGAGTTCGAAAAACGGGGCATCCCCGCCACGGTCATCATCACTGAGAATTTTAGGCGGGCGGCCGCATGGCAATTCCGCAGCAAAGGGATGGAGGGGCATCCCTATATCGAGCTGCCGCACCCGGTCAGCAACCTCAAGCCCAAGGAAATGCGCGGGCTCGCGCTGCGCTATGTGGATCAACTGGTGCGCCAACTCACGGGCTAACGCAAAAGCTGATCTATAAGATGCCGTTCAAAACCTTGCGATCATCGCGCCTGGGCGGGCCATTGCCATTTTCCCGCTTGAGCCGCGACAAACACCGATTACGACTTCACGGCACAAGGGCATGGACGCTGTAGACGAATTTGAGTTCTTCCTCGAAAAGGACTGGTCCGACGGGCTGCCCGTCGTCACCCCGACCGAGGCACGTCTTGTGCGCATGCTGTCCGGCACGCGCCGCAGTCCGGATGAATTAATCGGCACCGTTCCGCCGGTGAGAGGCAGGGCGACCGTGCGCTCGGTCGCGATCCACGCGCTGATGGCAGGCTGTAAGCCGGAGTACCTCCCGGTTGTGCTGGGTGGCATTGCGCTCGTCCTGCGTGATGAATTCAACCTGAACGGAGTGCAGGGCACAATGCACGGGGTCGCGCCGCTGATGATCGTCAACGGACCATACGCCCGGAAGATCGGCCTGCATGGGGGTAACGGCTGCTTCGGGCCGGGTTTCCGCGCTAACGCCTCAATCGGGCGCGCCATCCGGCTGATGTTGTTCAACCTCGGCGGGGCCATGCCGGGAGCGGGTTCGGCCACGATCTTCGCCACACCTCTGCGCTACACCGCATGCGTCACGGAGAACTCAGAACACAGCCCGTGGGAAAGCCTCTCGGTGTCGCGCGGATATTCGCTCGAGGACGACGTCATCACGTGCGCGATGGTGGAAAGCCCGCGCCTTACCTTCGACGACACGAACCGCGATCCGCAGCGGCTGCTGACCGGCATCGCCGACTCGATGAGCGCGATGGGTTCCTGGAACATGCATACCCGGGCCAACATGGTGGTGGCGATGAGCCCTGAGCACGCCACGCTCTGCGTGCGGGCGGGCATGGCGCGAGCCGACGTGCACCGCCGGCTGTGCGAGCTCGCCGGGCGCAAGGTTCGCGACTTGAAGGGCGGCGGGAACTGGCGGCGCGAGCGGGCGCTGGCGCTACCGATCAAGGTCGATCCCGACGACGACGAGTGTTTTATCCCGGCGATCAAGAACCCGCAGGATCTCCACCTCATCGTGGCCGGAGGCTGGGGACCCTGCACCGCGATCTGCCACGGGTGGGCAGGCGTGAGCCGCTCCGTGCACGGCATCTACGAGGTCTAGGAGAAAGGAGAGTTCTCATGGCAAACGGACTGCAATTCATCGATCCGACCGAGCCCAGAAGCGGCAATCCGGTCAATTCTGCTGCGCGCCCCGCCGACCTCGCCGGTAAAGTGCTGGGGTTGCTCGACAACCGCAAGGAACAGGCGGACGTGATCCTGCGCACCCTGGCAGACGCCCTGCGCGAACGCTACGGCGTGGCGCGCGTGGTGGTGCGCCACAAGGAGCACCACTCCAAGCTAGCGCCCGACGCGTTGCTGGACGAAATGGCCGGTGAGGTGGATATCGCCATCGCGGCCCTCGGTGGATGAGGCTCCTGCACGTTGTGCAGTGTGCACGACACGGTAGAGTTCGAAAAACGGGGCATCCCCGCCACCGTCATCATCACGGAAGCCTTCAGGAAGACGGCCGATTTTCAGTTCCGCGGCAAGGGTATGGAGGGTCATCCCTATGTCGTGCTGCCCCACCCGGTCAGCAGCCTCACGCCAGAGGAGATGCACACGCTCACCCTGCCCATCGTCGACGCGGTGGCAAACCAGCTCATGGGCTGACGCGGAGCTCCGGGCGCTCAAACTTGACCGCTTTGGGTCGAAAGCGGACGTTCCCATAGTTCCGCTTTCGGCCAATAGGAGTAGAAGACATGGGTAATTTTATAAACTTCTCCGAATTGCTGAAGTCTCTGGCGATCGCCCCTAGCACAGCGAATGAGCCCGTTAAGCGCATGTTTATTTGCGATGGTGCTCACTTGACGGCAAACATTGCCATGGGCATGGAAGGCGGGAGCGCTCTCCACACGCAGCCCGGGCACGATGAAATCATCATCGTTCTCGAAGGCGAAGCAGAGTTCCAGGTCGGCAAAGAGTCCAAGCGAGTCGGACCGGGAGATATGGTTTTCATACCGCAAAATACGCTGCATGGCCGGGTACGGACGTTAACACCCAAGTACGCCGCGCTTTCGATCTATGCGCCGTTCTTTGATCGCTCGCGAAAGAAATTTGTTTGGCATAGTGAGGCCTAACCCGGCCATCGAACGGACAGCCGACCAGCTGCGCGCCCTTTCCGCTAATGTCAAACGTTGAACGTCTGCTTTGGGTCGATAGCGGACGTTCGCGGAGGTCGGCTTTCGGCCAATACCGGACGTTTACCTAATGAAACATAGGTTCAGAATAT
>JAOTTL010000267.1:0-3827 GCA_029864385.1 Betaproteobacteria bacterium | reverse complement strand
CGGGCGGCTACCAGTATTACCTCAAGCATCAGAAGCGCGGCGACAAGACCATGCCGTGCGCGATCGTGCTCGGCGCGCCGCCGAGCGTCGCCTTCGTGGCGCCGATGAAGCTACCGATCGGGCTCGACGAAATCGGCGTGGCGGGCGCTGTCGTGGGCCAGCCGATCAACGTTGTGCGCGCGAAAAGCGTCGATCTGCTGGTGCCCGCGGAGGCGGAGATCGTGATCGAAGGCCTGATCGACACTGAGTACCTGGAACCCGAAGGCCCGTTCGGTGAATCTCACGGCCACATCGCGCTCGAAGAGTTCAACATGCCCATGCACGTGACGGCGATCACGCATCGCAAGAACGCCATCGTTGCTTCATACATCAGCCAGGTGACACCAAGTGAGTCGAGCGCCATTAAACGGGTGTCATATGAGCCGATGTTCCTGTCCCATTTGCGCAATACCCTGGGCGTGAGGGGCGTTAAACGCGTGACGCTGCACGAGCGTATGACCGCACTGCGCCGTATCGTTCTCGTCACGGTGGAAAAGGGCACCCCGCGCACGGAAATCTGGCGCGCTCTTACGGGTGCCGCGAGCTTCAAGGCGGATTGCGGGAAGATCTGCATCGCCATCAACGAGGACATTGACCCGGACAACTCGGATGCCGTGTTCTGGGCGATCGCCTTTCGCATGAATCCGGTGAACGACCTTCAAGTGCTGGACTATCGCAGCCCCGGTCACGGCCCCGAGCGGGAGCATGAGGCGGAGCGGGGAGATGCGACGTTGCTGATGGACGCGACCATGAAGGAAGAACTGCCGCCGCTCGCGCTGCCGAGGCAGGAGTACATGGAGCGCGCCCGCAAAGTATGGGAAGAGCTCGGGTTGCCGAAGCTGCGTGCGCAATCTCCGTGGTTTGGCGCGTTGCAAGGCGACTGGCTTCCGCAGTGGGAGGAAGCAGCAAAGCGTGCCGCCGCAGGCGGCTATCTCGAGAACGGCCGGGCGAGCGAGAAGCTCAGGCGCAAAGGTCTCAAGCCCGAGACCAAGTTCCGGCCCGATGCAGAGTGATGAGAACTGGTGATGAGAACTGGTGATGGGAAATGGTGATGAAAGGCGCTAGTGTCGCGAGTCTGAAATTCGCTTACAAAATCTGGCGAGGCTGGCGAGGATTTCATCGGCGGACTTGGACCAGACAAAGGGTTTGGGTTGCTGGTTATGGATGGCGAGGTATTGGCGAATGGCGTTCTCCAATTGCACGGTGCTGCGATGCGTGCCGCGCTTGATCTGACGCTGGCTGAGGGTGGCGAACCAGCGCTCGACCTGGTTGAGCCAGGAACTGGAAGTGGGGGTGAAATGGACGTGGAAGCGCGCACGCCGTGCCAGCCAGGCGCGCACGGTCGGGGTCTTGTGGGTGCCGTAGTTGTCCATCACCAGATGCACGTCCAAGGCAGCGGGAACGCGGGCGTCGATGGTGCGCAGAAACTGGAGGAACTCCTTGCCGCGGTGCCGGCGATGCAACTCGCCGATCACCTTGCCGCTGGCGATATCGAGGGCGGCGAACAGCGTGGTGGTGCCGTGACGCAGGTAGTCATGGGTGCGGCGCTGCGGCACGCCCGGCGCCAGCGGCAGGATCGGCTGGGTGCGGTCGAGTGCCTAAATCTGGCTCTTCTCGTCAACGCACAGCACCATCGCCTTGAGCGGGGGGTCGAGATACAGCCCGACGATGTCGCGCACCTTCTCGATGAACAGCGGATCAGTCGAGAGCTTGAAGCTCTCGACCCGGTGGGGTTGCAGCCCAAACGCACGCCACACCCGTCCCACGGTGCTCTGCGACAGCCCCAGCTTGCCCGCCATCAGGCGCGTACTCCAGTGGGTCGCGCCGCGCGGCAACTGGTTCAAGGTGGTGGCGATCAGCCTCTCGATTTGCGCATCATCGATCGTGCGCGGCGCGCCCGGACGCGGTTCATCGAGCAAGCCGTCCACACGACGCTCAACAAACCGGTGGCGCCACTTGCCCACCGTTTGTGGCGTCACTCGCAAGCGTTGCGCTACCTCGCCGTTGGCGGCGCCTTGCGCGCACGCGAGTACAATGCGCGAGCGCAGCGCCAGCGCTTGGCTGGTCTTGTGCCGCCGGGTCCACTCCGCCAGTTGGTTGTTCTCTTCCACGCTCAACACCAATTCCGCCAGCCGCCGTCCCCGTTTCATCGTCACCTCCCGTTGTCTACTTTACCTACGACAACGGGCAGCAAATAATGTTCAATGAATTAAAGACTCATAACACTAGCAACACGGAGGAATAAGCGTCGCCCCATCACCATTTTTCATCACCATTAATCATCACCATCTTTCATTACTTCTATCAGCCTGGAAGCTGTCGCAGCAACGCCATCATCGTCTCTCCGATTCTTTCCCGGATGACCAGGTCGGCAACATCATCCAGCGGCGTCTCCTGATTGTTCAAGATGACCAGCGGCGCGCCCGCCTGCTTGGCGAACCGCGGGAACGAAGCTGCCGGCTCGACCACCAGCGACGAGCCGATCGAAACGAAGAGATCCGCGTGCAGGGCTGCCTCCATCGCGAGGCGCATCTCGTTCTCCGGCATTCCCTGTCCGAACGAGATGGTGCTGGTCTTGATGGGGCCGCGGCACACATCGCATTCCGGGGCCTCGTCTCCTTTTTCGACCCGCTCGACGATGGCCGAGGTCGGCCATTCCTTGCTGCAATGCTGGCAAGCTGAACGGCGGTTGGTGCCATGCAGCTCGATGACACTGCTACTGCCGGCGTCGTGGTGGATGCCGTCTATGTTCTGCGTAATGACGGTGGCGATGTGTCCGCGGCGTTCGAGCTCGGCGATAACGAGATGTCCGTCGTTGGGACGGGCATCGGCGCAGCGACGGAACATCCGCGCGCCGCGCTCCCACGCTCGAACTCGTGCATCCCTGTCGGCCATGAATTCCTGATAGTAGACCGGCGTTTCCGTGGTCCAGACGCCCTGCGGTCCGCGAAAATCCGGAATGCCGCTCTCCGTGCTGATGCCGGCGCCGGTGAACGCCACGCCGCGCTGGGCCGAGCGCATGAGCTCCGCGAAACGGGTGAGTTCACTCATCAATCACGAAGGTCGTTCAGAAATAAAAACACAATAGGAGCCGCAGATGAACGCAGATAAACACAGATCCATATATACAAGAAACAGAACACCAAGAACAGAACCCTTAGCCGCCAATGCGCGCCGATCAATGATTGTGAATCGTGAATCGACCACTGTTTCGAGGATACTACTTCTCTTGGCGGCCTTGGCGTCTTGGCAGTTCAAATTGTGATCTTATCTGCGTTCATATGCGGCTAAGGGGTTCTTGGTGTTTGTTATACCCAGCAGCCATGTCACGTGAGTCCCCGTGTCAACGCCGCTTGATTCCTGCGGCCTTGACGACTCGCGCCCATTTTGCGCGCTCAGACCTGATCGTTTTACAAAACTGCACTGCCATCGTGCCTTCGCGCCGGTGGGGCCGCCGCGCTAGTGTAGTCGCATGTCTATGCAAAGCATTATATCGGACAGGATTGCGGCGAGAGCATGGTTGCGGCGCTCATCCTGATGATCTACGATCACTGCCCTGTTGGCGCTGGCATGGACCACGAGATGCGCTTCGTGTCTCAAGTGATCGGCAGTTTATCCGGAACACGAGGCGGGCGGTTACCCGTCACGGATCACCAATCATCAGGCACGAAACTCCATGAAAATTCTGATCTTTGGCGCTGGCGCGATTGGCGGCTATCTCGGCGGCATAGTCACGATCGCACGCGCGGACGTCACGCTCGTGGCGCGCGGTGCGCAGTTGGAGGCTT
>JAOTTL010000266.1:0-3850 GCA_029864385.1 Betaproteobacteria bacterium | reverse complement strand
CGGCCCCGCAGGCTGGAAATGCTCGCGTCGGTCGCGAGCAGGTTCTGCACCGCGACGCGTCCCAGCGCCACGATAAGCTTCGGCTGGATGAGCTCGATCTGACGCTGCAGATACGGCTCGCAGGCGTGCAATTCGCCCGGCTCCGGGTTGCGGTTTCCGGGAGGGCGACACTTGACGCAGTTAGCAATGTAAACGTTTTGCCCGCGCCTGAGCTGAATCGCGGCGAGCATATTGTCCAACAGGCGCCCTGCCTGTCCCACGAACGGCTCGCCCTGGGCGTCTTCGTCCGCGCCCGGTCCCTCTCCAACGAACAACCAGTCCGCGTTCTCGTCGCCCACGCCGAACACCGTCTTATTGCGCTTCTGGTGCAAAGCGCAATCCGTGCAGGAGGCAACCCGCCCTTTAAGTGCAACCCAGTCAAGCCCCATGATCTCCGCGCGCCGATCGCCTGAATCCGTGACTGGAGACCGGTTGCCGGATATCTTTGACGCCTCGTCAAGCACGCCGTTCTCCGCGCGGGCAGCGGCGTCGCCCTCTGGCGCCAGAGCGGGCCCGCGCAAGCGCCAGACGGGCGTCAGCCCCATTTCCTCCAGCATGAGCTCACGTCGCGTCTTCACCATCAATACCTCGAACTAGCCTCTCGTCTCCCGAGGCGAGCGAGCGAAATACAGAGGAACAGAACACCGGTCACCGGTCACCGGTCACCGGTTTGTGAAGTTCGAGGTGCAGAACAACGGCGTCTTCGCGCCCCGCGCCAGCAGGGTAGTAGTTCCGCCGCACCGTGATTTCCGAAAATCCGGCCGCGGCGTAGAGCGCACACGCAGCCGCATTGGATGGGCGAACTTCCAGGAACATCCGCTGCGCGCCGTAATCGCGTGCCAGCTTGAGAACGAAATTGAGCAGCTCGCGCCCAACCCCCCGCCTCTGCCACGGCAGCCCCACCGCGAGGTTAAGCAGGTGCGCCTCGCCGGCCGCGATCATCACCACGGTATAGCCGGCGGTCGCGCCGCCACATTCGACGACCCAGCAGTGATAGCCCGCCTCGAGCGAGTCACTGAAGTTGCCGCGCGTCCAGGGGTGCGGATAGGCCGTCTGCTCGATCGCGGCGACGGCGTCGAGGTCGGCACCGTTCATGCGCCGGTACCTCGGAAGCGCGTCAAGCTGGGCGCTCATCACTGCGCAATGCAACCTTGTCCCTGATGTACACCGGCAACGCCTGGTCTGCCGACACTCCCCTGCCCTGCTCGAGCTCGCGCGCGCCGAGCCGGGCGATTTCCCGCGCGTGCGGATATACCTCCGGCCTGACCTGGGCCAGGCAGCCCGCGTAACGCCTTTGCAGGACTTGCCCGTGCGCGGCGAAACCGCCGCCGCAACCGGTCCACGCGCCCGGCGGCAGCGTTGGCGCCGCGTCAGGCGCGCATAAATTGGCTTCGTGCACAGCGCACCACTCCCCGTTCTCGTGTAGATAGGCGGCATGGTAAATCTCGCCCATGCGCGCATCGAGGCAGCAAAGGGCGCGCTCCGCCTGGACCGCTTCGGCGAGCGCCAGCAATGTACTGATCCCTACCACCGGGAGTCCCGCGCCAAACGCAAGGCCCTGCGTCACGCCGCACGCGATGCGCAGGCCGGTAAACGATCCCGGGCCGCGCCCGAAGGCAATGCCGTCGAGGTCCTTCAGGACTACCGCATGCTGCCGCAAGAGTTCGTCCACCATGGGCAGCAGCAATTGCGAATGCGCGTGCCCCGCCGCCGTTTCACGGGTATCGATACTGCCGTCATGCCACAAGGCAACGGAACAGTATTCGGTCGAGGTGTCCAGAGCCAGGATCTTCAAACCCGCGAGCGCCAATCCGGGAAGCCTTGATTCTAGCCTACAAACCGCCCGCAGCGGGTCGCCTCGGGGACGGCTTGACGGGTCGCGCGAGGAGCGGACGATCGCATCGCGCAAGCGGGTCGGCGCTGTTACAATAACTTCGCGCTACCCAGGCTCGTGGCCGTGCCGCAAAACTGGAGAAGACCCTGAAACAGTATCTCGAATATTTCGAGTCGTTCGCGACGGTCGTTCTTGTCCTCGCCGGGATCGGAGGCATCTCCTTTCACATGTTCCGGGACGACGGATGGCTCGAAATGGCGTTCGGCAACATCTTCGAGCTGCACGTTCAGTACCCCCTGATTGCCATCCCGGTCACATTCGCCGCGATCATATTGATCCGTCTGTGGCGCCAGAACCTCCTGGCAACCGGGCGACTCAAGCAACTGCCCAATATTTTCATCTACACCTTGATGGCCACGGGGGTGTATTTCATCGGCTACTTCTGGATCAACGGCCACCTTTAGGAATTTGCCGGACTTTCGTCCGCCAAATTCCTTAGATAGAACCCTCTGCCGCAAGTCGTCTGGAACCGAGTTGCCAGTCGGATAATCTATCCAGGCCCTCGAGATCATTCGCGTCTCCTCCGCCCGCGTTCGAGGGAACGGCGTGACGCCGCGGGAAATCCTTCATTTCTTGGCACTGTAAGGAATCTGCCGCTAGGTACGGCAGATTCCTTCGGTGACGAGCCGTTCGATCTCGGCTTCTCCGTAACCCAGCTCCACCAACAGATCGCGTGTGTGCTCGCCCACCCGCGGCAACCCGAGCCGCGTGCCGAGCCGGCGCCCGTTCATTTCGAGCGGCAGCGCGGGTGACTTGCTTTTCATGCCGTTGGGAAGCTCGAGGGGCACGAGCCCGCCCGATGCGTTGAGGTGGGGATCGTCGAACAGGTCCTCGGGCCGCGTGATCGGCGCGAACGGCAATCCGAGTTTCTCGCAGCGCTGCATCGCCTCCACCTTGGTCAAACCGCCGAAGACGCCGGCCACGACCGGAATGATGCGGCTGCGCGCCTCCACCCGCTGCGGGTTGGTCTTGAGCCCGGGATCGGCGAGAAAGTCGCGCAGTCCAAACGATTCACAAAAGATCTTCCACTGTGAGTCCGTCACCACGCCGATGAATACCTTCTCCCCGTCGGCCGTATCGAACGTATCGTAGACAGCCCAGGCGCGGACGCGGTCCGGCATCGGCACTGCCGGGGTGCCCGTCGCGACGCTTTCGAGCATGTGCTGCGCCATGAGAAAAACGTTGTTCTCGAACAGTGCGCTCTTCACTTCCTGCCCTACGCCGGTGCTCTTTCGCTGGTAGAGCGCCGCCAGAATTCCGATCGCGCCAAACATCCCGCCCATGACGTCGTTGACCGAAGCGCCCGCGCGCAGCGGCCCGTAACGCCCTCCCGTCATGTAGGCGAGCCCGCCCATCATCTGCACCACCTCGTCGAGCGCAGTACGGTGCTCGTACGGTCCCGTGAGAAAGCCCTTGTGCGAGCAGTAAATGAGCGCGGGCTTGACCTTCTTCAGCGCCTCGCAACCCAGTCCGAGCTTCTCCATCGCGCCCGGACGGAAATTTTCGGAGACGACGTCGGCGCTCTGGATCAGCTTGAGGACCACCTTGCGGCCCGGCGAGGACTTGAGATCGACCGCAAAGCTTTTCTTGTTGCGGTTATAGGTGGGAAAAAAACCCGCCCCCGATGCAACCAGCTTGCGCGTGTGGTCGCCCTCGAGCGGCTCGACCTTGATCACTTCCGCGCCGAGGTCGGCCAGGATCAGGCCGCACGTCGGCCCCATCACCATGTGCGCGAACTCGACCACTCTCACCCCCGTCAGGGGCAACACTTGCGGCATAATGCCCTCCCGAGAGGCCCGATACTACAAGCTATCTCAAAAACACGACAGCCACGGAAGGACACGGAAATTGTTATTGCTCTATAGCGTGCTTCCCGGCTCAGGTCTTCGTCCGTGTATTTCCGTGTGATTCCGTGGT
>JAOTTL010000265.1:0-3900 GCA_029864385.1 Betaproteobacteria bacterium | reverse complement strand
ACACGCATCACACTCGCGCGCGTCAGCGCATCGTAGGCCGACGGGTCCTCGATTGCCTGCTGCAAGAGAAACCGCGGGGCCCCGCGCTTGATGAGCCGCGGTACCGCGACACCGACCGCGAGCACCGCAAGCCCAGTATAGAACCAGCCGATGAGCGCGAGGGCGACACCGATCCCGAGCACCGGCATCATGATAAACGGCAACAGCAGGCGAGCCGAGAGAAAGCGCGCAGCCGCTTTGGCGTCGATCTCAACTCTGACTTTGCCGCGGGCATGGGCGGCGACGAATTCGGCGTGCGTCATCTAACTGCCATGAATTCACGACTCACCACTCACCTGTCACCCGTCACCCATCACCGGTTCTTAGTATTCGACCGGAATCGGGTCGAGCGAGCGCCACAGATACCAGGTGGCAACCGAGCGCCAGGGGGACCACGCCGCTCCGATGCCTCGCATCCGCTGCTGCGACAGCACCCGCCCGCGGTTGTAGTGGATCCGCATGGCGCGTTGAAGGCCTAGATCCGCAAGCGGCAGCACGTCGGGCCGGGTGAGATAGAAGATCAGGAACATCTCCGCCGTCCAGCGGCCGATACCCTTGACGCTGGTCAGCTCCACGATCAGCCCTTCGTCGTCAAGCGTGTCCCAGTGCGCGGCGTCAAGCGTCCCGTCGCGGAATTTTCTCGAAAGCTCGCGGAGATATAAGGCTTTCTGGCCGGATAGACCGCAAGCCTTCAGTGTAGACGTTCGAACGTTGCACACCGATGCCGGGGTGACATCGACCAGGCGGCCAGAAAGCCTGTCCCAGACGCTTTGCGCAGCCTTGACCGAGATTTGCTGTCCGACGATCGAGCGTGCCAGCGTCGAGAAGGCATCGCCTCGGCTGCCGAGCGTCAGTCCCCGAAAGCGATCGATCAAGCCTCGCAGCACTGCGTCGCGCACGGCCAGTTCTCGAGTGGCCTGCGGCCAGTAGTCCGGCGTTCTCAGCACGGCTTGGCTCGCTGCCGGCGGCGGCGGCGACGGCCTTGCCACGCACATCGCACATAGAGCTGCCATGCCCAGTTGACCGCGAAATAACCGATCAGCGCCAGCAGCGACGCCAGCAACGGCAGCCCGACAACGAGTGGCTTGCCGACGCTGGCGAGCCATTCGAGCGCGGTCGGAATCCACTCCGTGAAACCTTTCCCCTCGAGCCTGAAAGCGAGCGGCGGCAAGCTGCCGCCATCCTGCAGCAGCGCGAATTGACCGAGCCGGAAGGCGAGGTAGTAGAGCGGAACGATGGTGAAAGGGTTGGAATACAGCGTCACCAGCGCCGCGATCGGCAGGTTCACGCGCGCGGCGATTGCCAGAAGCGCGGCCACGGTGAACTGCACCGGGTTGCTTCCGGGAACGAGGCCCGCGAAAAGGCCCACGGCGACGCCGCCGGCGACCGAGCGCCGATGAAGATGCCAGAGGTTGTGGTGCCTCAGCCATGGCCCGAAGCGGGCGATGTGGCGATTGCTCCGGACCCTTTCGTGGCTGGGCAGGAACCTGCGGAATAGCTTACGGGGCATGTTGAGCGGTCGCGGTGCGCGATCGAGCAGTATTGTACCCAAGTACCTAAGTCCACCGGACGCCCGGTCAATGCGTTACACACAGGGTGGCCGTCGCGAGGGGCGCGCATGCCGTTCAACGTCATCTGCTTCGTGGCGGGCGTGGTTTGGCTGCAGCAGCAGGCCGAGCTGCCCGCACCGACGTGGATCTGGGCGCTCGCGGCATCCGTGCTTGCTGCCATGTTTATGGCGCCGGGAGAAGGCAGATTGCCCCTGGTTCGCGCGGCGATTTTGGGGGCAGCGTGGGGTATCGCCGGATTCGCCTTGGCGGCGTGGAGCGCGCATGCTCGCCTCGCGGACGCTCTGCCGGCGGACTGGGAGGGGCGCGACATCGTGATCGTCGGGGTCGTCGCAGGCTTGCCGCAGGCCGACGAGCGACGGGTGCGTTTTGAATTCGATGTCGAGGCCGTCACGACGCCAGGCGCATCGGTGCCGCGCCACGTCGTCTTGTCGTGGTGGGGCCCGAGGGGGCATCGGGACCGGTCGACGCGGGTGGGGCGGGTGCGCGCCGGCGAGCGCTGGCGGCTCACCGTGCGGCTGCGGCGGCCGCACGGCACCGCCAATCCTTACGGTTTCGATTACGAGGCGTGGCTGCTCGAGCGTGGGCTCCGGGCCACCGGTTACGTACGGTCGAAAGCACCGAACCGCCGTCTCGCGACCCTCGTGCACCGGCCACGATACTGGGTCGAGCGTGCACGAGAGCGCGCGCGCACGCGGATCGAGGCAGCTCTGCCGGACGCAGCTCATGCGGGCGTGATCGCTGCGCTTGTCGTTGGCGATCAGCGCGCGATCGCACCGGAACAATGGCAAGTGTTCACCCGCACCGGGGTCAAACACCTGATGAGCATCTCGGGCCTCCATGTCACCATGGTCTCCGGGCTCGTCTTCGCGCTGGGGTATGGGTTGTGGCGGCGCCAACCCGCATTGACCTTGCGCCTTCCGGCACGCAAGGCGGCAACCGTTGCTGGCCTTGTTGCCGCGTTCGGCTACGCCATGCTCTCGGGCTTCGCTGTGCCTGCCCAGCGCACCGTTTACATGCTGGCCGTCGTTGCCGTGGCGCTGTGGGTGGGGGCGGTTGACTCGGCTGTGACCGTGCTCGCCTTCGCGGTGCTGGTCGTTCTGCTGCTGGACCCCTGGGCCGTGCTGGCGCCGGGCTTCTGGCTGTCGTTTGGTGCCGTGGCCATCATCATGTACGTATCGGTCGGCCGGATTGGCCGCAGCCACTGGCTCGCCAGTTTCGGCAGGGCACAGATCGCCGTGACCGCGGCGCTGATTCCGCCGCTGCTTGTGATGTTTCAGCAAGTCTCGGTGGTCTCGCCGCTTGCCAATGCCTTCGCCATTCCGATCGTGAGCCTTCTCGTCGTGCCCATCGCCCTCGTTGGCATGGTCGTGCCATTCGATTTCATCCTGCAGCTTGCTCACGCCGTGGCGGCGGGCTGCCTGTTCATGCTTGGCCATTTAAGCGATTTGCCAATGGCGGTATGGGCGCAGCACGCACCGCCGGTGTGGACGGCCGTGTTGGCGGCCGGCGCCGTTCTCTTGCTGCTTGCGCCGCGCGGCATTCCCGCGCGCTGGCTCGGCGCGGTAGGGCTCGTACCGATGTTCGTCGTCGCACCGGCTCCGCTCGAAACAGGCGCGCTGCAGGTCGCCGTGCTCGACGTCGGGCATGGGGTGGCCGTGCTGGTGCGCACCGCGCGCCACGCGCTGCTTTATGACACGGGGCCTTCCTTCGGCCCGCACGCCGACAGCGGCTCGCGTATCATTGTGCCGTACCTGCGCGCGGTGGGTGTCAAGCGTCTCGATGCCGTCATTGTGAGCCATGACGATGATGATCACGCCGGAGGCGCTGCGTCCGTCCTGCAGGCCGTGCCGGTGAATTGGGTGATGACGTCGTTGCCCGATCTCGATCCTCGGGTGCTGCTGGCGGACGCGACATTTCGCTGCTATGCAGGACAACGTTGGGAGTGGGACGGGGTGCGATTCGAGATGCTCCACCCGACGCGCGAGAGCTACGATGATCGTGGCGTAGAGGACAACGACCGTAGCTGCGTGCTTAAGGTCGAGGCGGCAGGCCTGCGCTTGCTCCTGCCTGCCGATATCGAGCGTCGCTCGGAGGAGGCCCTCCTGGGTGCAGACCGCGCTGCGCTGCGTGCTGACGTGCTGTTTGCACCCCATCAGGGCAGCAAGACGTCGTCGCTTCCCGAATTCGTCGCCGCCGTGAATGCACGTGTGGTTATTTTCCCGGTCGGCTACCGCAACCGTTATGGCCATCCGCACCGCGAGGTGTTGGAGCGATATCTCGAGCGGGGGAG
>JAOTTL010000092.1:0-15856 GCA_029864385.1 Betaproteobacteria bacterium | reverse complement strand
CGAGCGGTTTGATGGTGAGCAGCGTATCCACGAAGAACCGGTATCCGCGCGCGGTCGGCACCCGTCCCGCCGACGTATGAGGGCTTGCGATAAAGCCTATGTCCTCAAGGTCCGCCATGATATTGCGGATGCTCGCCGGGCTCAGGTCGAGCCCGGCGAATTTCGACAAGGCGCGCGATCCCACCGGCTGACCTTCCGCGATATAGCGTTCGATCAGCGTTTTGAGCAGGAGCTGGGCTCGTTCGTTCATAACGGGGGCGTCAGCCATGGAGCTATTCTACTAAAAACGGAGACCGGTGGCCGGTGGCCGGCGACCCGTGCCTCCAGCCGGCAACACGGTTGTTTTGAAGCTTTTCACGGTCGCTAGTCACCCGTCACTGGTCACGGGGTTTTGTGGTTTAATGCGGCCATGAAATCGTCCTTCAAGACCGTCGGGCTGATCGGGAAATACAGGAGTTCCGAGGTCGCCGAGTCGGTGCGAAAACTGGCGCAGTTCCTGGAGCGGCGCAAGGTCACCGTGCTGATCGACGCCCTCACGTCCGAGCACCTGGGGCGGATCAAGCAACGGGTACTCAAGCTGGAGGACCTCGGCCGCGAAGCCGATCTCGCGATCGTGATCGGTGGCGACGGGACAATGCTCAACATCGCGCGCATCCTTGCGCCGTACGACGTGGCGCTGGTCGGGGTGAATCAGGGCCGGCTCGGTTTTCTCACGGACATCTCGGTTGACACGATGTTCGACACCATCGGCGATGTCCTCGATGGCAAGTTCGTAACCGAGCCACGCATGCTTCTGGAGGGGCAGGGCCGGCGCGGCGCGGAGACGCTGTTCAACGTGCTCGCCTTCAACGAAGTCGTCGTGAGCAAGGGCGTCAAGGGGAACATGCTCGATTTCGAGGTCCAAATCGATGGCCAGTTCATCTACAACCAGCGCGGCGACGGATTGATCGTTGCGACGCCAACGGGTTCGACGGCCTACGCGCTGTCCTCGGGCGGGCCCATCGTGCACCCGTCGCTTTCAGTAATAGGCCTGGTCCCGGTCTCGCCTCACACGCTTTCGAACCGTCCCGTCGTGATCAGCAGCGATTGCACGGTGGAGATCATTGTGCACGGGGCGGCCGACGCGCGCGCGCACTTCGACGGCCACTCCCAGTTTGAGCTGCACGACGGCGAACGCGTGGTGGTGCGGCGCTACGACCACGCGATCAACGTGCTCCATCCCGTAGGACACAGCTATTACAGCATGCTGCGGGAGAAGCTCAACTGGAATCGCGAATGAACAGTGAACAGTGAACGGAGCGCAGTCGCGCGCTGCGTTTCCGGTTGGTCGACCGTTCACCGTTCACCGTTCACCGTTCACCGTTCACCGTTTACCGTTTACCGTTTACCGTTCACCCGAGCATGCTGCGCAGCCTGAGTATCCGCGATTTCGTCATCGTGGACCGGATGGAGCTGGAGTTCTCCCCCGGTTTCACGGTGCTCACGGGTGAAACCGGGGCGGGGAAATCGATCCTGATCGACGCGCTGGCGCTGGTGCTGGGCGAGCGAGCCGATGCGATCGTGGTGCGCGGTGGCGCCGAGCGCGCTGACATCAGCGCGGAGTTCGATACGGCGGGCCACCAGCAGATCGGACCCTGGCTGGTGGAAAATGACCTCTCAGGCGACGAGGGCGCATGCCTGATGCGGCGCGTGGTTGAAGCGTCGGGGCGCTCGCGCGGCTTTATCAACGGACGGCCGGTCACGCTCGCGCAGCTGCGCGAGCTCGGTGAACACCTGGTGGACATACACGGACAGCATCAGCATCAGTCGCTGTTGCGGCCGGCGGCGCAGCGGGAATTGCTCGATGCCTACGGCGGCCTGCTGCAGAGCGCCGCCGGGGTGAAGGACCGTTATCGCGCATGGCAGACGCGACGGGAGGACCGGGTCGCATTCGAGACCAATGCCGCTGCGTTCGCGGCGGAGCGCGAGCAGCTCGAGTGGCAGCTGCGCGAGCTCGAGACCCTGCATCTAGCCGAGGGCGAGTGGGCAGAGCTCACCGCTGAGCACGCGCGGCTCGCGCACGCGGCGAGCCTGATCGAGGCCGCTCGGGTCGGCACCGACGCGCTGTCCGAGGGCGAGAATTCGAGCCTCGCGCAACTGAACGCCGTCATCAGCCGTCTGAACAGCCTGCTCGAGCACGACGGGCGGCTGCGCGAGATCCTCGATGCGCTCGAGCCGGCGCAGATCCAGCTTCAGGACGCGGTCTACAGTCTGCGCCGTTACGGCGAGCGCCTGGAACTCGATCCGCAAC
Organism: Betaproteobacteria bacterium; assembly: GCA_029864385.1. GTDB lineage: Bacteria > Pseudomonadota > Gammaproteobacteria > Burkholderiales > SG8-41 > SG8-41. The sequence goes on along the minus strand of JAOTTL010000092.1, from coordinate 13,566 downwards.
GGTTGCGCGAGGTCGAGCACCGGCTCGATGCCATCCATTCCGCCGCGCGAAAATATCGTGTCTCGCCGGAGGAGCTGTCCGCGAGGCTCGAGGCCGCCAGATCGCGGTTGCACGAACTGGGCGAGGGGGGCGACGCTGAATCGCTGCGCCGTCTCGAGGAGGAAGCCCGCGCGGTGTGCAACGCCGAAGCGGGAAAACTTTCGGCCGCGCGCAGGAGAGCCGCCGCGAAGCTGTCGCAACAGGTGACGCAGGCCATGCAGACGCTCGCAATGGCGGGCGGCCAGTTAGAGGTGGCGCTTTCGGCGCTGCCAGAGGTGACGAGTCATGGTCTGGAGAACATCGACTTTCTCGTCGCAGCGCACAAGGGCATGCAGATGCACCCGCTTGGCAAGGTCGCATCAGGCGGGGAGCTCTCGCGCCTCTCGCTTGCAATCCAGACGGTAACGAGCCGCGTAGCGCAGGTGCCGACGCTTATCTTCGACGAGGTCGATGCGGGTATCGGCGGGCGTGTCGCGGAGATCGTGGGCAAGATGCTCAAGCAGCTTGGCCGCAGCTACCAGGTGATGTGCATCACTCACCTGCCGCAAGTCGCCGCCTCGGCCGATCAACAGTGGCAGGTGAGCAAGACGACGGCCAATGGCAAGGTGCTCTCCAAGCTGACGGTGCTGGACCAGGACCAGCGCCTGGAAGAGATCGCGCGCATGCTCGGGGGTGTCAAGATTACCGAGACGACCCGCAAGCACGCCGCGGAAATGCTCAAAGGCCGTGACCAGTGACCGGTAACGCGCCGAGAAAGTGGTGATGAGTACTGGTGATGGGAATTGGTGATGCGAGCGGGCGATTCTCCACTCAAGCCGCTCGTTCATCACCATTAATCATCACCATCATTTATCACCATTTTTCATCACTTTTTCGGTCCCGGCCCATCACCCATCGCGCGTCACGGGCGTTGCGGCATCAGCCGAACAGGCTTTGCAGCACGAGATGGGTCGGGAAATGAATCAACACCGGAAAACCCGCCATTAGCAGCGCGAGGTAGAGGAGCGACGGGATGCGTTGCTGCGGTTTCGCGCCCCAGCCGAATACCCAGTTAACGTTTTCCTTGGGGTCAGTGAGCCAGTAGCTCAGTGGCAGCACCACCCACGCCAGTGCTGTCTGCGCTGTCAGCGCCTGCGGGTCGTAGCCCAGCCGGGCGACCAGCCACAGCCCCAGCACCGGCAGGACGACGTGGAAGAGCGATAGCGCCCGGAGATAACGGGGCAGGGCTGCGTCAAACATGTAATCGGTCAGCCCGCTCACGCTCCGGCCGGTGAGGAGCTGGCCGAAGAAGCCCACGTTCCAGAGCATCTCGGGGAGCAGCGTGCCGACCACCATCATGCTCGCGAGCAGCGGGCTTTCGAGCCAAAGGGCGGCCGTGGTGACGAGCAGCGCGATGTCCGAGAACCACAGGAAATTGCCTAGGGGATATTTGAAGATGTAGACCGCCACGGTGATCAAAACGATGACCGTATAGGCAACCTTGATCCAGAGCGGGATCAGTGCTGCGGCAGATTCCATTCTTGCAGCGCGCTACTCATGGCGCGGCCTGCGAGACGGCGAAGCCCGTCCTTTGCCGGTCACGCGTCTTCCCCGTGCTTGTAAGGACAGTCGGACTTGATGCAATCGACGTAGATGTGCAGCGAATGATCATGGATCCTGAAGCCACGGTCTTTCGCCACTTTTTCCTGCCGCTTCTCGATCTCGGGGTCGAAGAACTCCTCGACATGACCGCACTGCATGCACACAAGGTGGTCGTGATGCCCGCCCTGGTTCAACTCGAACACGGCCTTGCCGCTCTCGAAATGGTGGCGGATCAGCAGTCCCGCCTGCTCGAACTGGGTCAGGACACGGTACACGGTCGCGAGACCGGTATCGGTGCCATCCTTTGAGAGCACCTTGTACACGTCCTCGGCCGAGAGATGACGCACCGGGCTGTTCTCGAACAACTCCAGAATGCGCAGGCGCGGAAGCGTCGCCTTGAGGCCTATCGTCTTGAGATCGTTGAGCGAACTCACGGCGGTCCCGGTGTCGGAAAGGGAAAGCGTCGGTTATCATATTCGTATTTGACCCCCTTGGAAACCGCGCTCATTCAGGGGTTTTGCCCCCGTTCGCGCCATGCCATGAACACCGTTCGGAATCCGTGGCGCAACCAGGTTCGGTCCAGCGTTGTTTGCATCGCGTTGCTCCTTGCCGGTTGCAACGTCTCGTCGTGGATCCCGACGACACTCAAGCCGTATCGCATGGACATCCAGCAGGGCAATGCGGTCACGCAGAAGATGGTCGCAAAGCTGAAGCCCGGGATGACGCGTGCGCAGGTAAGATTCGCGCTGGGCACGCCGCTGCTCATCGATCCGTTTCGCAGCGATCGGTGGGATTACGTCTATTATCACGAAAAGCCCGGCGCGCCGCGGGAAGACCGCCATATCGTGGTCGTATTCAAGGGCGACAGGCTGGAACGCCTCGAGGGTGATGTGACGCCATCGAGCGCCGACGGCAAGGGCGCGCTGGGTATCGACAAGCCGGCGGCTGCCCCGGGCACCGCATCGGCGGCGTCCAAGACTGAGGGCGCGACCAACGCACAATCGGCTCAGGACGCATCAACCACCCCGGGACAGTCGCGCACGAACGATAAGCCGGCCGAAACTCCGCCGGCGGAATAACGCGGCTCTTTTTCGGCCGCACGCTCGATTCGGCGGGCTTCTGACCGTTGCGCGAGATGCAACCGTCGACGGGGGACCGGAAAACGAAGAAAACGGGCGGGAATCATTGCGGAACGGATACGGTACCATGGCCACTTTAAGGCTTGTTGTTGCAGGCGCCTCCGGCCGCATGGGGCGGGCGCTGATCGATACGGTCCTGCGTGACGCGGGGCTGGCACTTGCCGCAGCCCTCGAGGTCAACGGCAATCCCCATGTCGGCAGCGATGCCGGGGGGCTGGCGGGCTCCCCGTGCGGCGTGAAGATCACTGATGATGTCGCAAAGGCTCTTGCCGGCTGCGACGTTCTGGTCGATTTCACGCGGCCCGAAGGCACGATGGCGCACCTTGCCGCGTGCCGCAAGCAGGGTGTGCGGTTGGTCATCGGTACCACCGGGTTCAGCGATGCTCAGAAAAAAAACATTGCCGAAGCCGCGCGTGAGATTCCAATTGCACTCTCGCCAAACTTCAGTGTCGGCGTGAATGTTGCCTTCCGGTTGCTGGAGGTCGCGGCGAAGGCACTGGGCAAGGGCTACGATGTCGAAATCGTCGAAGCGCATCACCGGCACAAGGTGGATGCGCCCTCCGGTACCGCGTTGCGCATGGGGGAGGTGGTGGCCCAGGCGCTGGGCCGGGACTTGAAGCAGTGCGCGATCTTCGGACGCGAAGGCGTAACGGGCGAGCGCAAGGACGAGACGATCGGGTTTGCCACGGTTCGTGGCGGCGACCTGGTGGGTGAGCACACGGTCATGTTTATCGGCGGCGGCGAGCGCGTGGAGATCGCGCACCGCGCTTCCAGCCGCGCCAACTTCGCCAATGGCGCGTTGCGCGCGGCGCGCTTCCTAATCTCCAGGCCAAGCGGGCTCTACGACATGGCAGACGTTCTTGGCTTCGCCAAGAACGTCTGATTTCGGTATTTTCAGTTTTCCGTCGTAGACGCTTCGCGCGTTGCCGCGGAGCCCCCTTTTGCGTATAATCCGTAGGGTTTGGCGGGACGGGCTCGAGGGCCTGTCCCGCTTTCTACATCTACACCTTAAATCAAGAGCTTATAGTGTCGCGGGTCCCTGCCATCCTGGTGCTCAAAGATGGCACTATTTTCCGTGGCACGTCGATCGGTGCCGACGGCACGGCTGTCGGTGAGGTGGTGTTCAACACCGCCATGACCGGCTACCAGGAGATCCTTACCGACCCGTCTTACAGCCGGCAACTCGTTACCCTCACCTATCCACACGTCGGCAACACCGGGACGAACCCGGTGGACGTCGAGTCCGATCGAGTGCACGCGGCGGGGCTGATCATTCGCGATCTGCCGGTGCTGTCCTCGAACTGGCGCAAGTCATGGACGCTTTCGGACTATCTCAAAGGGCAGGGCGTCCCGGCGATCGCCGACATCGACACGCGACGGCTGACGCGCATCCTGCGCGACAAAGGAGCGCAGGACGGCTGTCTGATGGCGGGCAACAAGGTGGACGAGGCGGCCGCGCTCGAGGCGGCGCGCGGCTTCCCGGGGCTGGTCGGCATGGATCTCGCGAAGGTCGTGACCTGCGCCAAATCGTACGAATGGGACGAGGGCGTGTGGGCGCTGGGAGAAGGCCACGGGCGGCTCGAGAACCCGCGCTTTCACGTCGTATCCTACGACTACGGCATCAAGCGCAACATCCTGCGCAAGCTCGTTTCACGAGGCTGCAGGGTGACCGTGCTGCCGGCGCAGACGCCCGCTGAAGAGGCACTGGCGCTCCAACCCGACGGTGTCTTTCTGTCTAACGGGCCGGGCGATCCCGAGCCATGCGATTACGCGATCCGCGCAATCCGCCGGCTGCTCGACGCGGACATGCCGCTTTTCGGCATCTGCCTCGGACATCAGCTCATGGGTCTGGCGAGCGGCGCCAAGACCCTCAAGATGAAATTCGGCCATCACGGTGCCAACCACCCCGTGCAGGATCTCGACACCGGGCGCGTCATGATCACGAGCCAGAACCACGGCTTCGCGGTCGATGCACGGACGCTTCCTTCCAGCGCTCGCGTCACGCATGTGTCGCTTTTCGACGGAAGCCTCCAGGGTTTTGTCCGAACTGACCGGCCCGCTTTCTGCTTCCAGGGCCATCCTGAAGCGAGCCCGGGCCCGCACGATGTCGATTACTTGTTCGACCGCTTCGTGGGCTTGATGGAAAAACATGCGGCGAGCCGCCAAGAGGCCAGGAGCGCTAGAAAAGAAGGGGCTGGAACAACCTGAAGCATGCCGAAAAGAACCGATATCAAGAGCATCCTTATCATCGGCGCGGGGCCGATCGTTATCGGCCAGGCCTGCGAGTTCGATTATTCGGGCGCGCAGGCGTGCAAGGCGCTGAGGGAAGAGGGCTACCGCGTCATCCTGGTCAATTCCAATCCCGCCACCATCATGACCGACCCCGAGATGGCGGACGCGACCTATATCGAGCCGATCAACTGGCAGATGCTGGAGAAGATCATCGCGGCGGCGCGTCCCGATGCCCTGCTGCCGACGATGGGCGGGCAGACCGGTCTTAACTGCGCGCTCGACCTGGCGCGCGAGGGCGTGCTCGAGAAATACGGTGTGGAGATGATCGGGGCGCGGCGCGAGGCGATCGACAAGGCCGAGGACCGCGAAAAATTCAAGGCCGCGATGCAGAAGATCGGGCTCGCCAGCGCGCGCTCCGCGCTTGCGCACAGCCTGGAAGAGGCGTTTCAGGTGCAGGCCGTGGTGGGCTTCCCGACGATTATCCGCCCATCGTTCACGTTGGGGGGGACCGGCGGCGGGATTGCCTACAACCGCGAGGAGTTCGTCGCGATTTGCGAAAGCGGGCTGGATGCGAGCCCGACCCGCGAAGTGCTGATCGAGGAATCGGTGATCGGCTGGAAGGAATTCGAGATGGAGGTCGTGCGGGACTGCCACGACAACTGCATCATCGTCTGCTCCATCGAGAACATCGATCCGATGGGCGTACACACGGGGGACTCGATCACGGTGGCCCCGGCGCAGACGCTCACGGACAAGGAATACCAGATCATGCGCGATGCCGCGATCGCTTGCTTGCGCGAGATCGGCGTGGACACTGGCGGCTCCAACGTGCAATTCGCGATCAATCCCGATGATGGACGCATGCTGATCATCGAGATGAATCCGCGGGTATCCCGTTCATCGGCGCTGGCCTCGAAGGCGACCGGTTTTCCCATCGCGAAAGTCGCGGCAAAGCTCGCGGTCGGCTATACGCTCGACGAGCTGAAGAACGAGATCACCGCTGGCGCGACGCCGGCTTCGTTCGAGCCGACCATCGATTACGTGGTGACCAAGGTGCCGCGCTTCGCCTTCGAGAAATTTCCCGAGGCGAACGATCGGCTTACGACGCAGATGAAGTCGGTGGGTGAGGTGATGGCCATCGGGCGCACCTTCCAGGAGTCTTTGCAGAAGGCGTTGCGCGGGCTCGAGACCGGCGCGGAAGGCTTCGACCAGAAGAGCACCGACCGCGACGCGATCGAGAACGAACTCGGCCATCCCGGGCCCGACCGCATCTACTACGTGGCCGATGCCTTCCGCTGTGGCATGACCGCGGACGAGGTCTACCAGATTTCGCGCATCGATCCGTGGTACCTCGCGCAGATAGAGGACCTCGTGCACCGGGAAAAGGCACTCGAGGGCAAGACCATCGAACAAATCGACGCCGAGGCGTTGCGCGGGCTCAAGCGTGCGGGTTTCTCCGACTGCAGGCTCGGCACGTTGCTCGCCGCGGATCAGCACGCCGTGCGCGCGCGCCGCCATGAGCTTGGCGTGCGGCCGGTGTTCAAGCGCGTGGATACCTGCGCGGCGGAGTTCGCAACCCAGACCGCCTACCTTTACTCCACTTACGAGGAGGAATGCGAGGCGGCGCCCAGCGGCAAGAGGAAGGTGATGGTGCTGGGCGGTGGCCCCAACCGGATCGGCCAGGGCATCGAGTTCGACTATTGCTGCGTTCACGCGGCGCTGGCGCTGCGCGCGGACGGATTCGAAACCATCATGGTCAACTGCAATCCCGAGACGGTGTCCACCGACTACGACACGTCCGACCGGCTTTACTTCGAGCCGCTCACGCTCGAGGATGTCCTCGAGATCGTCCATGTGGAGAAGCCGTTCGGCGTCATCGTGCAATTCGGCGGGCAGACGCCGCTCAAGCTCGCGCGCGACCTGGAGGCGAACCAGGTGCCGATCATCGGCACTACGCCCGACTCGATTGACATCGCCGAGGACCGGGAACGCTTCCAGAAGCTGCTCAACCGGCTCAAGCTGCGCCAGCCGGCCAACCGCACGGCGCGCAGCGCCCAGAAGGCGCTGGCGCTGGCGGAGGACATCGGCTATCCGCTCGTGGTGCGGCCATCTTACGTGCTCGGCGGGCGCGCCATGGAGATCGTCTACCAGCAGAGCGACTTAGAGCGCTACATGCGGGAGGCGGTCAAGGTCTCGAACGACAGCCCGGTACTGCTCGATCGCTTCCTCAATGATGCGACCGAGGTGGACGTGGACGCGGTCTCCGACGGCAAGCAGGTCGTGATCGGTGGCGTGATGGAGCACATCGAGCAAGCGGGCGTTCATTCCGGCGACTCGGCGTGCTCGTTGCCGCCATTCTCACTCTCGCGCGAACTTCAGGACGAGCTCAAGCGTCAGACCGTTGTGATGGCCAATGCGTTGAAGGTCGTGGGGCTGATGAATGTCCAGTTCGCGATCCAGGACGGCATGGTCTACGTGCTGGAGGTCAACCCCCGGGCTTCGCGCACCGTGCCGTTCGTGTCGAAGGCGACCGGCGTTGCGCTTGCCAAGATCGCGGCGCGTTGCATGGCAGGTGCGACGCTCGCCGAGCAGGGCGTGAGTGCCGAAGTGGTGCCTCCGTACTACTCGGTAAAGGAAGCGGTCTTTCCGTTCATCAAGTTTCCCGGCGCCGACACCATCCTCGGTCCGGAGATGAAATCGACGGGGGAAGTGATGGGTGTGGGCGAAACCTTTGCCGAGGCTTTCTACAAGTCTCAGCTGGCCTCCGGCGAGCGGCTGTCGGCTACCGGAAAAGCCTTTGTCAGCGTGCGCGATGAGGACAAGCAGCGCACCCTGGAGATCGCGCGCAAGCTCGCCAGCCTGGGATTCACGCTGGTCGCGACGCGCGGCACTGCGGCCGCACTCGCCGCTGCGGGGATCGCAGTGACGCCGGTCAACAAAGTGGCAGAGGGGCGGCCCCATATCGTCGACATGATCAAGAACGGAGAGATCTCGATCATGTTGAATACGGTCGAGGAGAAGCGCACGGCGGTGCGTGACTCGTACGTGATCCGGCGCGCGGCGCTGCAGGAGCGCGTTGCGCTCTACACTACGCTCGACGGCGCGCGCGCAGCGTGCAACGGGATCGAGTCCTCCAAGGAGCTGCACGCGTACGTAATGCAGGACCTGCACGCGGCGCTGGCCTTGGCAGTAAACTAAAATGCGACAAACGGATCGAAACGCACTATGGGCAAGATTCCCTTAACGGTAGCCGGCGCCGAGAAGCTGCGCGGGGAGCTGCACGAGCTCAAGACAGTTCAGCGGCCGGCGATCGTGACCGCGATTGCGGAGGCGCGCACGCACGGCGATCTCGCCGAGAACGCGGAATACCACGCGGCCAAGGAGCGGCAAAGCTTCACCGAGGGCCGTATCGCGGAGCTGGAGAGCAAGCTTGCCAACGCCCAAATCATCAACCCCGCCCTGCTCGACGCCGACGGGCGCTGCGTATTTGGCGCCACGGTGGACCTGGAGGACATGGAGAGCGGCGAGGTAGTGACCTACCAGATCGTGGGCGATGACGAGGCCGACATCAAGCAAGGCAAGATTTCCATCAGCTCACCGATCGCGCGGGCGCTGATCAGCAAGTACGCGGGCGATGTGGCCGAAGTGCACGCGCCCAGCGGCGTGCGCGAATACGAAATACTTGACGTCAAGTACATCTAGTATCACTGGTTTTGAAAGCGGCGCTTGGGGCGGTGTTTCTTGCGGCGCGGTGGGGCGGGCGGTGCGGCCGGTTCGGGGTGCTGGCGAAAGACGACCAGAATCTTGCCGACGCGCTGCACCGGGTGCGCCGCCAGCGCACTGCAGATGTCGCCAATCATGCTCTTGCGCTGGCCGCGATCGTCTCCGAGGACTCGGATCTTGATGAGCTCGTGGCTCTTGAGGGCTAGGTCGATCTCCCTCAGGACCGCGGGCGTGAGGCCGGCCTCACCGATCATGATGACCGGATGCAGATGATGCGCGCGCGCCCTGAGCGCGCGCCGCTCCGCCGGTGTCAGGTCATTCATAAGATACAAGATCGAATCAAGCCACAGAGAACACAGAGTTCACAGAGAAAGACAAAATGAATACGAGTTGCCTTGGGTTTCGAAATCTCCGTGTTCTTCGTGCCCTCTGTGGCTGAAGTCTTTTGCCTTGTAAAGCGAGTGTAGCGGATGGGCAGAGTGCGGGGCAAAACCTGGATGCAGGAGCACGTCGCCGATGCGTACGTGAAGCGCGCCCGGAACGAGGGCATGCGCTCGCGCGCGGCCTACAAGCTTGAGCAGGTCGCGGATCGCGACCACCTGCTCAGACCCGGCATGACCGTAGTGGACCTCGGCGCCGCGCCGGGTGGCTGGTCCCAGATCGCGGCGCGGCGGGTCGGACCCGGCGGCCGGGTGGTCGCGCTCGATGTCCTGGACATGATGTCGCTTCCCGGCGTCACCTTCGTGCCCGGGGATTTTCGCGAGAAACTGGTGGTCAAAGCTCTGGAGCGGGCGCTGGACGGGTGCCCGGTCGACCTTGTGCTTTCTGATATGGCCCCCAACGTGACTGGTATCGGTAGCATCGATCAGGCCCGGTTACTCGAGCTCGCGGAACTGGCTCTGGAGTTCGCACTGAACCACTTGAAACCACAGGGAAAGTTTCTGGTCAAATTGTTTCATGGCAGCGGCTTCGATGGCTTTGCCAGGCACATGCGGCGGCACTTTCGCGAGGTGGTGACGCGCAAGCCCGAGGCCTCGCGGTCGCGCTCAAGCGAAGTCTACTTGCTGGGCCGGGGCCTCAAGCCGTGACATCGGACGCGAACGCAGCCGTTCGAAGGCTGACAGCCCGGGTGAAAAAACATAGAATTGAGCGAGTTGCACTAGAGGAGTGGGTTTGAACAATTTGATCAAGAATGTGGCGATCTGGCTCGTCATCGCGCTCGTCCTGATGACGGTATTCAACCAGTTCAGCACGCGCCAAGCTTCGCAGAAGGCGGTGGAGTACTCCCAGTTCATCGACGAGGTGAAACAGGGGCGCATCGCCAAGGTGACCATTGAGGGCCGGTTGTTGAAAGGCGTCAAGACCACGGGTGAGCGCTTCACGACCTACTCTCCGTCAGATCCGTGGCTCGTGTCGGATCTCCTCAAGAACGGCGTCATCATCGAAGCGAAACCCGACGAGGAGCCGTCGCTCCTCATGAACGTCTTTGTCTCGTGGTTCCCCATGCTGCTGCTGATTGGCGTGTGGATCTTCTTCATGCGCCAGATGCAGGGGGGCGGCCGCGGCGGCGCGTTCTCCTTCGGCAAGAGCCGTGCGCGCATGCTCGACGAGTCGACCAATACGATCACGTTTGCCGATGTGGCGGGCTGCGAAGAGGCGAAGGAAGAGGTGGCCGAGCTGGTCGAATTCCTGCGCGATCCGTCCAAGTTTCAGAAGCTCGGCGGGCGCATTCCCCGCGGCGTGCTGATGGTTGGAAACCCCGGGACCGGTAAGACGCTGCTCGCCAAGGCGATCGCCGGCGAGGCGAAAGTGCCGTTTTTCACGATTTCCGGCTCGGACTTCGTCGAGATGTTTGTCGGCGTGGGCGCGGCGCGGGTGCGCGACATGTTCGAGCAGGCGAAGAAGCACTCGCCCTGCATCGTGTTCATCGACGAAATCGACGCGGTCGGGCGCCAGCGCGGCGCAGGCCTGGGCGGTGGCAACGACGAGCGCGAGCAGACGCTCAACCAGTTGCTCGTGGAGATGGACGGTTTCGATACGAATTCCGGCGTGATCGTGATTGCCGCGACGAATCGGCCCGATGTGCTCGATCCGGCGTTGCTCAGGCCGGGGCGCTTCGACCGGCAGGTCGTCGTGCCGCTGCCCGACATTCGCGGTCGCGAACAGATTCTGCAGGTCCACATGCGCAAGGTGCCCATCGGGCCCGACGTCAAGGCCGATATCATCGCGCGCGGCACGCCGGGCATGGCCGGCGCGGATCTCGCCAACCTCGTGAACGAGGCGGCACTGTTCGCCGCGCGTGCCGGCAAGCGTCTCGTGGACATGGACGACTTCGAGCGCGCCAAGGACAAGCTCATCATGGGCGCGGAGCGCCGCTCCATCGTCATGCCCGAGCACGAGCGCAAGAACACCGCCTACCACGAGTCCGGGCATACCGTGGTGGCGCGTATGCTGTCGAAGACGGATCCGGTGCACAAGGTCACGATCATTCCGCGTGGCCGCGCGCTCGGCGTGACCATGCAGCTGCCCGAGCAGGACCGGTACAGCATGGACCGTGAGACCCTTCTGCAGAACATTGCGGTGCTCTTCGGCGGCCGCATTGCCGAGGAGGTTTTCATGGGCCAGATGACGACGGGCGCCTCCAACGACTTCGAGCGTGCGACCGATCTGGCGCGCAGCATGGTGACGCGCTGGGGCATGAGCGACGAGCTCGGTCCGATGGTCTACGGCGAGAACGACGGCGAGGTGTTCCTCGGCCGTTCCGTGACGGTGCACAAGAACGTGTCGGAGACGACGATGCAGAAGGTCGACACCGAGATCCGGCGAATCGTCGACCAGCAATATCAGCTTGCGCGCCAGCTGATCACGGATAAACGGGACAAGGTCGAGGCGATGGCGATGGCGCTTCTCGAGTGGGAGACGCTCGACGCAGACCAGATCACCGACATTATGGAAGGCCGGCCGCCGCGTCCGCCGAAACCGGCCGCCACGCCTCAGCCGCCGCAGAAAGACAGCACGCCCACCGCAACGGCCACCGCGGCCCCGGTCCAAGGCGCCTGAGGTAGCGGGTCGCCTTCGGCGGCGGCAAGCCGGCGCGGGCAGTTTCTTCCGGCCACTGGTCACTGGTCACCCGTCACGTACCATGGCCCATCTCCAATGCGGCAAGTTCCGGCTTTCTTTGGAGCGCCCGCTGGTGATGGGGGTCGTCAACGTCACACCGGACTCGTTCTCTGACGGAGGGCTCTTTGCCGGTCCTGCGCAGGCAATAGCGCAGGCGCGCAGGCTGATCGACGAAGGGGCGGATATCCTGGACATCGGCGGCGAGTCGACGCGCCCGGGATCTGCGCCGGTGCCTTTCGCGGAGGAACGCCGGCGCGTTCTTCCCGTGATAGAAAACCTGTCTGCATGCGGCGTGCCCGTTGCCGTCGATACGCGAAAACCGCAACTGATGCGAGAAGCGCTGGCAGCAGGGGCGAGCATGATCAACGATATCAATGCGCTCGGCGCCGCCGGGGCGCTCGAGGCCGTCGCGGCATCGGACGCCGCCGTTTGCCTCATGCACCTGCGCGGCGACCCGCGCACCATGCAGGACGCCCCGACCTATGACGATGTGGTGCGCGAAGTGCGCGACTATCTTCGCGGTCGCGTTGCGGCGGCGGAGGCTGCGGGCATTGCGCGCGGCCGGATCGTGGTGGATCCCGGCTTCGGCTTTGGCAAGACGCTGGAGCACAACCTGGCGCTGCTGCGCGGGCTGCACGCGTTCGCCGGGGTCGGGGGAGCGCTACTGGCGGGCCTGTCACGAAAATCGATGCTCGGCCGGCTCACGGGTCGCGAGGTGGGAGAGCGTGTCTACGCCGGCGTTGCCGCGGCGCTCGCTGCGGTGAAAAATGGCGCGCACATCGTGCGTGTGCACGATGTAGCCGCGACCCGCGACGCCCTCACCGTCTGGCAAGCGGTAATGGGTGATGGTTGACGAGTAGTACGAGTAAAATCACCCATCACCCATCACCCATCACCCATCACCCATCACGCATGACGAGAAAATACTTCGGCACGGACGGAATCCGCGGCACGGTTGGCGAGAAGCCGATCACGCCCGAGTTCGTGCTGCGTCTTGGTTACGCTGCGGGCAAAGTGCTGGCGACCGCGCGGCACCAGGGAGCGGAGCGTCCGGGCGTTCTCATCGGCAAGGACACGCGGGTGTCCGGCTACATGATGGAGTCCGCGCTCGAGGCGGGCCTGTCCTCCGCGGGAGTGGACGTGCTCCTGGTCGGACCGATGCCAACCCCGGCCGTGGCCTATCTCACGCGCGCGCTGCGCCTCTCGGCGGGCATCGTGATCAGCGCGTCTCACAATCCCCACGAGGACAACGGCATCAAGTTTTTCTCCGGGGATGGCGCCAAGCTGCCGGACGCGACGGAGAGGGCCATTGAGCGCGAGCTCGACAAACCGCTCAGGTGCATGAGCTCGGCGCGACTCGGAAAGGCGCGTCGCATCGACGATGCGGCGGGACGTTATATTGAATTCTGCAAGACGACGTTTCCGTCGCACCTGCATTTGCGCGGAATGCGGATCGTGGTCGATTGCGCGAACGGCGCGTCCTATCACGTGGCGCCGCCGGTTTTCCACGAGCTGGGCGCGGACGTGGAAACCATTGGGACTGATCCCGATGGCTTTAACATCAACGATCGCGTGGGCGCTACGGCGCCCCAGGCTTTGCAGACGGCAGTGCGGCGTCACAAGGCGGATCTCGGGGTCGGGCTCGACGGGGACGGGGACCGTCTGGTCATGGTGGATGCGGCCGGCCGGCTCTACGATGGTGATCAGTTGCTCTACGTCATCGCACGCCACC
>JAOTTL010000091.1:0-15875 GCA_029864385.1 Betaproteobacteria bacterium | reverse complement strand
GGTTGTTCGGTGATGAGAGAAAAATCTATGGTGCGCCCGTCGATTCGGGGCGGCGTGCCGGTCTTAAGACGGCCCACCGGGAGTTCGAGCTCACGCAACCGTTGCGCCAGGATTAGTGAAGGCGGATCGCCGGCGCGGCCTGCTTGATGGTTCTGCAGACCGACGTGGACCCGCCCGCCGAGAAAAGTGCCCGCCGTAAGCACCACCGCGCGCGCGCCAAAGCGCGCGCCAAGTTGAGTCACGACGCCGACGACTCGATCGCCCTCTAGCAGCAAGTCGTCCACGGCCTGCTGAAATATACGCAGATGCGACTGACGCTCAAGACGGCCGCGAATGGCCTGCTTATAGAGAACACGGTCGGCCTGCGCGCGTGTTGCGCGAACTGCGGGGCCCTTGCGTGCGTTCAGGACGCGAAACTGGATGCCGGCGTCGTCCGCCGCCGCCGCCATCGCGCCGCCCAGCGCATCGATCTCCTTTACGAGGTGCCCTTTGCCAATTCCGCCAATCGAAGGATTGCACGACATTTGGCCCAGTGTTTCCACGCTATGCGTGAGCAGTAGCGTATTGCACCCCATTCGGGCAGAGGCAAGCGCGGCCTCGGTGCCTGCGTGGCCGCCGCCAACTACAATAACATCATAATATTCAGAAACTTGCATATTAAAATCGCGTTGCCGGCCGGACGCGATCATACCGCAAAAGCTTGTCCAGGAGAACTCTGATGGCGGCTATTTCGGTAGGTTTCACGTGGAACAGACGCAAAAAGCGCCATTTGATGGTGCGGCGCAGCACACAATGGTTTCACGTGGAACAGAGCGCTATTTTCCGATGCAGAACCGGGAAAATATCTCTCCGAGTAGGTCGTCCGGCGTAACTTCCCCGGTTATGGTCCCCAAGGCAGCCTGGGCCAACCTGAGTTCCTCCGCAAACAGCTCGCTCTGGCCCAACTGGGCCTGCGCGTGTTCCAAATGCCTACGGGTCACGGAAAGGGCGCCCAGATGGCGTTCACGAGCCATGAACAGGCCCTCCGCGCCACCCTTCCACCCCACCGCCTCCAGCAATGAGCTTCGCAATAGGTCCACGCCCTCCCCGGTCTTCGCCGAGAGCCACACGACGGCGGTGCCATCCTGCCCTTCCTTGGCGGCGTGATGTCCAGTTAAATCGATCTTGTTCATGACCTTTACCCGGGGAAGCGCGGATGGCAGGCGGTCCAGGATGAGCCTGTCAGCGGCCGTTTCGCCGGTTATGCAATCCATGATTAACAGCACGAGGTCGGCCTTCTCGATTGCGGCCCAAGTTCGGGCGATCCCCAAGCCCTCTACCGGGTCGGATGACTCGCGCAGCCCTGCCGTATCGATGATATGTGCCGGAACGCCATCCAAATCGATTTTTTGGCGAATTGCGTCGCGCGTGGTTCCCGGAATTTCCGTCACAATCGCGAGCTCCTCCCCGGCGAGGCGATTTAGCAGGCTCGATTTTCCGACATTGGGCTGTCCAGCCAGCACAATGTGCATGCCTTCGCGCAAAAGACTGCCCTGTTGCGACGCTTGCTCAATCCTGGAAAGCTCGACGCGCAGAGCGGCAAGCTGCTGTTCGGCACCCGCTCGCTCGAGAATTTCGACATCCTCCTCGGGAAAATCGAGCGTTGCTTCAACCAACAGCCGCAACTCGGTGAGGCCACGCACCAGCGTCTCGATCCGTTCCGAGAACGCACCTTGCAGAGAACGCAGCGCGCAGCGCGCTGCCCGCGCTGTGCTCGCATCGATGAGATCAGCGACGCTCTCGGCCTGGGCCAAGTCGAGTTTGTCGTTGAGGAATGCGCGGCGCGTGAATTCTCCAGGCTCGGCGAGCCGCGCGCCCAACTCGAGACATCGTCGCAGCACGAGCTGCAGGACCACCGGTCCGCCGTGACCCTGGAGCTCGAGCACATCTTCCCCGGTATAGGAATGGGGCGCCGGGAAATAGAGCGCAAGCCCGTAATCGATCACTTGCTGACGAGCGTCAAGGACGTCGGCAAGTATCGCGTGTCGCGATGGTAGCCGTCGCCCAACCAAGGCGACGGCGAATTCGCCCAGGCGCGGTCCCGACACTCGCACGATACCGATGCCAGCACGGCCAGGCGCGGTGGCGATGGCCGCTATGATGTCGCTACGGCTCATCGCGCTCGAGCAACCGCCGGCTCAGGCTCAGCGAGCCATGCTAGCGACGGCTCTTGCGCGCTCCCGCGCGGGCCTCGCGTTCGATCATCCGCGTGATATGCCATTGCTGCGTGATCGAAAGCACGTTGTTCACCAGCCAGTAGAGAACCAGCCCCGCGGGAAAGAAGAAGAAGAAAATGCTGAAGGCGATCGGCATGATCTTCATGATCTTCGCCTGCACCGGATCGGGGGGCGTTGGATTGAGCCAAGTCTGGATGATCATCGTTGCGCCCATCAGGATCGGCAAGATGTAGTATGGATCCGGCGCCGACAGATCGTCGATCCAGAGCATGAATGGCGCGTGGCGGAGCTCGACGCTACCCAGCAAAACCCAGTAAAGTGAAATAAAAACAGGGATTTGCACGACAATCGGCATGCACCCGCCCAAAGGATTGATCTTCTCGGTCTTGTAGAGCTCCATCATTGCCTGCTGCAACCGCTGACGGTCACTGCCGTACTGTTCCTTGAGCTTTTGCAGCTTCGGTGCGACCACCCGCATTTTCGCCATCGAGCGATAGCTTGTGGCGGATAACGGATAGAAGATCAGCTTGATGATGATCGTGAGCAGAATGATCGCCACGCCCCAGTTCTGCGCCCATTTGTGCAGCCAGTTGAGCACCCAGAACAACGGCACGGCGATCACGGTCAACCAGCCATAATCAACCGTGAGGTCGAGTCCCGGCGCGATCTTGGCGAGCTTATCCTGCTCCTGGGGCCCGGCGTACAACGGTACTGTCACAGTCCCGCTGGCCCCCGGGGCAACGTTGCCCGCCGGAACGATCGTGCCTGCGGCGAAAAGCCCGTCGTCCAGGCGTCGCGTGTAGAACTCCCTCGGAGCATCATTGCGGGGCAACAAAGCACCGACAAAATAGTGCTGCAACATTCCGATCCAACCGTCCAGCGAATTCTTTGGATACGACGTCTTGCCCTCTTGGATGTCCTCGAACGACACCTTCTGGAATTTGTCCTTGTCGGTATAGACCGCGATGCCCGTGAAAGTCGGCACCATCGTTGAAAAACCCGCTAGCGGCTTGTCGTCGCGCACCATCTGGAAATAGGCGTAAGGCTGAATTGCCGCCGTGCCCTGGTTGGCGATCTCGAAGCTCACGTCGATCAGGTAACTGTTTCGGTGGAAGCGGTACACCTTCGTCACCTGCACACCGTCGTTGGGCGGTGCGCTCAACCGGACGTCGACAGTTTTATCGCCCTCGGCCAGCTGGTAGCGTCGGGCCGCGATGCTGAACTGTGTCCGGTGGTTCGGGAGTTCGCGACCAATCAGCCCGGATTGCGCGACGTAAGTGTGCTCCGCGTTCCGATCCAGCAGCACAAAAGGTTTGTTGCGATCGAGCGTGTCGCGATGATTCTTGAGCTCCAGGCGTGTCAGGTCGCCACCGGACGCGCTGATCTGGGCACGCAGCACATCGGTCTCGACATGCACCAGGCCACCGGGCTCGCTCCGTGGCTGGGCCTGCTGGGGCACGCCGCTCTGGGCCGCGATGAGCTTTTCGCTGGGGATCGGAACCTGTGCCGCCTGCGGCGGGGCCTTTTCGGCTTTTCCCCCTGCTACCGGCGCGGACGTCGAGAGGGGTGCCGATTCGGTCTGCCGGTCACGCTGCCACGCGTCCAGCAAGAGGAACAGGGAAAAGGAGAAGACAAAAAACAATATCAGGCGTTGCGAGTCCATAGCCATGCTTCGCCGCTATCACGCGGCCTTTAACGCCCGTTAACCGTCGCCCGTGTAACGAGTTCTGCCAACAGGCGCGCAAGCTCGCTCCGGACTTGACTGCCGCTGCCACGAGTCGGGCAGCGCCGCAAACGGACGACGACATCGAGGCCGCTCAGGCGGTCACGCCAACCACGAAACACTTCCCGTACCATACGCTTAAACCGGTTACGGTCGACAGCTCGCGGTGCCACTTTCTTGGCGGTGACGATACCGATACGCGCCTGCTCCAAGGCGTTGGGCTTGGCAAACACGGTGAAATGACGGCGCGCGCCACTTGCGCCATGGGCCAGGACCGCTGCGAAGTGCTCCGGACGCCGCAGTCTTGCTGATCGCGGCAAACCCGCCGGAGCAGGCGCACTCGCGGCGTTCAGACGCTCAGCCGCGCGCGTCCCTTTGCCCGGCGCGCGCGCAACACGGCGCGCCCACTACGAGTACGCATCCGCACGAGAAATCCGTGCGTGCGCTTGCGCCGTATCACCGATGGCTGATAAGTCCGTTTCATGTGCTGGCCCTCACAGTCGAAAAGCGCGCTATTACAACCTTTAACACACTGTCGTGTCAACCTCGGCGCGGCCGCGACAATCATCAGCTCCGACTCTCAAAGCTGTGGATAACCCCCCCTAAAACGGATAAAATCTGAGCCTGCAATACACGCTCGCGCCCAGGTGCAAATTCAAACTCCGATGCGATGCCGATGAATAGCTTCTGGCGCTTCTGTTTGGCACGGTTCGAAAAGGAACTCCCGCCTCAGCAGTTCACCACCTGGATCAAACCCCTGCAGGTTCGGACCGAGGGCAACGCGCTCACCTTGGTGGCTCCGAATCGGTTCGTGCAACAGTGGATCCGGGACCGGTTTCTGGCCCGGATCGAGCAACTTGCGCTCGAACACTTTCAGCGCCCGCTCGAGGTGCGGTTGGTCCTGCTCGAGCGCGACCACCCTACGCCGAGCCCTGGCCCGGCAGCCCCCGCCATCACCCCCGGGCCGGCGAAACCCAGCAGCCGCGAAATTTCCCGCCTGAACCCGGCGTTCACGTTCGATACGTTTGTCACCGGCAAAGCCAACGAGCTCGCGCGCGCCGCAGCGATGCAGGTGGGCGAGCGGCCAGGTGCGGCTTACAACCCGCTGTTCGTCTATGGCGGCGTCGGCCTCGGCAAGACGCACCTCATCCAGGCGATCGGTAACCAGCTGCGGGCGGGCGCACCGGAATCGAAGATCCGCTACATCCACGCTGAGCAGTACGTCTCGGACGTGGTGCGCGCCTATCAGCACAAAGCCTTCGACGATTTCAAGCGCTACTATCACTCGCTCGATCTGCTGCTCATCGACGATATTCAGTTTTTCAGCGGGAAAAACCGCACCCAGGAAGAATTCTTCTACGCCTTCAATGCACTCATCGAGGCGCACCGCCAGGTCGTCATCACCTGCGATACGTATCCCCGGGAGATTTCGGGCATAGAGAATCGCCTGATCTCGCGTTTCGGCTGGGGCCTTACGGTATCGGTCGAGCCGCCCGAATTGGAGATGCGCGTTGCCATTCTCCTCAAGAAGGCGGAGGCCGATGGGGTCAGGCTCGACGAGAATGTGGCTTTTTTTCTCGCGCGGCACATTCAGTCGAATGTCCGCGAGCTCGAAGGCGGCTTGAAACGCGTACTCGCCTACGCGCGTTTCACTGGCCATCCGCTATCCGTCGAAGTCTGCCGGGACGCCCTGCGTGATCTACTCGCGATCCAGCATCGCCAGATCTCCATTGAGAACATCCAAAAGACCGTCGCTGATTACTACAAGATCAAGATCTCCGAGATGTATTCCAAGCGGCGCTCTCGCAATGTCGCCCGACCGCGTCAGGTTGCAATGGCTCTGGCGAAAGAGCTTACCCAACTCAGCCTGCCCGATATTGGTGATGCGTTTGGTGGTCGGGACCACACGACCGTCTTGCATGCCTGCCGCAAGGTCGCGCTGCTGAAATCAACCAACAGCGATCTGACCCGTGATTTCAACTCCCTGCTTAAGGTTCTCAGGAGTTGAACATCACGTTATTAATTGTGGATAAAAAGCGCGACGCGAGGATGCAGAGATTTTGTCCACAAATCTCCCACACGTCATCTACCCACCTTTGCACATGGTCGAGCGCGTGCTACTCCTTGCCGGAACAGAGATTTCGGGGTTACTCACACCTTTACAGCGGTCTTACTACCTCCTACTAAGAAGTACTTATAACCTATGAAGCTTGTTCAACTCGAACGCGACACGTTACTCCGGCCACTGCAAGCGGTGACCGGTATCGTGGAAAAACGCCACACCCTGCCAATTCTGTCCAACGTTCTGATCGAACGTAAACAGGGGCGGGTGCATTTTGTTGCAACCGATCTGGAGATCCAGGTGGCGACTAGCGCCGACATCGCTGCGGCCGCGGGAGAGGACGTCAGCCTGACCGTGTCGGCGCGCAAGCTTCAAGACATCCTGCGAGCTTTGCCGGAGGCATCCGAGACGACACTGGACGCGCAGAACAACCGGCTGCAGATCCGTGCGGGCAGGAGCCGTTTTAACCTGCAGACCCTGCCAGCGGCAGACTTTCCTCTGCTTGCCGACCCAGGACAGGCTCAGGGCAAGATCATCTTGCCGCAGAAAGCGCTGCGCGAACTGCTGCTGCTGGTTCAATACTCGATGGCACAGCAGGATATTCGCTACTATCTCAACGGTTTGCTCCTGGTGCTCGACGGCGGTGAAATCAAGGTCGTGGCAACGGACGGTCATCGCCTGAGCTATGCCGCACGCCCGCTCGGCCAGCAGCACGAGAAGCGCGAAGTGATCCTCCCGCGCAAGGCTGTCATCGAGCTGGCCAAGCTGCTCGACGAGAGCGACGAGCCTGTGGAGGTTGAGATTTTCGCGAGCCAGGTGCGCTTCGCATTCGGCAGCGTGGTTCTTATCAGTAAGGTGATCGACGGCAAGTTTCCCGACTACACCCGCGTTATCCCCAGCGGGTACCAACATCGTTTTACCATCGACCGAGTCCAGCTATTGCAGTCGTTGCAGCGGGCGGCCATTCTCTCTAACGAGAAATTCCGGGGCGTGCGCTGGATGATGACCGCCAATAGCCTGCGTATCTCCTGCACCAACAACGAGCAGGAA
The DNA here is from genome assembly GCA_029864385.1 of Betaproteobacteria bacterium. GTDB lineage: Bacteria > Pseudomonadota > Gammaproteobacteria > Burkholderiales > SG8-41 > SG8-41. The sequence continues at coordinate 8,824 of JAOTTL010000091.1, read as the reverse complement.
GAGGCCCAGGAAGAGCTGGAAATCGCCTATAGCGGCGAGGCACTCGACATTGGTTTCAATATCACTTATCTGCTGGATGTCCTCAACAATGTTCACACGGAAGAGGTGGAGTGCGCGCTCGGCGATGCCAATAGCAGCATGCTTATCATGGTGCCGGAGAACAGCGAGTTCCGGTACGTGGTGATGCCCATGAGAATCTGAAGGGATATTCGGTGGCCGCGCAGCAGCCCATAGCGAAAGAACACACCTCGGCAGACGATTACGATGCGAGCAGCATCAAGGTCCTCAAGGGCCTTGAGGCAGTGCGCAAACGGCCGGGCATGTACATCGGCGACACGGCTGACGGTACCGGGCTGCATCATATGATCTTCGAGGTCGTTGATAATGCCGTCGATGAAGCGCTCGCCGGCTACTGCGACGAGATCACGATCACCATCCATCCAGACAACTCCGTCAGCGTCATAGACAACGGGCGCGGCATACCGACGGAGGTGTATCCGGACGACGAGCAGCGGCGCTCGACCGCGGAAGTCGTCATGACGGAGCTCCATGCCGGCGGCAAGTTCGACAACAACTCCTACAAGGTCGCCGGCGGGCTGCATGGCGTCGGGGTATCGGTGGTCAATGCCTTGTCCGAGTGGCTGCGGCTGTCGATCCGGCGTGACGGCTCCGTCTGCGAAATGGAGTTCAGAATGGGCGAGGCTGTGGCCCCGCTCAAGGCGGTTGGCAAGTCCGAGCGGCGCGGCACGGAGGTTCATTTCCTGCCGAGCCACGAGATATTCGGGAACGTCGAATTTCACTATGAAATACTCGCGAAACGGCTGCGCGAGCTCGCATTCCTCAACAGCGGGGTCAAGATCGTTCTCATCGACCAGCGCAGCGCCAAGGAGGAGACCTTTGCGTTCACCGGGGGGGTCAAGGGCTTTGTCGAATACATCAACCGCACCAAGCGCGTCCTGCACCCGAACATTTTTTACGCCGTCGGCCAGAAAGAGGGTGTCGTGGTCGAGATCGCGATGCAGTGGAACGACTCCTACCAGGAATATGTTCAGTGCTTTACCAACAACATTCCCCAACGCGACGGTGGGACACATCTCACGGGCCTGCGCGCGGCGATGACGCGGACGCTCAATCAGTACATTGAAGCGAACAAGCTTGCGGAAAGAGCCAAGGTCGAAACCACCGGCGATGATATGAAAGAGGGGCTCACGGCGGTGCTATCGGTGAAGGTGCCGGAGCCGAAGTTCTCGTCGCAAACCAAGGACAAGCTGGTGTCCTCGGAGATACGCCCGGTGGTTGAGGAGATCGTGGCGCAAAAGCTAAATGAGTTTCTCTTGGAGAAACCCTCCGACGCACGGGTGATATGCGGGAAGATTGTGGAAGCGGCAAGGGCACGCGAGGCTGCGCGCAAAGCGCGTGAACTCACGCGGCGCAAAGGCGTGCTGGACTCCTTCGGGCTGTCCGGGAAACTGGCAGATTGCCAGGAGCGCGACCCGGCGCAGTCTGAGCTCTACATCGTGGAGGGCGACTCGGCCGGCGGCTCGGCCAAGCAGGGCCGCGATCGCAAGTTCCAAGCGATCCTGCCGCTCAAAGGCAAGATCCTAAACGTGGAGAAGGCCCGGCTCGACAAGCTGCTCTCTTCGCAGGAGATCATCACGCTCATCAGCGTGCTGGGAACGGGCATCGGGAAGGAGGAATACGCACCGGAGAAGTTGCGCTATCACCGCATCATCATCATGACGGATGCCGATGTCGACGGCTCGCACATCCGGACGCTCTTGTTGACGTTCTTCTACCGGCAGATGCCCGAACTGATCGAGCGCGGCCACATTTATATCGCGCAGCCACCGCTCTACAGGGTGAAGCATGGCAAGACCGAGCGCTATCTCAAGGACGAGCACGAGCTCAAGCAAATGTTGCTGGGCCTTGCGCTCGTGGACGCCGAGCTTTACACGAGCGCCGGGGCGCCGCCGTTGAAGGACGAGGCGCTCGAACAGCTGGCCAAGCAGTATCTCCTCGCGGAGGCCGTGATCGAGCGCGTGAGCCGACTTATCGACGAGGATGTACTCCACACGCTGCTGCATCAGCCGGTAGCCCTGGATCTGAGCGATGAGAAGACGGCGCAGGAGAGCGCAGCTGTCCTCAATACCCTGCTCAAGGGGCAGGCGGTCCGCGTCGATCCAAGGGTCGATGAAAAGAACGAGCGCTACATGCTTGCCGTCACCCGCACCCAACACGGTATTGTGCGTCATTGCTACATCGACAGCGACTTTGTGCAGAGCGGGGATTACGAGCAGATACGGCGCACTGCGGAGGTGCTGCACGGCCTGCTGGGTGAGGGTGCTTACGTCAAGCGCGGTGAGCATCAACAGCCGGTCAAGAATTTCCGCGAGGCGATCGACTGGCTCCTCAGCGAGGTTCAGCGCGGGGCGTCAATCCAGCGCTACAAGGGCCTCGGGGAAATGAATCCGGCGCAGCTGTGGGACACGACCATGGATCCGAACACGCGGCGTCTGCTCAGGACGCAGATAGAAGATGCCATCATCGCGGAGGAAATCTTCTCCACCTTGATGGGCGACCAGGTGGAGCCGCGGCGCAATTTCATCGAGGCCAACGCGCTCGGCGCGCGTAACCTCGATATCTAGGAGTTTGTCGGACTTAGTCCCGACAGGCTGTTAGGCTACTTTTCGTTTCGGCTTCGGTTCGGCCTTGGCGATCTTCGTGCGGGCCATTTTCTTCGCGGACCGCGCTCGTTGCCGCGCCGCAGGCGGTGGCGCGGCGGGCGCTTGCGCGGGTTGTTGTTGCCGAGGAGCCGCAGCGGCTCGTGGAGCGCGGGGCTCGAATTCGAAACCGATCCTTCGCTCCGGTGTTTTGACGAGATAGGCCTTGAAGCGGCGGCCCTTCTTGGAGACGAAGCGCGTGAACAGTTCCGTGCGACCGGTTGCCAGAAGTTTTTGCATGTGCTCGCGTTCGATCGGTTGCTGGAGGATCATCTTGCCGGAGCGGAAATCGCAACTCCGGTCCGCCCCCACCGCTTTCTCGCAGACATAGACCGCGCCGTGCTCGAACACGCGGGCGTCGCACTTGGGGCATGGCCCGAGACTTTCTTGCCCGGTGAAGTCCGGGGCGTTTTGTTCCTCGTCGGCGCGAGCCTGACCGAAATCGAATTCGATTCGAAGCTCGTCCGTCAGCCGCACGCCGGCGGCAAACGGCCGGCCGATGCGGCTGCGAAATCCGGTGAGCGGCCCGACGAAACGGCGGCTGATCAGATCCGCCACCTCTTCCGGCGCCCATTCCCGGCCTGCGATGACCTTCCACAGGGAGAACTCACACGATTGGCACTGGAACTTGCGGTAGTTTTCCTGCACCACCCCGCCGCATTTGGGGCACGGGGCCTCGACGGTGGCGTATGCCTCGTCGGGAATGTCGCCCATCTTGATACGGTCGACCAGGTCGCGAGTGACCTGCTCGATGTGATCCATGAACTCGCCGCGGCGCAACCGGCCGCCTTCCATCAACTTGAGCTTTTGCTCCCAGTCTCCGGTGAGCTCCGGTGAGGTGATTTCGGTAGCGCCGAAATGCGTGAGCGCGAAGAGCAGGGAGGACGCTTTAGGCGTTGGCACCAGTTCCTTGGCGTTACGGTGCACGTAGTCCTGCTGGATCAACCCCTCGATGATCGCGGCGCGTGTTGCGGGGGTGCCAAGTCCCTTGGCCTCCATCGCGGCGCGCAACTCATCGTCCTCGACCAGCTTGCCGGCGCCCTCCATGGCCGAGAGCAGGGTCGCTTCCGTGTAACGCGCAGGCGCCTTGGTCTGGTTCGCGAGCGTTTTCAACTCGACGGTCTCCACCGACTCTTTGGCACCAACCGGCGGAAGGTTCGCATTTTCTTCCTGCGCTGACCTGCCATAGATCGCCAGCCAGCCCGGGCTCTGCAGGATGCGGCCGTCGGTGCGATATTGATGGCCGTCGAGGTGCGTAATCCGGGTCGTCTGAAGGTGCTCCGCGGCCGGAAAGAAAACCGCCAGGAAACGCCGGACGACGAGATCGTAGATCTTCTGTTCCGGTTCGTTCAGATGCTTGGGCAGCTGAAGCGTAGGAATGATCGCAAAGTGATCGCTTATTTTGGTGTTGTTGAACACGCGCTTGTTCGGGCGAATCCAGCCGTTCTTTAATATGTTCTTGGCGTGGGGCGCATACTCATTGGCGCCCTTCAGCAGCTCGACCGCCTGTTTGACCGTTCCGAGATAATCCTCTGGAAGCGCGCGCGAATCGGTGCGGGGATAGGTGAGCACCTTGTGCCGCTCGTAAAGGGCCTGTGCGAGCCCCAACGTTCCCTTTGCCGAAAAGCCGAAGCGGCTGTTGGCTTCGCGCTGCAGGCTGGTCAGGTCAAACAGCAGGGGCGAGAGCTGTGTTGAAGGCTTGGTCTCTTCGGATACGCGTCCGCGTTTTCCTTCGCAGGCGGCAACGATCGCTTCCGCATCTGTCGCCGCCCAGATCCGCTCCGGCCTGCGCTCGGTGTCCTCGTCCTTCTTGAACCTTGGATCGAACCAGCGCCCCGCGTACTCGCCAGCCTGCGCAGCGAAGCGCGCATGGACCTCCCAGTAATCCCGGGGCCGAAAGGCGCGAATACGTTCCTCGCGCTCTACCAGGATCGCAAGCGTCGGGGTCTGGACCCGGCCGACGGTGGTCTTGTAGAAGCCGCCCTCGCTCAGGCGATTGTTAAATGCCGTCATGGCGCGGGTGCCATTGATGCCGACCAGCCAATCGGCTTCCGAGCGCGAACGCGCCGCGTCTGCCAGTGACAGCAGTTCCTTGTCCGTGCGCAGACCCGCAAAGCAAGCCTTGATCGCGGCCGGCGTCATCGATTGCAGCCAAAGCCGTTCGATGGGCTTCGAGGTCTTCGAGTACTGGATGATGTAGCGGAAGATGAGCTCACCCTCGCGCCCGGCGTCGCACGCGTTGATGATCCCGGTGACATCCTTGCGCTTGATAAGACGCAGCAGAAGATTGAGCCGCGTGCCGGCCCTCTCGTCGATGGGCGCAAGTTCGAATTTTGGGGGGATCACCGGCAGGTGCTTGAACGTCCAGCGTCCCGAGCGCGGATCGTGCTCCTCCGGCGCACGCAATTCGAGAAGATGCCCGACGGCGGAAGACAGCACGTAGTGCTCGCTCTCGAAGTGATCGCCATGCCGCGTGAATCCACCGAGCGCGCGCGCGATGTCAGCAGCGACTGAGGGTTTCTCGGCAATGATCAGGCGTTTTCCCATGCGCTTGGCGTTCCCGCTCGCGGAGGCAAAAAGAGCGCCAGATGATAAGAACAAACATTTGCTGGCGCAAGCGCGCCATTTAAGCGCCTGCCGAAGGGTGACCTAAATCGAGGCGCAAACTGAAACGTGTCAACGATGTATGCGCTGGATTGATCCACCCGGCAGCGTTGCCACTGTGCCATCGAGCTCGAGTTGCGTCAGGAGAACCGAGATCTCGGCGGCGCTGAGTCCGCTGCGAGCAGCGAGGGTGTCGCGTTCGCACGGATCTTCGCCGAGCGCGTCTAACAGGCGGCGTGTGTGCGCATCAATTGGCGAATTCCGCGGGGCGGGCTCCGATCGTGCGTGGGCTGGCCAGCGCAGTTCCTCGAGAACGTCGTGAGCGCTTTCCACAAGTTTCGCGCCTTGCTTGATCAGCGCGTGGCAGCCTTTCGCGAGAGGAGAGTGGATTGAGCCGGGAATGGCGAAGACTTCCCGCCCTTGCTCGTTAGCAAGCCGGGCCGTGATGAGCGAGCCGCTTTCAGCCGCTGCTTCGACGACCAGACAGCCGAGAGCGAGCCCGCTGATCAGGCGGTTGCGGCGCGGGAAATTCGCTGCAATAGGCCGCGTGCCCAGCGCAAATTCCGAAACGAGGACGCCGCGTTCGGCGAGATCATGAGCAAGTGCCCGATTGCGAGCGGGGTAGATGATATCGGCGCCGGTGCCCAATACCGCAATGCTGCTTCCGGAGCCGGCGAGCGCGCCGCGATGCGCTGCGGCGTCGACGCCGAGCGCGAGCCCGCTGACGATGGTCAGACCGGAGTCGCTCAAAATCCGCGCGAAAGCCTCGGCGTTCGCCTCGCCCTGCGCGGTTGCGTTGCGGCTGCCTACGATCGCGAGCGCGGGTCGGCGCAAAAGATCCAGGCTGCCCTTGACGTAGAGCAGCGGCGGAGGATCGGGCACTTGCAGGAGCTGTTGGGGATAATTCGGGTCAGCGAGCGTGACGACCTGATTCGCGGGGTCCTGGAGCCAGCCAGCGACAGCGTTGATAGCCTCGTCGTCAATACCGCGTTTGATCGCCGCAGCGACCGCGTCAGGCACATGCCGGGACAGAGCGGTGGCGCTGGCCGAAAACACCGCCTGCGGTCTACCGAACGCGCTTAGCAGGCGACGCAGGCGGTCGCCGTATAGACCCGGAATCAGCGTGAGCCTGAGCCACGCGGTGAGCTCTTCATCGAGCGGCATGGCAGTCGGCGACCCGCGTCGCACACCGCGGACGCGGCTGAAGCTCCGTCAAATTCTCAGGGATTCATCACGGCGTCGTACAGGGCGACCGGCCGCGAGGCCTCCATGACGAGACCGAAAGACGCGCGCTCGAAGGTCCTGAAGACCATCACCAGCCCGTAGCGCTCATCGGGCAGTTTCCGTATCAGCGCCTCGTCTATGACTTCCACGCTCCCGTAGAGCGGACCGTCTCTCGGCGACAACTCGGGACTATAGTAGGTGCGCGGCGAGTCACTGCCGCTGAGGCCCTCGCGGCCGTAGAGGGCTGAGGTACGAAGGCCGTAGCGGCCAAGACGCTTGGCGATGGCCGTACTGGTATGAATCGCCAGCACATGCCCGACCTCAAGGCCGTCGCGGCTGCCTTTTGACAGCGCTACGATCCCGAGCGGGCCGGTCTCCCCGAGGTTGCCGTAGGCCGATACGATGTACGCTTTAACCGGCTTTTCTGGCGCTCGCGGCACGTAGGCAAAGACAGGTTTTTCCTGCGAGGCCGGCAGCAGGCGGTCGCCGCGGTTGATTTCGCGAGTGGAGGACGTGATCTCGAGCGTGGTCAGTTCGCCATACTTTATGACGCGTGCTTCACCGAGATAGAACGTCTCATAGCCCAGTACTTCGTTACTCTCGGGGTCAACCAGCGGATCACCACGCCGGTACACCTGCCAAAAAAGGCCTGCCTCCTTCTTGATGCCCTCCGCGTAGGCCTTGCCACCGGCGCCAATCGAGATGCGGTCCTCTTCGGTCGCGACGATGGACGGAAAACCGTCGAGCTCGTCCCGGCCCACGAGGAGAGGCTTGGACAGGAAACCTGCGATATCGGATGGTTTGATTGTGGGGATCGCTTGCGCGTCCAGCGCCTCGAGCCGGACTCGCGGCGAAACGGACACCGTTGCCAGCTGTGGAGCCCCTGCTGTACCCCCTGCACGCGCCGTGGCAGTCGCGCCGCCGTCGCGTCCTTCGATAGAGAGACGGCCTGTGGCCCGATCCAGCACGATCACATTACCCGGGAAAATCAAGTGAGGGTTGCGAATCTCGTCCCGGTTGAGTCGCCATACCTCCGGCCAGCGCCAAGCATCCCTCAGAAAGCGCCCGGAAATTCCCCAGAGGGTATCCCCTCGCACCACCGTGTAGCGATCCGGCGCATCGGCCCTGATCGCGTCGGCCTCGGCGGCGACTGCCACTCCCAGCGGAGTTAGCAGTAAAATCAGGGATATAATTACTTTCTTCATGGAACGCCCCCAATTTAGAAGACTAACAGGCGCAGCCTCAATACCAAGGCTGCGCCCGAGAGATTGGTTTAAATTCTGCATCTAGCTGCCTAAATTCGCAAGCTTTTTCATGGCACTTTTGCACATTTTGCGCTATCCGGATGAGCGGCTCCACAAGGTGGCTGCGCGCGTAGAGCGGGCCAACGATGAGATTCGTCAGCTAATCAAGGACATGGCTGAGACTATGTATGCCGCGCCCGGTGTTGGTTTGGCTGCCACACAGGTTGATGTTCACAAGCGTGTGATCATCATTGATGTGTCAGCGACGCACGACCAACTCAAGGTGTTCATCAACCCCGAGCTCGTGGCGACGAGCGGCGAATCCGATTTTGAGGAAGGCTGCCTTTCGGTGCCCGGAATATTCGAGAAAGTTTCCCGCGCCGAGCGCATTACGGTGCGTGCGCTCGATGCGGAGGGCAAGCGCTTTACGCTGGAAGCAGATGGATTGCTCGCGGTGTGCATCCAGCATGAGATGGATCATCTCGACGGCAAGGTGTTCGTGGAGTACCTCTCCCGGCTGAAGCAACAGCGCATCTCGAGAAAGCTGAAGAAGCAGGACCAGCGCGCATCGGAGCCGGAGACGCCGCGCCGGGCGGTGCTCTGAGGCGCGTCTCGAGCCACTCCGTAGTGGTCGCCGCTGGACTCCCTGTCAGGGCGGCGTCTCGGCCCAGCCCTATGCGCCTGGTCGCGCCAGTTTCATGAAGATCGTTTTTGCCGGGACACCCGTGTTTGCAGCCGTTGCGCTGAAGGCGCTCCTCGACAGCGGTCATGAAGTGACGCTGGTCCTCACCCAGCCCGATCGTCCGGCTGGGCGAGGGCTCAAGCCGCAAGCGCCCGCAGTCAAGCGGCTCGCCGAACAGCGCGGGCTGAAAGTCGTGCAGCCGTCGAGCCTTAACAGTGCGGACGTTGTTCGCGCGGTCGCGTCTGCCTCGCCCGATGTGATCGTCGTCGCTGCCTACGGGCTGATCCTGCCCGAAACCTTGCTCAACCTGCCGCCGCTCGGTTGTCTTAACATTCACGCCTCGCTTCTTC
>JAOTTL010000264.1:0-3927 GCA_029864385.1 Betaproteobacteria bacterium | reverse complement strand
ACGGCCAGTTGAAGTCTTCCAGCGTCTTCATTTCGCCAAAGCGAGCTTGTCGAATCCGGCGTTCGATGGCCCGCTCGCGCCGCCCGCAAGCTTGCTGGCTGATCACCCGACGCAGGAACTCCAGATAGGAGAGACGGCCGCCTTCCGCCTCCCGCAGCGCAGCGTCCAAGGCTTCGCCCGAAATCGGGATGCGTAGCGCCGAAAAATCGTCCAGGATCGTCTCGCGCAGGGAGCCCGCGCCGGGGGAGTTCCCACGAGACGGCCGTTTTCCATTATTCCCGTGGTTGCTCGTCTTCGGGTTGCACCGTTGTTGATTGCCCGTCTGGGGGCTGGTCGTGTTCTTCTTGCGTTGGCTCATCGAGTGGTTCCTCCGTTTCTTCTTTCGATGGGGAAGGTTCGTCAAACAAGAACTGTTGGTACTCGGCGGTGCTGCGTGGTGGAGTCGGATCGTCACCAAGCAGCTCGCGCAGATGATCTTTCGTCTGGTCGGCCAGATGTTCGTAAGACGTTTTGGGCCGCGCTTGGACCGCCAAGATGCGTTCCACCGCGCTGAGCGAGAAGGCGCCGAATCGCGTGGCGCGCTCCAGCGCCGCGGTCAAGTCCTCACGGCGGTAGTTGCGGAGACAGGCCAGCACCTGGCGCGCCTGTTCCCAGCCGCGGCGTTGGGAACGCAGCAAGCCTTCCAGGAAGGCGACGGCCGGCGCGCCCAGTTCCTGGAACTGCTCGCGCGCCAGCTGACGGCGGCTTTCCACGTCGCGCGGCGGCTGATGCTGACGCTGTTGTCGCTTTTGATGGGTCACGCTGGAATTGAATCGCGCGTGACGCGTCAGTTCGTACAGCTGCAGACTGTAGATGATCACCTCCTCCTCGGTGATCTTCACCGGCAGCACCTGGCCCGGATGCGTTTTCTCCCACGGCACCGAATAACGGTTCTGACCATAAGAGACGTAGCCTTCGTGATCGACGGTGCGATAGATGACTTCGGCCACTTCGTAGCGGGTGGCCGGCAGCGGGATCAAGTGCGGTTGTTCCTCGGCGTGCAGGTCGATCGGCCGCTTGCGCGTGGTGCGATGGGTGCGCACGTCCGCGACTTCCGCCAGCCACCAGGCGGTGACCTCGTTGAGATGTGCCAGCGAGCGAAACGTGCGGCCGTTGAGCAAGTTTTTTTCGACGTAGTCGAACGGCCGCTCGATCTTGCCTTTGGTTTGTGGGCGTCTCGGCCGACAGGCAACGGGCCGGTAGCCGTGATGCGTGGCGAAGGCCAAGAACCGCGTGTTATAGATCGGCTCTTCGTCTTCGTAGCGCGCCACCACGACCTTCATGTTGTCGTACAAGCAGGTCGCCGCCACGCCGCCCAAGTGTTCGAACGCGTGGACGTGCTCGCGCAGTGTTGTTTCCATGTCTTGGGACTCGACAAAATGCAAGTACTGCCGCCGCGAGTAACCCAGGATGTAGCCGAACAGATGCACGCGCCGGCGTCCTTCGTGCGTGAAGTCGAGGTCGTACACCGCGTAGTCCATTTGAGCCTGTTGTGCCGGCGATGTCTCAAAACGTTCCACGAACGGCGACGACTTTCGCGGACGCAACTGTTTGACGCGCTGACGCAGCACCGTGTAGCCGCCCCGATAACCTCGATCACGCAGTTCCTCCAGCAGTCTGGTCACCGTGATGTTCGGGTAGCGTGTGAGCAGCTCGCGCAGGGCGTTCTCGTATTCGTCCAACTGGCTGCGGCGTTTCTTCCGCGGCCGGAGCTGGGGCGGAACGATGCCTTCTTCCCGCTGCTGTTGATGCGACTGGATCACGCTCTTGACCGTCTTGCGCGCGGCGTTCAGGTCTTGGGCGATCCCTCGCATCGACTGGCCTTCTCGCCAGCGACGGACGATTTCGTGACGTACTTCTTGTTTCATGGCAGATGAAGCTCCTTGAGAAAGTCCTCGGTCAGTTCACAAACGGTGTGTGTCTGCTGAGTCAGCTTTTGAAAGCTTTCGATCAACACAGTGCGGTCGCAGAGGCGAAGTTCGCCCCGGCCTCGGTGCCGTAACCAGTTCTCCATGCGTGCTAGTCCATCCAGCAGGAATCCCAGTTGCCGGCTGACGCGATTGCCAGCCGTGCTCAGACGCGGGTCCCAACTGCGACCCTCTACGCCTTGGAATTCGCGCAACGCTTGTCGCGGTTTCTCCAGCACGAAATCTTCCTTCTCGCGCGTTCCTGCGGAGAGAAGCAGATCCGTGACGCCGCGCAACTCGGCACCGCTCAGTGAATGCTCTCGCGCCGCGGCCAAGGCACGTACCTGGTTGCCCGCGGGCAACCGGATCAACTGCCGCGCCAGCGTCGGCGAAAGCAGGCCCAGTCGCAGATCTTCCTTGGCCGCACCGGCGAGCTTTTCGATGATCGCCAAACGACGGCAGACCCAACTCTTGTGACGCCCCAGCAGTTCGCCCGCCTGCACCTGGCTCAGGCCGTCCTCGCGGATCAGCGCGTGCACGATCCAAGCCTCTTCCCATAAGTCCGTTCGCCGGCCGGTCTGATTCAACAGAAACAAAGCCGCCTTCGCGCCACGCTCGTCCAGCTCCACCCGGCGAGCCGTGAGCGTTTTCATCCCTCGCAGTTGACGCGCCGCCCGCAAGCGTTTGAAACCATCGATCAACACCGCTTGCTCTTGCTGCAGCGTGACCACCACCGGAGAGATCTGGCCAAAACGTTGCAGCGAATCGAGAATCGCCGCCTCGTCGGCCGCCAGCCGCAAGCGGTAGCGGCCGTACCGCTCGTCGATCGCTTCCAGCGACAAGGGTTGTATCTCGCCGCTGCAGGATGGTTGAGGATCCACCTGGCTCATCATCGTTTGTTCTCCTGCGCCGTAGCTCCTGAAGGAAGCAAGAATGCCTCTTCCCTTTCCTTTTGCTGAACCCGTATCTCTCAGCTGAAGTACGTGGGTGAGCCCGAACGTAGAGTTCCCGGTCGAAGCGGTCGATATACGCCACGCAAAAGCAGACCGGTAGCGCGGCATGCTGTGGAACGTTCGGTGTCAGGATCCGGTTTTCTTGCGCAGGCGTCGCTCGCGCTCTTTCACGCGCCGTAAAGCCTGACGGCAAAACGCATCACAGAACCTTTGAAAAGGCGAACGTTTGGGGACTGCGAATCGCTGGTAACAACCGGGACGATGACAGCAATTATTTTTTCCCCTGTCGCGATCGTGATGGCCCACGCCCCCCGCCAGTGACGCCAGGCGAGCGACACAAGCCTCCCATGCGGACGTGCCTGGGGAGGTGTTGCTGGCCGCCGCGGACGCGTTGTTGCCGGTTGGATGAGAGGGAGAAACGCGAGAGCGCTGGGGAGTGCGGCGTTGACGGTTTCGTCGCCTTTGAGCTTGTTGGGCGCGTTGAGCTTTTCCACGCTCTGTGGCCCGATAGCGTTTGCCGGCCCACCACCGAGACCAGTCTCGTGCGGCCTTTCGGCAAGCGTCGCTACAATACCGAGACAATGGATGGATCGGGGCGAAAGCTGCTTCACACCCCTTGAGCAAACAGCGGCGCGTGCGACGCCAGAGAGCTTGCCAGAGGAACGTTTTTTTCAGAAGCTGATCGAGGGCCACGGGAGGTCTTGCTCCCCGGGGTCAAGTCTCGGAAAAGAGCTGTGAACTTTTTTCCGAGGCGTTCTTTTGGAAGCTCAAGCTGCATCTTCATCGATTCTCCGATACTTCCCACAACACACAACCATCCCCTCCCAAAAGCTGCGATCAACTTCGCGCGCCTTGGGCCCTACAATCTGCGGAATTGGCAACCTCAAATGCCGCTACCGATAGGCGTAATGGAGTTTTTCGAGGGACGCGTGCCTGTGACGCAAACTTGGTGTTGGGCACGAGTTGTCGTCGCACATCAGCTTAGGCGCGGATCATTCATCAGCCGCACCGCCTTAGCGGCCGGTTCA
>JAOTTL010000090.1:0-15990 GCA_029864385.1 Betaproteobacteria bacterium | reverse complement strand
GGAGGAAGCACGGTGCGCGCGTTGAGTCTCGTGGTCATTCTGTTCGCGTTCTGGCTGCTGCTCTCCGGCTATTTCGTGCCGTTTCTTCTCACGATGGGCGCGGTCTCGGCGGTCGCGGTCGCGATGCTCGGGCGCCGCATGGACCTCATTGACCACGAGGGCTACCCGATACGCCTCAGCTGGCGCCTGATTTTTTACTGGCCGTGGCTTTTCAAGGAAATCGCGAAGAGCGCGTGGGATGTTTCGCGCATCATCCTGAATCCACGCCTCCCCATCAGCCCCACACTCGTACGCGCGAAAACGTCGCAGAAGACCACGGTCGGCGTGGTGACCTACGCCAATTCGATCACGCTGACGCCGAGCACGATCTCAGTGGATGTGAAGCAGGGCGAGATCCTGGTACATGCCTTGACGCGGGAGGCCGCAGCGGGATTGCTCGAGGGCGAGATGGACCGGCGCGTAACGCGCTTCGAAGGGTTGCGCTGATGTTCGCGGCTGCGGCAGCAGCGTTGCTGGTGGCGCTCGCGCTGGTCTTGATCCGCGCCTGCCTTGGCCCGACGGTGTTCGACCGCGCCCTCGCGGCGAACACAGTGGGCACGATCGCGGTGCTGCTCCTCGCCGTCATCGGTTTCCTCACTGACCGTCCCGAGTTTCTCGATCTCGCCATCGTCTATGGCCTGCTCAATGTGGTAGGCACGATTGCGGTGCTGAAGTACTTCCAGTACGGCAATCTGGGCGACCCGGGCGACGCTGAAAAGGGGCCGGAGTCATGAGCGTGATGATCGACGCGGCAAGCTGGGCCTGTCTGGTCGCGGGCGGGATCTTTTGCATCGTCGGTGCGGTGGGGCTGATCCGCATGCCCGATTTTTTCACCCGAATCCATGCGGCGAGCGTCACCGACACGCTCGGCGCAGGGCTGATCCTCGTCGGGCTCGTGCTGCAGGCGGGATTCACGCTGGTCGCGGTGAAGTTGCTGATGATCGGGGTGTTGATCCTTTTCACCAGTCCGACCGCCACCCACGCGTTGGCCAAGGCGGGACTCGCCCGCGGCCTGACGCCGCTGCTTGCGGAAGACAGGAGCCGATCATCGAAGCCGTAATCATCACGACGCTTCTCGTCATGATGGCGGTGATCACGGCGGTGATCGCCCGCCAGCGAAATCTTTTCGGGGTAGTCGTCTTGTTCGGCATCTACAGCTTCCTGATGGCCACTGTGCTGGTCGCGCTCGATGCCGTGGACGTCGCCATGACCGAAGCCGCGGTTGGGGCGGGGATCTCGATGATTCTGTTCCTTAGCGTGCTGCATCTCGGCAAGGGAGTGGAAATGAAGCCGATTCACCGTCCGTTCTTGCCGCTCGCGGTGGCGATTTCGACCGGCGCGGTGCTTGCCTACGGCACGCTCGGGCTGCCGGCGTTCTTGGATCCGCAGGCGCCGATACATCAGCACGTCGCTAAGCGTTATATCGAGGACGGAGCGCGCGAGACCGGCGTGCCCAATATCGTGACCGCCGTGCTCGCGAGCTACCGCGGCTATGACACGCTGGGCGAGGTGACCGTCGTGTTCACCGCGGGCATCGGTGTCATCGCGCTGCTGCGGCGTCGGCGTTCCCGCAAGCAGGGAGAGAAGCCGTGAGGGATTATCTCGTATTGCGGGTCATCGCGAAGCTCATGATCACCTTCATGTTGTTGTTCGCGCTTTACGTGCAGTTCCACGGCGACTTTGGCCCGGGCGGCGGCTTCCAGGCGGGGGTGATTTCGGCCGCAGCGATCGTGTTCTACGGAATCATTTTTGGATTGCAGGCGGCGCGCAAAGTGGTGCCCGACTGGCTGGTCGAGACCATGATCGGGGCCGGCGTGCTGCTGTTCGCCGGTGTGGGCGTCGCTGGCCTGCTGCTCGGCGGCAACTACCTCGATTACTTCGTGCTCGGGGCCAATCCAGTCGACGGCCAGCACCGGGGGATCTTCTGGGTCGAGCTGGGCGTGCTGATCACGGTCGCGGGCGTGATGCTGAAGATTTTTTACATGTTCGCCGGGCGGGGCGAGGGGGGCGGCGAATGACCGCGGTCGCCAACCACTTTAGCTACTGGGCGACGCTGTTCATCGCGATCGCGGGGCTGTACATCGTGATCGCACGCGGCAACCTCGTGAAGAAGCTCGTCGGCCTGGCGATCTTCCAGACCTCGGTCTACCTGCTCTACATCGCGCCCGGAAAACTCATCGGAGGAACCGCGCCGATCATCGCGGACGGGTTCGCGGTGTACTCGAACCCGTTGCCGCACGTGCTGATCCTCACCGCGATCGTCGTAGGCATAGCCACGCTTGCGCTCGGACTTGCGATCGTGGTTCGGATCAAGGAAGCCTACGGCAGCACCGAAGAGGACGAGATCCTGGCGCAGGATCAGGCCACCCTCGATCCGCTGTCCGAGACGAAGACCTAACCATTTGATCTCATTGCATTTGCCGATTCTGCACGTGGTGGTGCCGCTGATCGCGGCGCCCCTGATGGTGCTGTTGCGACACGGCGGCTTTGCCTGGCTGCTTGCCACCGTCGCCAGCTGGTCGTCGCTCGCGGTATCGGCTGCGCTGCTGGGAGAAGTCGCCGGCGGCGGGGTGATCTCGTACGCCGTCGGCAGCTGGGCACCGCCGTGGGGCATCGAATACCGCATCGACAGCGTCAACGCATTCCTGCTGGTGCTCGTATCGCTGATCGCGTCGGTGGTCGTGATCTACTGCCGCGACAGCGTTGAGGCCGAAGTCGCGCCCGAGCAGCACTACCTCTTCTACACCATGTACGTGCTGTGCCTCGCGGGGCTGCTGGGGATCGCGGCCACCGGGGACGGATTCAATCTTTTTGTGTTTCTCGAGATCTCGTCGCTGTCGAGCTACGTGCTGATTGCGCTGGGCCGTGACCGGCGCGCGCTGATGGCCTCGTACCAGTACCTCATCATGGGCACCATCGGCGCCACCTTCATTGTGATCGGCGTCGGCCTGCTGTTCCTCATGACCGGGACGCTGAATCTCGCCGACATGGCAACGCGCCTTCCGGGGGTGACCGATACGCGGCCGGTACTCGCCGCGCTCGCCTTTCTGACCGTCGGCATCTCGCTCAAACTCGCGCTCTTTCCCCTTCACCTGTGGCTGCCGAACGCCTACGCGTACGCGCCGTCGGCGGTGACCGCATTCCTCGCAGCCACGGCGACCAAGGTGTCGGTCTACGTGCTCCTGCGCTTCTACTACTCGGTGTTCGGCGAGAGCGCCATCTTCAGCGCGCTGCCGATGGGCGAAATTCTGCTCATGCTGTCGCTTGCCGCGATGTTCATCGCCTCCATCGTCGCCATCTTCCAGCAGGACATCAAGCGGCTGTTCGCCTACTCGAGCGTGGCGCAGATCGGCTACATCACGCTCGGCGTGAGCCTCGACAACATGACGGGGCTCACCGGCGGCATCGTGCATCTGTTCAACCACGCGCTCACCAAGGGCGCTCTGTTCCTGTTGCTGGGCGGCATTGCGCTGCGCGTGGGCGCCGTCCGGTTCGATGCCATCGGCGGGATCGGCCGCGTCATGCCGCTCACGTCATTCGGAATCGTTATCGGGGGCTTGAGTCTTATCGGCGTGCCCGGGACGGTGGGCTTTGTCAGCAAATGGTACCTGGTGCTCGCCGCGTTCGAGGTCGGCGCCTGGTGGCTCGCGGCCCTCATCGTGCTGAGCTCGCTGCTCGCGGTGATCTACGTCTGGCGCTTCGTCGAGGTGGCGTACTTCCGCGAGCCGGGCGCTGCGGTCGCCAAGCTCCGGGAGGCCCCGCTGTCGATGCTCGCGACGTCGTGGCTGATGGTGGCGGCCTGCGTTTATTTCGGCCTGGACGCGTCGCTCACCGTGGGCGGGGCGGCGCAGGCCGCGGCGGAACTGCTGGGGAGCGGCCGGTGAGCCCGGTGGACACCATCCTCACGGCGCTCGCCGTGCCGCTCATCGGCGCGGTGCTGATCGCCGCGGCGCACCGTGCGCCCAACGTGCGCGAAACCATCACGCTCGTGACGGCGACGGCGCTGTTCCTGCTGGTGGCCTCGCTACTGCCGGAAGTCGCGGCGGCCGGCCGGCCGGCCGTGACGCTCTTCGAGGTGATGCCAGGGCTTGCATTGAAGTTCGAGGTCGAGCCGCTCGGCATGCTGTTCGCACTAGTTGCCTCGGTGTTGTGGATCGTGACGTCGGTGTACTCGATCGGGTACATGCGGGGCAACGAGGAAGAGAACCAGACGCGCTATTACGTGTGCTTTGCCGGCGCGCTGGCGAGCGCGATTGGCATCGCGTTCGCGGGCAATCTTTTCACCCTGTTCCTGTTCTACGAGGCGCTCACCCTGATCACCTATCCGCTGGTTGCGCATCACGGCACGGCGGAGGCGATGCACGGCGGCCGCGTCTACCTAGGCGTGCTGCTCACCACCTCTATAGTGTTTCTTCTGACGGTAATCATCTGGACGTGGTCGGTCGCCGGCACACTGGATTTCGTGCCGGGCGGCATTCTGGAGGGCAAGGTCGAAGGCCCGGTGGTCGGGATCATGCTCGCTCTTTACATGTTCGGTATCGGCAAGGCCGCGCTCATGCCGTTTCACCGCTGGCTGCCGGCCGCGATGGTGGCGCCGGCCCCGGTGTCTGCACTGCTTCATGCGGTCGCGGTCGTCAAGGCCGGCGTGTTTAGCGTGATGAAGGTTGCCGTTTATGTCTTCGGCGTCGACCTCCTGTCAAGCGAGACCTCGACTGATTGGCTGGCCTATGTTGCGGCTTTTACGATACTCGCCGCGAGTATCGTCGCCTTGCGGCAGGACAACCTCAAGCGCCGGCTCGCGTATTCGACGGTGAGCCAGCTATCGTACGTAGTGCTCGGTGCGGCGCTGGCCAATGCCGCGGGAGTAATTGGTGGCACTCTGCAGATCGCGATGCACGCGTGCGCGAAGATCACGCTCTTTTTCTGCGCCGGCGCAATCTATACCGCGATCCACAAGAACGACGTGAGCGAGCTCGACGGCATGGGCAAGGTGATGCCGTTCACTTTCGCAGCCTACACCGTCGCGGCGCTCAGCGTGATCGGCCTACCGCCGCTCGGGGGCGCCTGGAGCAAGTTCTTCCTGATCAACGGGGCGGTGGACGCGGGCACTCTGCTGATGGTCGCGGTGCTCATCGCCAGCTCTCTGCTCAACGTCGCTTATCTGCTCACCCCCGCGCTGCGCGCCTTTTTCCTGCCGGCGAAGGACACGCACTACGCCGGGAAAGTCCACGAAGCGCCGCTTGCCTGCGTGGCGCCCCTGTGCGCAACGGCCGCGGGCTGTGTGCTGCTGTTCTTTTTCGCGCAGCCGATCTTCGACTTCGTCGCTTTGCTGGTATAGGGTCGATGAGGCATGGAGAAACTCATGGCACATCCGGATAAGGCGAGACCGCGCGGCGACAAGCGCTACTGGCTTGACGAGCGGCGCAACGTCGACAAGATCTATTACGGGCTTCTGATCGTCTGCGGCGCACTCGCGACAGCGGAGCTGTTCTACGAGAAGCACGCGCATTTTGCTGCGGAAAACTGGTTCGCCTTCTATGGCATCTTCGGTTTTATCGCGTGCATCGGACTGGTGCTGACTGCCAAGGAATTGCGCAAGCTGCTGAAGCGCGGCGAGGACTACTATGGCGACGATTGACGGCCTGCCGCCCGGCCTGATACTGATCGTCGGAGCGCTGCTGGTTCCGTTGCTGCGGGGTCGGTTGCGCACGGCCTGGATGCTGGTGCTGCCGGTGGTCGGGTTTGCGCATCTGCTGATGCTCGATCCCGGGGTGCACGCGGCAGTCGAGCTTTTCGGATACACCCTGATCCAGAGTCGCGTCGACCGGCTGGCGCTGGTTTTCGGCTACATCTTCTATATCGCGGCGCTGCTCGGCGTCATCTACGCGCTGCACGTCGAGGACAAGGTACAGCAGGTGGCGGCGCTGGTGTACGCGGGCGCGGCGATCGGCGCGGTATTTGCGGGCGACCTCATCACGCTGTTTGTCTACTGGGAGCTCACCGCCATCGCCTCCGTGTTCCTGATTCTCGCCCGCGGCACGCGCCGCGCCTACCGCGCCTCCGTACGTTATCTCCTGGTGCAGATCGGCTCGGGGGTGCTGCTGCTCGCGGGCATCGTGCTGCACCAGGCGCAGACCGGATCGATCGCTTTCGAGCATATCGGCCTGGGCGGGCCGGGTGCAAACCTGATCTTCATCGCGTTCGGCATCAAGTGCGCCTTCCCGCTGCTGCACAACTGGCTCCAGGATGCCTATCCGGAAGCCACGGTCACCGGCACGGTGTTCCTGTCCGCGTTCACCACCAAGCTCGCGGTCTACGCGCTCGCGCGCAGTTTCGCCGGCACCGAGATGCTGGTGTGGATCGGCGCGCTCATGACCGCGTTCCCGATCTTCTACGCCGTGATCGAGAACGATCTGCGCCGCGTGCTGGCCTACGGCCTCAACATCCAGCTCGGCTTCATGGTGGTGGGCATCGGCATCGGCACCGAGCTGTCGCTCAATGGCACGGCGGCCCACGCCTTCAGCCACGTTCTCTACAAGGCGCTGCTGTTCATGTCGATGGGAGCGGTGCTCTTCCGCACGGGTACCTGCAAGGGCTCCGAGCTGGGGGGACTTTACAAGTCGATGCCGTACACCACCGCGTTCTGCATTGTCGGAGCGGCATCGATCTCCGCTCCCCTGTTCGGCGGTTTCATCTCGAAGTCGCTAATCCTTGCCGCCGCGGCCGAAGGCCATTACCTGATCACGTGGCTGGTGCTGCTGTTCGCGAGTGCCGGCGCATTTTATTTCTCCGGGATGAAGATCCCCTATTTCGCGTTCTTCGCCCACGATTCCGGCAAGCGTTGCGAGGAGGCGCCGCGCAACATGCTGTGGGCGATGGGAATCACTGCGGCATTGTGCATCGGCATCGGCGTCTATCCGGACCCGCTTTACGCCATCCTGCCGTACCAGGTGAATTTCGAGCCCTACACCACCATGCACGTTGTTACGCAGTTGCAGTTGCTGCTGTTCTCCGCCCTGGCGTTTGCGGTGCTCATGCGGACCGGGATCTACCCGCCGGAGTTGCGGTCCACCAATCTCGATAGCGACTGGACGTACCGCCATGCGTTGCCAAAGCTCGTTTGCGCTCTTACCGCCGCGGTATCGCGGACTACAGCGCAGGTCGGCAGCGCGTGGGCCGCGTTCTTCTCGAGTTCAATGAGCCGCCTCTACCGCTACCATGGCCCACAGGGTGTGCTGGCCCGCACCTGGCCCACCGGCAGCATGGCGCTATGGGTCATGATCCTGCTGCTGGCCTACCTGGTTGCCTATTATCTATAGGGCACGGCTGGGGAATTTAGAGTTCGTCATGACGAGATCCGGAACGTCTGCTCGTGCCCCGCTTGGGGGCATCCCCCCAAGCTTGCTTTCGTGTGACGCGGGGTATAGCATTGTTGCAGCGTAGCAGACCATTCCACATAGTAAAAATTCAAAAAAAAGGCCGACGCAGCCAAATGCTTTGCTGGCTCAGTGTCGGTATGATTGATTCCCCTGATTGATAACCGAAGATGGAGGACGCGATGCTCAAGGAAAAAGTGAACGACACTGTGCAAACCGAACAGAAACCCGCCACATCCCGCCGCAAGTTCCTGACAGGCGCGACTGCCGCAGCCGCGGGAACCGCGATTGCCGGTTTTCCGATGATTTCGGTGGCGCAATCGCCGATCGTGTTGAAGATGCAGGGCGCATGGAGCGCAACCGACATCTTCAACGAGTACGCCCAGGAATACGTCACGCGCGTGAACGCCATGGCGGGCGGGCGCCTGCGCATCGACTATCTGGTGGGCGGTTCCGTGGTGAAGGCCTTTGAAGTGACGGATGCCGTGAGCAAGGGCGTGCTCGACGCGGGGCATACCGTCCCGGTGTACTGGTACGGAAAGAGCAAAGTCGCATCGCTGTTCGGCTCCGGTCCCATTAACGGCTGCGACGCCCAGATGACGCTGGGGTGGATTTACCGCGGCGGCGGGCTCGAGCTCTACCGCGAGCTGCTGGCAAAACTTGGCCTGAACTATGTCGGCTTCTTCGCGATGCCGATGCCGACGCAGCCGCTGGGCTGGTTCAAGAAGCCCATCACGGACGCGAGTCAGCTGAAAGGCCTCAAGTACCGCACCGTGGGTCTCGCGGCCGACCTTTTCCAGGAAATGGGCGCGAAGGTGACCCAGCTGTCGGGTGGAGAAATCATGCCGGCGCTCGAGCGCGGCGTGATCGACGCTTTCGAATTCAACAACCCGACCTCGGACAGCCGTTTCGGTGCCCAGGACGTGATCAAGAACTACGAGATGGGCAGCTACCACCAGGCGATGGAGTTCTTCGAGATCGCCATCAACAAGAAGCGGTGGGACGCGCTGCCGAAGGACCTGCAGGCGATCCTGCAATACAGCGCGGAGGCCGCCTCGTCGGCGAACTACTGGACCGGGCTCGAGAACTACTCGAAGGATCTGCAGTTGCTCATCAACAAGCACAAGGTCAATGTGATCCGCACGCCGAAAGCCGTGTTCGAGGCGCAGCTCAAGGCCTGGGACACCCTCAACAAGAGGCTCTCGGACGCGGACCCGTTCTTCAAGAAGGTGGTCGACTCGCAGCGGAAATGGGCAAAGGACGTCGCCTATTACTACTACCTGAACGACGCGCCGTTCAAGATGGGCTACGAGCACGTGTTCAAGACCAAGCTGCCGTCCTAACAGCGTCGGATCAGCGCGGTTACGACTGTGACGTGGGGCGGCACCCAGCGGTGTCGCCCCATTTCTTGTTGGGTTGCCTGAGATTCAATGAACCATTTCCTGCACGCCATTGACCAGCTGAGCAAAACCGTTGGCCACGCGTTCGCGTGGTGCATCCTGATCCTCACGTTCGGCACTTGCTACGAGGTGTTTATGCGCTACGTGCTGAACGACCCGACGAGCTGGGCGTTCGACATGAGTTACATCATGTACGGGGCTCTCTTCTACATGGCCGGCGCCTACACCCTCTCGCGCGGTGGCCATATTCGCGCCGACGTGTTTTATCGCCTGTGGCGGCCGCGGATCCAGGCTACCGTCGAGCTGGTGCTCTACATTATTTTCTTCTTCCCCGGCGTGATCGCGCTCGTGGTCGCCGGTTGGGCGTACGGATACGACGCCCTCCTCATCAAGGAGGTCAGCGTGAACAGCCCGGTGGGCGTGCCGGTCTGGCACCTGAAGCTCCTGATTCCGTTCGGGGCGGCGCTGCTCGCGTTGCAGGGTGTCGCTGAAGTGTTGCGCTCCCTGATGTGCCTGCGTGACGGGCGCTGGCCGCAGCGTCTGCACGACGTCGAGGAAATGGATAGTATCGTGCGGGCGCGGCGCGCCGAGGCGAAAGAAGCGAAGGGCCAATGAGCGATCCCGCTATCGCCCTGTTCATGCTGGGGATCTTCATCCTCATCATCCTGATCGGCTTTCCGATCGCCTTCACCCTGATGGCGCTCGGCGTCGGATTCGGCTACTACGCCTACTTCCAGCCCGACCAGTCTTTCTTCGATAACCGCGTGTTCTACCTGCTCACGCAGAATACGTGGAGCATCCTGAGCAACGATGTGCTCGTTGCGGTCCCGCTGTTTCTCTTCATGGGCTACGTGATCGAGCGCGCGAACATCCTGGATCGCCTCTTTTACAGCTTGCAGGTGGCTCTTCGCTTCATCCCAGGTGCCATGGCGGTCGCGGCGCTCCTGACGTGCGCGATGTTTGCCACCGCGACCGGGATTGTCGGGGCAGTGGTGACGCTGATGGGACTGCTCGCCTTTCCCGCGATGCTCAAGGCCGGCTACGACGAAAAACTCTCGTCGGGAGTCATATGCGCCGGCGGCACGCTCGGCATCCTGATCCCGCCCTCGATCATGCTGATCGTCTACTCCGCCACGTCGTCCGTATCGGTCGTGAAGCTCTATGCCGCCGCGTTGGTGCCTGGCTTTGTGCTGACCGGATTCTACGTGATGTACGTGATCGGGCTGACGGCATTCAAACCAAAACTCGCGCCCAAGTTGCCGAAGGAAGAGACCGACGTGCCGTGGGTGCGCGTGATCGTTCTGCTGCTGCAGGCGTTCTTTCCGCTGGCGGTGCTGATCATTGCGGTCCTGGGCTCGATCCTGTTCGGCCTCGCAACGCCCACGGAAGCGGCCTCGGTCGGCGCGTTTGGCGCCATGGCTCTGGCAGCTGGCTACCGCGCCTTGACGCTGCAGCGGCTGCGGGAGGCGGTCTATCTCTGCGCGCGCACGTCGGCGATGGTGTGCTTTCTATTCATCGGCTCGTGGACGTTCTCTTCCGTTTTTTCGTACCTCGGGGGCGAGGGCTTGATCAAGGAGATGGTCCTCGCGATGGACCTCGGCAAGGTTACATTCCTGCTCCTCTCGCAGGCGATCATCTTCCTGCTCGGCTGGCCGCTCGAATGGAGCGAGATCATCATCATTTTCGTTCCGATCTTTCTGCCGCTCCTGCCGCACTTTAACGTCGATCCGCTGTTCTTCGGCATCCTGGTGGCGCTGAACCTGCAAACCTCATTTCTCACGCCGCCGATGGCAATGTCAGCTTACTATCTGAAGGGAATTGCGCCGCCTCACATCCAGCTCGTGACCATCTTCAAGGGGTGCTTTCCGTTTCTCGCCATGGTGTTCCTCACGATGGCGCTTATTTACATCTTTCCGGAGCTGGTGTACTGGCTTCCGGGTTTGTTCTACACGCTCAGGTAGGCAGGGGCATGGACGTTTCGCAGTTGAGCTGGCTGTCGGCGAACGACGCCGCCCGCGCGATTCGGGACGGGGCAATCAGCTCCGAAGAGCTGGTCGAGGCGTGCCTCGCGCGGATACGGGAAGTCGAGGAAGCCGTGCAGGCGTGGACCTTCCTCGATCCCGAGCATGCCCTGAAGCAGGCGCGCGCGCTCGACCTGCAGCGTAGCGAAGGACGAGCGCTGGGAGCGTTGCACGGCGTGCCCGTCGGGATCAAGGACATCATCGATACGGGCGACATGCCCACCGAGGACGGCACCGTCCTGCACGCGGGCCGCACGCCGGACCGCGATGCTGCTGTGGTCGCCACGCTGCGCGCGGCCGGCGCGGTTATCATGGGGAAGACCGTCACGACCGAGCTCGCGACGTATGCGCCGGGCAAGACGCGCAATCCGTACAATCCCGGCCATACCCCGGGCGGCTCGTCGAGCGGATCGGCGGCCGCGGTCGCGGTCGGCATGGTGCCTCTCGCGCTCGGCAGCCAGACCAATGGGTCCGTGATCCGCCCCGCCGCCTACTGTGGCGTGTTCGGATTCAAGCCGACGCACGGCCTCATTTCGCGCCACGGCGTGTTGAAGCTCTCGCGCTCGCTCGACCACATTGGCGTGTTTGCGCGCACGATCGAGGATATCGCCCTGGCATCGGAACAGCTCGTCGGCTACGACGAGCGGGATCCCGACACGCGGCCGCGCGCACGAACTCCATTCGTCGCCGTCGCGGCCGAGGAGCCGCCAATGCCGCCGACGATCGGATTCGTAAAGACTCCCCTGTGGGAACGCGCGACAGAGGAGACCCGCGAGGCGTTCGCGGAGGTCACGGAACATCTCGGCGACCGCGTCGAGGAGGTCGTGCTGCCGGAGTCGGCTCTTCGCGCACTGGAGTGGCATCGCATCGTCATGGAAGCCGAGATGGCCGCTAATCTCACGGCGGAGTATGAGAAAGGCCGCGACCGGTTGAGTGAGTCGCTGCGCGCCCAGTTGGAGCGCGGACGTGGCTACAGCGCTTTGGAATACCAGGCGGCGCTTGCGCGTATTCCGCAAGTCACGGAAGGATTGCAAGAGCTGTTCGATCGTTACGATGCGTTGCTGACGCCGAGTGCCGCCGGCACTGCGCCGCAAGGGCTCAGTTCGACGGGCGACCCCGCGTTTTGCACGATCTGGACGTATTGCGGCATGCCGGCGTTGAACCTTCCGCTGATGCGAGGGGCGGGCGGACTTCCCTTAGGGATGCAGCTTGTGGGGCCGCGCCATGGCGATGCGAGATTGCTCCGTACGGCGCGTTGGCTCGTGAACAGCGTCGGATCGGACCGACCCTGAAAGACCAGGAGGGGACACGATAATGGCAGTCAAGATTCTGTCCGGTATCATCGCGCTGGTCTTGTTGATCGGATACCTCACTGTGGCTGTGCTCAAGCTCAAAGACATGCCGCTCGCCGTCGTGACGTTGATCGGCATCGGCATGATGGCCTGGGATCTTTGGGATTCCCTGAAGACGAAGGAAGACTGAGCGCGACCGCACCGGCGGGCGGCTGGCGCCGCGCCGGTCACTCCACCACGCGGCTGGCTGCCGCGGGTAATCCGTGCTGACTTGAAATGTTTTTCGCCTCCACTGTATGGAGGTAGCCCGTATCGGCGCCGTTACGTTAACGAATGCGAGAGGACCAACGGATCTTGAACCGGCATGGCGTAAGTTCTTCGCGCCGCCGCCTGCTCGGGGCTACGGCGGCTGTGGGGGCGCTCTCCGGTTTTCCGATGATCGCCGCAGCCGAGAGCGCCATCACGTGGCGCTGGCAGGGCGCCTGGTCGGCCAAAGACATCTTTCACGAGTACGCGCTCGACTACGCCAAGATGGTGAGGGAGATGTCCGGTGGCCGCCTTCGCATCGAGGTGCTGCCGGCCGATGCCGTCGTCAAGCCCTTCGACCTGCTCGCGGCCGTGAACAAGGGCGTGCTCGACGGCAGCCACGCCGTGCCCGCCTATTGGCACGGCCAGAACTCGGCATTCTCGCTGTTCGGCAGCGGGCCCGCGCTCGGCATGGACGCGAACAATTTCCTCGCCTGGATGGCTTACGGCGGCGGCAGAGCGCTTTACGAAGAACTTCTTACGCGCGTCATGAATCTGAACGTGACGGCTTTGCTCTACGGGCCGATGCCGACGCAGCCGCTCGGCTGGTTCAGGAATCGAATCGACTCGCCCGCGCAGCTGAAGGGCCTGAAGTACCGCACGGCAGGCCTGGCGGTAGAACTTTTCCGGGAGATGGGCGCGGCCGCGGAGGAGTTCCCCGCGCAGGAGATCGCTCCGGCCCTGGCGCAAAGGCGCATCGACGCGGCGGAATTCAACAACCCGACGTCCGACCGCTGGCTCGGCCTGCCGGATGTGGCTAAGACTTGCATGCTGCAGAGCTACCATCAGCCGGCGGAAGTCTTTGAGATTCTGATTAACCGCAAGAAATACGATGGGCTGTCGGACGACCTCAAGGCGATCGTGAGCCACGCGGCCGATGCCGCGAGCGCGGACCTGTCGTGGAAGGCGCTGCATCGCTACTCGGAGGATTACACCTGGCTGCAAAGGGAAAAGGGTGTGAAGTTTCACCGAACGCCGCCCGGCGTACTGCGCGCGCAGATGCGCGCCTGGAGCGCGGTGGTCAAGCGGGTATCGAGGGACAACCCGATTGCCGAGAAGGTGATCAAGTCGCAGCTCGCCTGGGCGCGGCGCACGGTCGGGTGGGAGCAGGACTCCACCGTCGATTCGCGTATCGCCTACGATCACTGGTTCGCCAAGAAGCCGGTTCCCGGAACCCCGTGACCCGGCTTCTTTACGTGTGACGTTTTTGGATGCTGACACCCATGAAGCCGAAAATACTCATTACCCGCGAAGTATTCGATGAAACGCTCGAATATGTCGGCCAGTACTGCGAAGTTGAAGCGAACCAGGAGGATGTTGCATTCGATCCCGAGAGACTCGCCCGTCGGCTTTCGGACAAGGACGGCGTGATGTGCTGCCTCCCCGACCGAATCGATGCGACTCTGCTCGCGGGATCGCCGCAGCTTAAGGTGGTGGCCAACATCGCGGTCGGCTACAACAATATCGATCTTGCCGCGTGTACCGCGCGCAGGATCATGGCGACCAATACGCCGGGGGTGCTCGACGACTCGACCGCGGATCTCGCGTGGACGCTCATGCTGGGCGCAGCGCGGCGGGTAACGGAACTCGAGCGCCGCGTCCGCAACGGCGAATGGACGGGCTGGCGTTTGAAGCAATGGATGGGCGTCGACGTGCACCACGCGACGCTCGGCATCTTCGGCATGGGCCGCATCGGGCAGGCGATCGCGAAGCGCGCTTCCGGTTTCGACATGAAAGTGATCTATCACAATCGGACCCGTGTCGCGTCCGATTTGGAGAAAAGGCTCAATGCCAACTACGTTACCAAGGACGAATTGCTGAGGCAGTCGGACTTCGTGGTGCTGCAGGTGCCGTACGCGCCGGAGACGCACCACATGATTGGCGCGGCTGAGCTGAAGCAGATGAAGCCGGGCGCCATCCTCATCAATTCCACCCGCGGAGGCGTGGTGGATGACGTCGCACTCATCGCGGCGCTGAAAGGCGGCATGATCCGGGCCGCGGGGTTGGACGTTTTCGAGAACGAGCCCAGGCTTAACCCCGAATTTCTCGAGCTCGACAACGTCGTGCTGACCCCCCACGTCGGCAGCTCGACCGAGGCGACGCGGCGCGCGATGGCGATGACCGCGGCCAGGAACCTCGTTGCAGCACTTAGCGGTGCAGCGCCGCCCAACCTCCTCAACCCGGAGGCGCGGTGACAGTAGAACGCATCTCAGAAACAAAAAACATCATTAGCCGCAGATAAACGCAGATGAACGCGGACAGAAAACCCGCGTAAATCAATGCACTTCGTTCTTATCGGCGTCTATCGGCGTTCATCGGCGGCTGTAATTCGCTTTTTTGCGATAGCTTCCAGGCGCGCCCCGCGCGGCCGTTAGCATGAGCTATTTCGCGCAGTTGTTCGACCTTCTGGTCGAGGTGATGCTGCCGCTCACCCTGCTGGTAGGCGTGGGCGGGCTATGGCCGCGCTTCTTTCCCGACACGCCCGTCGAGGGCGCCCGCTCGCTGCTCAACCGCATGGTGATGTATCTGTTCCTGCCATGCATCCTGTTTTCCGTCGCTTCCACTACGCAGATATCCGGAGAGTTGTTGTCCGTACCGCTGCTCGTCGGAATCGGATCCCTGTTCTCGGGCGCGATTCTGTATTTGTTGCTCTACCGGACACCCATCGGGCGCGGCCTGGCCGATCAGACCCGGGCGATCCTGGTCGTAGGCGGGATGTTCGGAAACACTTTCAACATCGGCGTGCCCGTGCTGGTGTTCTTTTTCGGCCTGGAGGCGACGCGCTACGCGGTTTACAACGACATGCTCATGACCATGCCGCTCGTATGGAGTATTGGAGTATGGATCTGCACGCGTCTGGGTGCGCATAGCGATGCGCGACGGCCTGTCGTATGGCGGATCATGTTGTCGATGCCGCCGATCTGGGCGTTCATCCTGGGCATTGGCTGGCACCAAATGGGGCTCACCTATGCGCCGCTCACCGCTGCGACCGGGTTCATCGGCCAGGCCACGATACCGGTGACGCTGTTTGTGCTGGGCATGACGGTCCCATGGCGCAATCTCACGCCGCGTCTCGAGATTGTGTCGGCTGCTGTGGTCAAGCTGCTGGCCTTGCCGCTAATCGTTTGGCTGGCAGCCAAGATGCTCTACATGCCGATGGGCGAGGCACAGTACGCCGCGGTGATCGAGGGCACGACGCCGGGGATGGTTACGGCACTGCTACTGGCCGAGCGCTTCCAGCTGGACTCCCGGGCGGCGGCCCTGCTGATTGGCTGGAGCACGATTCTCTTTTGGCTCAGCTTGCCCCTGATCATGGCGCTAGGGCTTTTGCGCTAGCGGCCCGTCGGACTTGAGGCTCCGACCGGCTGCTAAATGCAAAACCGCCCGCGGACTTCCGACAGAACGGGGTAAAAAGGCCCGTTTTGGCGTCAAAAAGGGGCGCGCGTGGGTCCGAATGTTTGTATTTCGCATCTGATCTTGCCTTTTGGCTGCGGGCAGTTTTGCGTAAGGAGTGTGTCGCGGCAAAGTCCGACACACTCCTAGGGCGCGGACTATA
>JAOTTL010000089.1:0-16062 GCA_029864385.1 Betaproteobacteria bacterium | reverse complement strand
GCCTGGGCGTGGCGATCGCCATCGATGATTTCGGCACCGGGTTCGCGAGCTTGAATTACATCAGGCGTTTTCCTTTCGACGTGCTCAAAATCGACCGCAGCTTCGTGGAGGGCATCCCGAGTGAGGTGGGGAATGCCGCTATCGTCGAAGCCGTGATCATGTTGTCGAACAGCCTCGGCATCCAGGTCGTCGCAGAGGGAGTGGAAACGGCGGAGCAGGTCGCCGTTCTAAGCGCGTACGGTTGCGGTCTGGCCCAGGGCTACTACTTCAGCCCGCCTGTTACGGCGGACGAGTTCACCGCGCTCGCGACACAGCGGCCTTTCGCGTCCCTGCCGGGGTTGGTGTAAGGGCCGGTTCTCCGCCCTTGTTCATAAGGCGTGACCGGTGACTGGTGACTCGTGATTTGTAGCGGGGAGGCACGAACGCAGTGCGGGTGCGATTTGTCGTTCCGAATCACGATATACAATTGACTATTTAGCGCGTCTTGCATCCTATGCAACAGGTCTTCGTCCTTGTGCTCGCTGCCTTCCTGGCGCTGACGGCTTTCGCCCAATCGCCAGTCCCCGAGGTTCAAACACGGGCTGCGGCGCTCGAAGCGCTCAACGATGCCGACGCACGCTACCGCGCTGCTGGCGTCATGTATATCGGACGCACGGGTCTCGCTGCCGACGGGCCATTGCTGGTGAAACGCCTCTCCGACAAGCATTCTGTTGTGCGTGCCTTGGCCCAGCAGAGCGTCTGGCGCGTGTGGAGTCGCTCGGGCGATACCGAAACCGACCAATTGCTGGCCACCGGCGTCGAGGAGATGGAGGCCGGCCTCTACGCCGAGGCGATCCACACCTTCAGCAACGTGATCAAGCGCAAGCCGGACTTTGCGGAGGGCTGGAACAAGCGGGCGACGGTCCTGTTCCTGGCCGGCGACCTGCGTAAATCCCTCGCCGATTGCGACGAGGTGGTAAAGCGAAATCCCCAGCATTTTGGCGCGCTGTCGGGCTACGGGCAGATCTATTTGCGGCTGGAAGAGTACGAGAGATCGATCGAGTACTTCCGGCGCGCTCTCGAGGTGAATCCAAACCTGACTGACCTCCAGACCGTCATCCGCGGCATCGAACAGCTGTTGCGCGATAAGGGCCGGCGCTCGATTTAGGTGTTCCCTAAGGGCTTGAAGAGTGCGACTAGAACCGATCTCAAAAGCTCCCTGAGTCCAGAAGATCATTAAGCACGGAATCACGCGGAAATACACGGACCAAGACCTGAACCGGGAAGTGCGCTGTAAAGGAACAAAAACTTCCGTGTGCTTCTGTGTGGTTCCGTGGCTGTGTTTGTTTTTGAGATAACTTCTAATGACTGGTGTTGGGTGGGGCGAACGCGTTGCAGTTTCTAATTGCGAATCACGAATCACGGGGTTTAGCGTATGGTGTTCCCCAGTGCAAATACACATCCCCGACCCGGATTACACGAGCTCTGAGCGGGCCGAAGCCAACTTCTGGCTGGCAGCGAAGATCGCCTTGGGCTTTGTTGCCGCGCTCTGGCTTGTGCAGTTCTTGAACTGGGGGCTGGACCTCGAGCTGCAGCGCTTCGGCGTCCGTCCTCGTCAGTTCGCCGGGCTGCCCGGCATTTTTCTCGCGCCGCTGCTGCACGGCGGCTTTCCCCATCTGATCACTAACTCCGTGCCTTTGGTGGTGCTGGGAACGGGGATGCTGTACCTCTATCCGAACTCGGCGCTCAAAGTGCTGCCGGCCGTCTACCTGGGGCCCGGCATCGCGGTGTGGCTGTTCGGCAACGCGTTGTCCGTCCATATCGGCGCGAGCGGACTGGTTTATGGGCTGGTCAGCTATGTCTTCGTTGCCGGCGTCATCCGACGGGACCGGCGCGCGATTGCCGCATCTATGTTGGTCTTCTTTCTGTACGGCACGCTCGTTTGGGGCGTGTTCCCGATCAAGCCCGGGGTTTCCTGGGAAACCCACCTGGCAGCCGCGTTGATCGGCCTCGCGATGGCCATCGCGTTCCGGCGCCTGGACGTCCCGCCGCACAAACGCTACGACTGGGAAGGCGAGCCCAACGGTTCTGACGAGGTCGACCGCTAGGGAACCTCGGTGCAGCGGTCGTCGCCAATGATGGTGATGCTTAATGGTGATGAATGATGGTGATGGACTACCGAGGTGTTTATCACCAGTACTCATCACCATCTCTCATCACCATTTTCCTCCACAGGCCCGATTAGGGCCTGTGGAGCGCGGGCATCTCGCGCGTGAAAACGCGCCGGCCGCGCTTGAAGCCCATCACGGGTTGCGCCACGGTCGCGACGACCTCGGCCGGCGTTTTCGCGTTCCACACGACGAGGTCGGCGGGATTGCCGACCGCAATGCCGTAATCGCTTCGGCGGAGGATCCGGGCCGGGCGATTGGTCAGCATCGCGAAGCACTCGGACAGGTCCTCCTCCGTCCCGCGTTGCACGACGTTCGCGTAGAGATTCGCGATCCGAACCAGCGAGCAGTCGCCGTACGGCGTGAACGGATTCATTACGTTGTTGGTCGAGATGGAGCAGTTTGCCCCTTGGGCGATCAGCGCGTTGGCGTCCGCAACGCCGCGGATGACGCTGTGCTCCAGATGGCGTCCACTGGTGAAGAGATCGGTCGTGGGAAGCACGGCCACTGCGACCCCGGAGTCCGCGAGCAGCCGGCCGAGTGCTTGCAGTTCCGCCGGCGGCAGGCACGAATACTTGTTGCCGTGGCCGATCGCGACGCGCCCTCCCCAGCCAATCCGGTCGGTGAGTTCGCAAACGAGAAAGATGGCCATGTCGTGGGTCGTGTGGCCGCCGTCCAGATGGATATCGACGTCAACGTCGAACTCCTGCGCAAGTGCGAAGATCCGCCGGATCTGGCCGGGGCCGTCAGCGTCGTAGCGCGGCGCCCCCCCGACCACCGACGCGCCGCGTTTCAGCGCTTCCATCACGTTTGCCTCGGCCCCGGCAACGTTGGTCCAGCCTTCCTGAAGGAAGACGCAAAGCTGCAGGTCAATACCCCAGGCGTAATCCTTCGCCAGGCGCTCGACGGCTTCGTAGCCGCGGAGGCCGATGTTGGGATCGACCTCGACGTGGGTCCGCATGTGGGCGACGCCGTTCAGCAGGCACTGCTCGAGCGTATCTCGCGCGCGCGCGTACACGTCCTCGACCGTGAACGTGTGCTTGACCGCGGAGGTCCGCGCCATGTGGTCAGTCGACTGCCGGTCCTTGGGCGGCGCGCAGCGGTCGACGATCCGCGCCTTGTCGAGATGGAAATGACTCTCCACCAGCCCCGGCGATACCATACGCCCGCCGGCATCCACATTTTCACCGCCGCCGGAAATGCGAGGCTCGACGGCGGCGATACGTCCATCCGCGATCGCGATGTCGACTGTTGCGCGCGCCGCATCGCCATTCGCCAGCCGCGCATTCTGCAGGATAAGATCAAAGGCCATGTTGACACCCCTCGACGCTGGCAAAATTGCAAGTTTAATTCATATCAGGAACTGATGAATAATGGTGATGACGAATGGTGATGAAAGAGGGTGATATAAAAGACACTTCCCATCACCATTTCACATCACCAGTTCACATCACCAGTTCCCATGATCAGGAGGGAGCCTGCATGCGCGGCATGAACGACTTCGAGGTTTTCATCCTTCCGGGTTGGCAGAACTCCGGGCCAGATCATTGGCAAAGAGGATGGTCAACTGGCTGATAGACTTGTTCTTTTAACGGGGTCTGTTCCCATTATTGTCCCCATCTATTATTCTGGGGTTTCTAGCAACGGACGGCAACGCGCCGCCACACACGGAGGAAGCACGATGACAAAGCCTTTGGGCAACGAAGATCTGTCGGAGAAGGTAGGGGAGCGGGTAATCGACAAGCCCGAACTGCCGCCGAGCGGCATCACCAACGAGAACGACGTGTACACCGAAGTCGTCTCGGGCCAGCTGCAGCTCAAGCGCGGCGTCGCGGGCAAGTTCGAGGTTTACTGCGACGAGCCCACGCGCATCGGTGGCACGGACAAATATCCGTCGCCGATGAGCTATCTCGCGATGGCGATCGGCTTCTGACTACTCACCCAGGTTGCGCGGTACGCGCACATGATGAAGATGAAGGTGAACGGCGCGAATTGCCGCGTCGTTCTGCGCAAGCATCTCGGCGGCTCGGTGCTCAAGGGCACGGTGTTCAACCGCTGGGAGGGCGTTAGCACGTATCTCAAAGTCGAGACCAACGAGTCCGCGGAAAAGCTTGCGCACCTGATCAAGAACGCCAAGGCCGGATGCTTCGCCGAAGGCCTGATCACGCAGCAAGTGCCGTTGCATAGCCACATCGAAGTGAACGGGAAACCGTTTCACGTCGAAGGCGTCACGGAGAAGTAACTCTCTGCGCCACGGGAAATACAGCCTGTCGAAATAAGGCAAACAGGTAGGGTATTTCCTGCGGCGCGACCGATAATGGGGTCTGTGCGCATTCGGTCCCCGTTCGCGCGGCCGCGGGCACCTGCGCGGACCGTTAGCGCCCGGCAAACCTGGAGGAGATGAACGGCCAGCAGAGCCCGAGGACGGCGAGAAGGAAAAACAGATCCACCACCGGGCTTTCGAACATGCGCCACCAGTGATTGTCGAGAATGATCATGGACTGCGAAAAAGACTCCTCGACGAGCTTGCCGAGTATAAGCCCCATGACCAGCGGCGCCGGGGCGAAGCCATGGCGCAGCATGACGAAGCCGATGACGCCCGCGACCAGGGTCACCCACACGTCGTACACCGAGGCGCCGTACGAGTAGGAGCCGATCAACGAGAACACGAACACCCCGGGCCAGAGGAAGGTTCGTGGAATGAGGGTGATCCGCGAGAAAATCTTCGCACCGGCCAGCCCGATGCCCAGGAACATGAAGTTCGCGAGAAGCATGGCAGCGAAGATCGCGTATACGAACTCCGGCGTTTCCTTCATCAGGTGCGGCCCGGGGCGAAAGCCGTGCATGATGAGGGCGGCGAGGATCACGGCGGTGGTGGCGCTTCCGGGGATGCCCAGCGCCAGCGTCGGCACCATCGCCCCGCCGGTGGCGGCGTTGTTGGCCGCTTCTGGTCCGGCGATGCCCTCCGGGCAGCCGGTGCCGAATTCCTCCTTGCGCTTCGACCAGCGCTTCGCCTCGTTGTACCCCATGATCGCCGCGACCGTGGCGCCTTCTGCTGGCAGCACACCGATGAAGGTGCCGATGCCGGAAGAGCGCAGAATCGTGCCCCAGATGCGGCGGAAGTCCTCGCGCGTCGGCAGTTTCACCACCGTTGCCGTGATGCGCTCGTAGGCCTTGTCGACTGCCTGGGACTGGTTGAGCAGCTCGGCCACGGCGAATAGACCGATCAACACGGGCACAAACCCGATGCCTCCGGTGAGCGCGGGGTAGCCGAACGTGAACCGTTCCACGCCGGTGGTGAGGTGGATGCCGACAGTGCCGAGCAGCACCCCGGCGGCGCCAGCGATCAGGTTGCGAATCGGCGACATGCCACTGATGGAGGCCAGCATGGACAGCGCGAAGATGGCGAGCGCGAAATACTCCATGGGCCGGAACGATGTGGCGATCTTCGACAGCAGCGGCGTCGCCAGCACAAAGATGAACAGGCTCAGGATGCCGCCCGAGATGCTGCTCACCGCGGCAATGCCGAGCGCGCGGCCGGCCTCGCCGCGCAGGGCCATGGGATAGCCGTCAAACGCAGTGGCGACGGCGGGAGGCGCGCCGGGGGCGTTGATGAGGATCGCGCAAATGGAACCGCCGAAGGTGCCCGCGCAGTAGAGCGAGGCCATCATGGCAATGGCGGGAACCGGCTCCAGGGTGATCGTGAAGGGCAAAAGCAGCGCCACCGCCATGGGCGAGCTCAAGCCCGGCAGCGCGCCCACCACCACGCCGATGAGGACGCCGACGAAAATCAGCGCCACGTTGCCGGGATCGGCGATCAGGGCAAAACCTTGGAGCACCGCATCCATCAAGAGGCCTTCATGGGAACTTGAAGCCGATTACCCCCGGGTCGAAGTACACGCCGAGGACGTGTGCGAAGAGCACCATCACCGCGGCGGGAAACAGCACCACGAAGGGCACCATAATCTTCCAGCGGCGCTCGCCCCAGAGCAGCGGCAGCCCGATGCAAACGACGATCAGCACGAGAAAAGTGCCTATCAACTGGATGGCGAGCACCGCGAGGATGAGGAACCCGATGGTCACGTAGACGATGGGGCGCACGGGAGTCTTGCGCTTCGTGTCGAGGATCTTCCCCTTCTCCTTGCGCAGCCATTGCTCGAACGGCAGTAGGATCGAGAGCCCGGCAATGATCCACAGGAGCATGCGCGGAAACCGCTCCGGGGGCATGTCCTGGGCGAAGAGCGGCGAGACCTCGTCGAAGCTCGCGGTGACGTAGTAGAGCCATCCGCAGACCGCCAGCAGGATGACGCCGACGACGAGGTCGGTGCGATTGATCATGTCGCGATGGCTGCGTGCGGGGCGCCCAGGCATCCCAGGGGCGGCGACGAACCCGCCGCACCCCGGGAAATATCCTGGGTTACTTTTTCAGCAGGCCGAGATCCGTCAGCGCCTCGACGGCCTGAGCGTATTCTTCCTTTATGTTCTTGTCCCACTCCTTGTGGCCGGCGACGCTGGCGTCGACGCTGAGCCCGGCGCTCTTCAGGTAGTTGGCGAAGACCTCGTGCTTCATGGCTTTCACCATCGCCTTGGACAGGATCTCGACGCGGTCCTCAGGCACGCCTTTGAGCACCCAGTAACCGCGTGTCGTCGAGACTTTGACGGGATAGCCCTTCTCGAAGGTGGTAGGAACATCGGGATATTCCTTGAGCCGCCCGGGCGCCATCACCGCCAGCGCGGCGAAGGTGCCGGTCTGTACCTGCGAGCCGGCTTCGCTCACGTTCGGCAAGGTGGCGTCGATGCCGCCGGCCATGAGCGCCTGCACCATCTGTGCGCCGCTGCCGAAGGGAACCACCTTGAACTTGATGCCGCTCGCCTTGGCAAAGCGCGCGAGCCCAATGTGCTCGGTGCCGCCGACCTGGGCCACGCCCCAGTTGAGCGCTTTGTCCTTCGACGCCGCAACCAGGTCCTCGAGTGTCTTGTAAGGGCTTTTATCCGACACCGTGATGAAGGTGGGATCGTCCATAGCCCGCGCCACACCCACCACGTCGTCGATTGAGAGCGGCGATTTGCCCCGCGCGATGGTGTAGAGGTGGGTCTGCGTCAGCGCCATCACGGTGTAGCCATCGCGCGGTTTTGCGGCCGCATAATGGTGCGCCTGGGCGCCGGAGCCGCCACGCTGGGCATTTACCGACATGTCGACGCCGAGGTAGCGCCGGCTGCGGATCATCATCATGCGCGCCGTGGTATCGGTGCCGCCGCCGTAGCGGGAGTGGATGACGATTTCGATCGGCTTGCTCGGAAACTTTTCTGCCGCCAATGCGATCGGCGCAGCAGCGACACAAGTGAGCGCCGCGGCGACAATCAGGGTATGCCGGCTTGATACGGAGTGTGTGCGAGTCATGAAGGTCTCCTCGTGGGTTCTATTTTTTCGTTCCAGGGTCCTGTTTGCAGGACGTTTGCAGGACAAGAACTAGCAAAGTATAGGGGACAGACCACTATTTGCGGCAAGCGAAATCACGAAAACGGGGTCTGGCCCCCGTTTATCGCTACAGAATTAATGGGTTCCAACCCCAAGTAAGATAGAGCGTTTAGGAGAACATCATGCCCAAGCTCGTTAAGCAATCGGTGATCTTGCCCGCCCCGGCGAAGGACTTGTATGCGATGTACCTCAATCCGCGGACGCACAAGGCGATTACCGGCAGGAAAGTCGTAATCAGCGCCCGACCCGGGTCAAAATTCAGCGCGTTCGACGGCATGCTGCGGGGCCGGATGCTCTGCACCGTCCCCGGCCGGTTGATCGTGCAGGCCTGGCGCTCGTCCGGCTGGAAGAAGGGCGACCTCGACTCGACGCTAATCCTGCGTTTCACGCCCAAGGGCCGTCGCGGCCGCATAGACCTCGTGCACGCCAACGTTCCCGATCACGACTACCGTGGCGTCAACAATGGGTGGAAGAAGTATTACTGGCGCCCGTGGCGAAAGTATCTTGCCCTCAAAAGAAAAGGGTGATGAAAAGTGGTGATGAGTACTGGTGATGGGAACGGGTGATGAGGAGCAATCTGAACATCACCCTCTTTCATCACCATTTATCATCACCATCATTCGTCACCATTAATGCCGGGTATGGTCCGATGCAGTGGGTGAGGTGAGGCGCCGTTAACGTGCACGGATTTCACGTCCCGCCGTGTGCCTGACGAGGCTTTAATCGCTTGTTTCAACGAGAGGAAATAAAACTATTGGTAATGTTACCAATTGCATTGGTAGTATTACCAAATGGACGTTCGAACCCGAATCCTCGACGCTGCGCTGCGCCTGCTGGCCAAGGGCGGCGCTCAGGAGCTCACGCAGCCGCGCATCTGCAAAGCGGCCGGCGTGCGTCAGAGCCATCTCACTTACTATTTTCCGACGATCCACGACCTGGTTCTGGCCGTGGCGCTGCACACGTTGGAGACGATCGCGGCGGAGGTGGAGAAGCACGAGCCCGCGCAGCGCCCTTCGTCGTTCATTGACGCCGTCGCCGGCGTCTCGTCGGACAAGCGCCGTGTGCGGATGATGCTCGGCCTTGTGACCGCCGCGGACCGCGAGCCCAGGCTGAAGCCGCGCATGCGCGAATTGATCAAGGCGCTGCGTCAGGGCCTCGTTCCGGTGTTGAAAGCAGCTGGCGTCGAAGGCACTCCCGAGCAGGTCGCTTTCATGCACAGTGTGGTCGTGGGGCAGGCCGTTCTGCAGCTCGCCCGCGACGACGACGGCGCGCGTCGTGAAGCGCGGAAGGTTTTCGGAAAGGCGGTCGAATTCCTCCGCCGGAAGGGCTGACCATGCGCCGCGCCAGCGTGTTCGTTCTCATCGCCGTTCTCGCAGCCTGCGGGCGGGCGCCGGACGACTCCTGGCAAGGTTACGTCGAAGGAGAGTTCGTCCTCTTGGCCTCGCCCTACTCCGGGCAACTGCAGAGGCTTCACGTCCGGCGCGGCGAGCAGGTTGCAGCGGGCCAGCCGGTTTTCACCCTCGAGCAGGAGAACGAGCGAGCGGCGCGTCTCGAAGCCGAAGAGCGCCTGAATGCCGCGCAGGCGCGGCTCGAGAACCTGCAGGCTGCCCGGCGCGCGCCGGAAATCGAGGCCCAGCGCGCCGAGATTGCGCAGGCGAAGGCTGCGCTCGAACTGTCGGCGACCCAGCTTGCCCAGCAGGAAAAGCTGTTCAAGGCGGGTTTCGTTTCGCAGGCCAGGCTCGACGAGGCGCGCAGCGTGCACGCGCGCGATGCCGCGCGCATGAGGAACGCCGAAGCGCAGCTCAGTAATCTCCTGCAGCCGCTCGGGCGGGACGCGGAACGCAAGGCCGCGGAAGGGGAGGTCGCCGCCGCGCGCGCCGCGGTGGAGCAGGCGAATTGGCGGCTGGCGCAGAAGAGTGTCATCGCGCCGGTGTCCGGCCTGGTTCAGGACACCATCTTCGTCGAGGGTGAGTGGGTGCCGGCGGGCCGCCCGGTCGTCTCGCTGCTTCCGCCGGGCAACGTGAAGGCGCGGTTCTACGTTCCCGAAATGGCGCTGAGCGCGTTTCCGATCGGGGGCGAGGTCGAGATTCTTTGCGACGGGTGCCAGCCCGTATCGGCCAAAGTGAGCTTCGTCTCCAGCCAGGCGGAATACACGCCGCCGGTCCTGTACAGCAAAGAGGCGCGCCAGAAGCTGATGTTCCTCGTCGAGGCGCAGCCTGCGCCTGCCGACGGAGCGAAGTTGCGTCCTGGTCAGCCCATCGACGTGAAGCCGGGGACGGGCCCATGACCAGCGACCTTGTCATCGACGTGCACGGCCTGAACAAGTCGTTCGGCCACAAGCACGTCATCCGGGACTTTGCGCTGCAGGTCCGCCGCGGCGAGATCTACGGCTTCCTGGGGCCCAACGGCAGCGGCAAGACCACTTCAATCCGCATGATCTGCGGGCTGCTCAAGCCCGACTCCGGCTACGGCACGTGTCTCGGCTACGACGTGCTGAAGGAGGCCGCCTCGATCAAGCGCGACGTGGGCTATATGACCCAGCGATTCTCGCTGTGGGAGGATCTCACCATTCGCGAGAACCTGGAGTTCATTGCGCGCATGTATGGGATGAAGGACATCAAGCGCGTAGTGTCGGACACGCTCGGGCAGCTGGGGCTCACGTCGCGCCACGATCAGCTTGCCGGCTCGCTCTCCGGCGGCTGGAAGCAGCGCCTCGCGCTCGCCTCCTGCATGCTTCATCAGCCCAGGCTCCTGCTGCTCGACGAGCCCACCGCGGGCGTCGACCCCCAGGCGCGGCGCGATTTCTGGGAAGAGATCCACGCGCTTGCGGCGTCGGGCATTTCGGTGCTCGTCTCCACCCATTACATGGACGAGGCGGAGCGCTGCCACCGGCTCGCCTATATCGCCTACGGCAAGCTGCTCGCGAGCGGAACGCCGGACGAGGTGCTGCATCTCTTCCGGCTCAGCACCTGGGCGGTGAGCGGAGCATCGGCGCAGCTCGCGGCGCTGGCCGTCACGCTCCGACGGTTTCCCGACGTCCAGCACATCACCGCGTTCGGCAACACGCTCCACGTCACGGGCGAGGACGAGCAGGCGCTCGAGCGGGCCATCGAACCGTTTCGCGCCGACCCCGCGCTATCGTGGCGGCGCGCCGAGACGAGCCTGGAGGACGTGTTCATCCACCTGATGGCTGGCGCGCCGGACAACTATCAATGAAGCCGCAATGAAAAGCCCGTCTTTCTCCTGGTCGCGCTGGGTGGGCATCATCATCAAAGAGTTCATCCAGCTCAAGCGTGACCGCCTGACGTTCGGCATGATCATCGGCATCCCCGTGATTCAGCTCCTGCTCTTCGGGTTCGCGATCAATTCCGATCCAAAGCAGCTGCCGACCGTGGTGCTCGCGGCCGATTCCAGTCAGTATTCGCGGACGCTGGTCGCGGCCATGCAGACCAGCGGCTACTACCGGATCGTGCGCCACGCCGCGAACGAGGCGGAGATCGACCGGCTGCTCGCGCGCGGCGAAGTGCAGTTCGCGGTCACCATCCCGGAGAATTTCGGCAGGAAGCTCGTGCGCGGGGAGCGCCCCGTGCTGCTGGTAGAGGCGGACGCTTCCGACCCGTCGGGCACCAACAACGCGGTCGCGGCGCTGGGCCAGATCGCCTCGAGCGCGCTAACGCGCGACCTGCAGGGCGTGCTCGCCGGCTTGGTGCCGTCGCAGGCCCCGGTCGACATACGGGTGCACCGACGCTACAACCCCGAGGGCATCACCGCCTACAACATCGTCCCGGGCCTGATCGGCGTCATCCTGACCATGACCATGGTGCTGATGACGGGTCTCGCGATGACCCGCGAGCGCGAGCGCGGCACGTTCGAGAACCTGCTCGCGACGCCGGCGCTTCCGATCGAGGTCATGACCGGCAAGATCGTTCCCTACATCCTGATCGGGTTGATTCAGGTGACGCTGATTCTGGGCGCCGCGCTGCTCCTCTTCGAGGTCCCGATGCAGGGGAGCGTGGGCCTGCTCTATCTCGTGGTGCTGCTGTTCATCGCGGCGAACCTCGCCCTCGGAATCACTTTTTCATCCATCGCCCGCAACCAGCTCCAGGCGATGCAGATGACGTTCTTCTTCTTCCTGCCCTCCATGCTGCTCTCCGGCTTCATGTTTCCGTTTCGCGGCATGCCGGAGTGGGCGCAATGGATCGGCTCGGCGCTCCCGCTCACGCACTTCCTGCTGCTCGTGCGCGGGATCATGCTCAAAGGAAACGGCATTGCCGACCTGTGGCTGCAGATGTGGCCGATCGTCGTCTTCATGCTGGCGGTGATCGGTATCGGCCTGCGCTTCTACAAGCGCACCCTGGATTGACGATTGACGATTGACGGCTGACGGCTGACGACTGAAGCGTGACGAGTGACGAGTGACGAGTGACGAAAAAGCTTCGCCGCCAAGGACGCCAACGACGCAAAGGAAGAAAAAA
Source organism: Betaproteobacteria bacterium (assembly GCA_029864385.1). Classification (GTDB taxonomy): domain Bacteria; phylum Pseudomonadota; class Gammaproteobacteria; order Burkholderiales; family SG8-41; genus SG8-41. Next base: position 3,961 of record JAOTTL010000089.1, on the reverse strand, counting down.
GCCTAGACACGAAGGACGTAAAGGACACGAGGGAAACAACCTATATCCAAGGACGCGAAGGCGACGCCAAGGGTGGCATACAGGGAAGCCGGTGGTCCGGACACAGCGCTCGCCGTGCCTTCTAATTGATGTTTGTAATCCTTTGTGACCTTAGTGTCCTTTGTGTCAAAGCTTTTCTGCTTCTTTGCGGTAAGGCTTTTGATCTTCGTTTTTATCCGCTGCGCGGGAGACTCATCACGTTCTCAGCCGGTACCAGGGATGCGGCTGGCCGGGCACCTTGACCCGCAGGGTGTAGACGGAGGTATGAGCGCAGCAAAACAACGTCTTCAGATCCGGGCCGCCGAACGCGAAGTTCACCGCTTGTTCCGGAAAGCTGATTGTCCCGACGTGTTTTCCGTCGGGTGTGAATACCCAGATTCCGCCTGGCCCGGAGCAGAAGACGCGTCCCCGGGAATCGACCTTCAAGCCATCGGGTATGCCGGGCAGGTTGCCCTCGCTCATGTCGGCGAAAATGCGCCGGCGCACTCTGTTGCCGTCCGCGCCGACCTCGATCGCGTGGATGTATTTCGTGGAGCGCGTGTTTGCGATGTAGAGCGTGTGCTCGTCCGGTGAGAACGCAAGGCCGTTGGGATACTCGCAGTGCGCCAACACGCTGATGGCGCCGTCCGGCGCAATGCGATAAACGCACGCGCCGTCCCAGAGATTGTCGACGCCGGCGGGAGGCGGTATTTCCCGCTGGGTGTAGGGGACGCGTTTGTCCGGGTCGGTGAAGTAGAGGCTGCCGTCCGAGCGGCATACCACGTCGTTGGGCCGGTTGAAGCGCCCGCCCTGGTAGCGCTCGGCCAGCGGCTCGGCCTTGCCGTCGTGGCGGATGCGCACGACCCGCCGGGCGTTGCCTTCGCACAGGATCAGGTGTCCCTGCAGGTCGAAGGTCGTGCCGTTTCCCCCGGCGGTTTCCCTGACGACTTCCGGCGTCTGCCCAGGCGTCAGCCGGTAGAGCTTGTTCTGGCGTATGTCGACGAAGTTGTAGAAACCCTCCGGATGCCAGAGCGGGCCTTCGGTAAAGACAAAGCCGGTTGCGAGGCGCTCCGCTTCGGTCGTCTCCAGGATGTCGGGCAAGTCGTTGACGGCGGGCATGTTGTTGTTCCTCTATCTATGCGCAAGTAACGAAAGTCTAAGTCTCCCCGCCACGGTCGCCAAGGTCACGGAGGAAGAGAAAAACTTCACCGCCAAGGTTGCCAAGGCCGCCACGGAACAGAATGGTGATGAAAGAGGGTGATGGTCAATGGTGATTAGAATTGGTGATGTACTGCAGGGTGCCCATCACCAGTTCCCATCACCGGGGTCGTCACCGGTCACTGCGCCTAAATATGAGGGCTGACCTCGTTCATTTACAATACGAAGCGCGCGAGGCGTTCGAACGGCGGCAGGCGGCGGATTTGGGGATGAAACTGGCAACGTGAACAAGGGTCTAGCGGCCTTGGGGCCGCGCGGGAGGAGTATCGCAATGATCACCGTAAGCGAAGCGCACCGGATTACCGACGTTGAAACCCTCGAGAAGCTTTACGGTGCGCCTTCCGGCGCCGCCGTCGAGAAAGAGGTCGACTACCTCCATCCGCATTACCAAAGACTGATCGCGGCCTCGCCGTTTTTCGTCCTCGCCACCGGCGGGCGAGGCAGCATGGACGCGTCTCCGCGCGGCGATGCACCGGGGTTCGTCGTGGTCGACGATGAGAAGACGCTGCTGATCCCCGACCGGCGCGGCAACAACCGCGTGGACAGCCTGCGCAACATTGTCGCCAACCCGCACGTCGCCCTGCTGTTTCTGATCCCGGGCATCGGCGAGACGCTGCGCGTCAACGGACGCGCGGAAATCTCCACTGATCCGGCACTGCTCGAGCGCTTCAGCGTCGCGGGCAAGCTTCCGCGCTCGGTGCTCGTAGTCCGCGTCGATACCGTATTCTTCCAGTGCGCCCGCGCGATCTTCCGCTCGAAATTATGGGACCCGGCTCAGCACATCGAACGCAGCAGCCTGCCGAGTCTCGGCACGATCGTCTCCGATGTCACTCACGCGCGGTTCGACGGCAAGGAATACGACAAGGGGCTGTACGAGCGCTTGAGAGGGGCGCTCTACTGATTCTTTTAAGTGATGAAAAGTGGTGATGAATGATGGTGATGAAAAGTGGCGATGCATAACCCGTCTCTCATCACCATTTCACATCACCAGTACTCATCACCAGTACCCTTCACCAGTTCTCATCACAATGTAATGGCGCTGGCCCGTTTACTGGCATGAGCCGCATCCGAAACGTAGACCACCTCGTGATATCCGTCAGCGATTTCCGGCGGTCGAAGCGCTTCTACTCGGCACTCTTCAGGTTCCTGGGAATGAAGGTGATGGAAGAGTACGAGGGGGCAATGGGCTGGAAGAACGGGGGCTCGCGCTTCTGGATCTTCCAGGCCGATGCGAAGGGGCGAAAGCGCAAGCACCGGCTCGGCGACGTCGGATATCACCACTATGCTCTTGCCCTGCGCAGCCGGAAGGACGTGGACGAGCTGCAGATTTTTCTCAAGAAAATGGGCGCGAAAATTGTCGATGCGGCAGGGGAATACTACGACAAGTACTACGCCGTCTATTTCTTGGATCCGGATGGTCTGAAGCTCGAAGGCATATATTACGGGCGTGCGTGAGTCTGGAGAAGAGAAGCTTCGCCGCCGAGGACGCCAAGGACCAGAATGGTGATGAAAAATGGTGATGAAGGAGAGTGATGACAAATGGTGATGGATGTACCACACGCCGCTCGTCACCAGGACCCCTCACCAGTACTCATCACCAGTTCCCGTCACCAGGGTAATCGCTGGTCACTGGTTTATGATCGGCGTTTATCTGCGTTTATCTGCGGTTGATCTCGAATGACCGACACCGCTACGGCTGCTGCCGACGAGGAGTCGCGGCAGTATCCCTATTGGCGCCGCAATCTGCGTGCGCTGCCGCTGGCCAACTTGCTGTGCGGGCTCGGCTTCAGCCTCTCGTGGCCGTTCGTCCCGCTGATGGTGCGCGGCCTGGGCGTGCACGAGAACCTCGAGACGTGGGTCGGCCACATGCTGCTGGTGTTCTACCTGGTCAGCTTTGTCGTCAATCCCATCTGGGGCAGCATCGCCGATCACTACGGCCGCAAGTTGAACGTGCTGCGGGCCATGCTGGGCATGGGTGGCGCGATGATGCTGGTGGCGTTCGCGCCGACGCCGATCTGGTTCGCGAGCCTCTTCATGCTGATCGGCCTGTTCAACGGCTTCACCCCCGCGGGCGTGGCGCTGCTGGTGGCCAACACGCCGCCCACGCGCATCGGCACGGCAGTGTCGCTGGCGCAGACCGGGGGGGTGCTGGGACAGGCACTGGGACCGGCGGCCGGCGCCTTGCTGGCTGCGTTGATCGACCGGCAGCACTGGCTGTTCTGGATGAGCGGCGGCCTGATGCTGAGCGGCGGCCTGCTGGTCGCACTTTTCGTGCGCGAAGTGAAGCAGCGCGCGCCGGGCCCCTGGCGTCCGCAGTGGGTGGGCAGCCTGCGCGAACTGCTCGCGGTGCCGCGCATCGGGCTCCTCTATTTGCTGGCGTTCCTTTTCTCGGTCATGTGGAACGGCAGTATCACCAACATCACGGTCTTCATGCTGCAGCTGCTGGAGGCGCAGCGCGCGGATGCCGGCGCAGAGGCGTTCTGGGTGGGCGCTGCAGCGGTGGGATTGGCGGTCTCCATGCTGGTCGCGCTGCCGCTGTGGGGGCGCGTGCTGGATCGTGTGGGCCCCGCGCGCGTGCTGGCGTTCGCCGCCGCCGCCAGTGTCGTCACTCACCTGCCGCTGCTCGTGCTGCAGACGCCGCTGCAACTCGTGCTGGCGCGGGCCGCGTTTGGCCTGACCGCGGCTGCGATGCCTACGGCCATTCTCGCGCTGCTCCGGTCCCATG
>JAOTTL010000263.1:0-3974 GCA_029864385.1 Betaproteobacteria bacterium | reverse complement strand
GGCGAAAACCGCGTGGCAGCAATTCAGATTTCGCAAGGCAAGATGCGCCGATTAGCGAGGGATATATCGTGAGCATGGTGACGCAATGCCCGTCCTGCGGCACGCGTTTTCGCGTCACGCTGGAGCAGCTCGAGGCGCGCCAGGGACAGGTGCGTTGCGGCCTTTGCCAGACAGTATTTGATGGGCGCGAGCCACTCGTTGCCGAACCGGAACCAGCCCCGCCGACAGCAAGCGCCCACGAAGCCCCGGCGTTTCGTCTCGAGCCGGTTGACGCCGGCGCTGTTGCGCCTGAACCTGAACCTGCAGTAGAAGCGGGCCCGAAAGAGCGGGACTATGGCCCGCCTCCGGAGCAGCTCTCGTTCGACGATCAGATCTTCCTCGAGGAGGAACGCGCGCGCGGCCGCTCGGCCCGGTGGTGGGCGGTGGGGGCGGCGCTGGTTTTCTTCGTGCTGGGCGGGCATGCAGCCTATGTGTACCGCAGCGAACTCGCGACGCAGTTTCCGGGGCTGAAGCCCCATCTGCTGCGCCTGTGCAAACCGTTGCGGTGCACGGTGATGCCGCCGCAGCGTCCAACGCTGCTTGCGATCGAAGCCTCGGATCTCCAGTTCGCCGATTCGAAACAGCCTTCGCGGATCCAGCTCACGGCGACGCTGCGTAACCACGCAGGACACGACGTCGGCTATCCGGCGCTCGACCTGGTGCTAACGAACAAAATGGAGCACACGCTCGCGCGGCGCATCTTCCTGCCCGCGGAGTATCTTGAGTCGGGACGTGATCCGGCCAGCGGCATTCCGGCGAACGCTGAGATCACGGTGCAGCTGGACCTTGACGCCGGGACCCTTGATCCCGCCGGCTTCCGCCTCAACCTGCTGGCGGCGCCGTGATCTCGGTGCGTGCCTTGCTACGCGCAGTGACGCCGCAATCTCTCAGATGGGAATCCATCAGCGGATTCCTGAGGACAGAGGGGTGATGCCGGAGTACCGGCCTCGCCCCTTTTTTGCATCTGGGACCGGATGACTGCAGCCGCGCTTCGTAGCACACCACTTGCCGCCGCGCATCGCATGCTGGGCGCGAGGATGGTGGATTTCGCGGGCTGGGAAATGCCGCTGCACTACGGCTCGCAGATCGAGGAGCATCGGGCCGTGCGAAGCGCTGCCGGCGTGTTCGACGTTTCGCACATGCTGGCGGTCGACATCAGCGGGAGCGGTGCGCGGGCTTTCCTGCGGCGGTTGCTCGCGAACGATGTCGCGAGGCTCAAGATTCCCGGCAAGGCGCTCTACTCGTGCCTGCTGAACGAGGCTGGCGGCATTCTCGACGACCTCATTGCATACTGGCGGGGCGACGAGCGTTTCCGGCTGGTGTTGAACGCGGGCACGGCAGAAAAGGACTGCGCCTGGCTTGGCTCACAACGCGAGGCCGGGACCGTGCGGATCGAGCGGCGCCACGATCTTGCCATTCTCGCGGTGCAGGGGCCGCGCGCGCGAGAGAAAACATGGGACGCGGTGCCGGCAGCGCGGGCGGCGACAGCGTCGCTCGCATACTTCCAGTCCGCCGAAGTGGGCGAGATGTTCATCGCGCGCACCGGCTATACCGGCGAAGACGGGTTCGAGATCTTGCTGCCGGGGGACGGTGTCGCCGCATTGTGGAGCGCGCTGCTCGCGGCCGGCGTCGCGCCCGCGGGGCTGGGCGCGCGTGACACCCTGCGGCTCGAAGCCGGAATGAACCTCTACGGCCAGGACATGGACGAGACCGTTACGCCCCAGGAATCCGGGCTGGCGTGGACGGTTGCGCTCGGAGAAGCGCGCGAATTCATCGGCCAGCGGGCGCTGGAAGCAAAGCCTGCGACACAACAGCTGCTCGGTCTGGCGCTGATCGACAAGGGGGTCATGCGCGGCCACCAGAAAGTGCGCTGCATGGCGGGCAAGGGAGAGGTCACCAGCGGGGGATTTTCCCCGACGCTCAACCGTTCCGTCGCGCTGGCGCGAATGCCCTGCGCCGTGGTCCCCGATGACGAGGTCGAAGTGGAGGTGCGTCGAAACTGGTTGCGCGCAAGAGTGGTCAAACCCCCGTTCGTGCGCTGCGGGAGAATCCTGGTAACCATTTGAACCGCAAAGACGCCAAGACGCCAAGGATTCGCAAGGAGTTCCCTTTTTGTGATCTTTGCGCCTTAGCGTCTCTGCGGTATAGTTTTTTTTTGGAGGCACCATGACGACACCAAAAGATCTGAAGTACACCAAGAACCACGAATGGGTAAAAGCGGAGCCCGATGGTTCCGTGACGGTCGGCATCACGTTCCACGCGCAGGAGCAGCTGGGGGACGTGGTGTTCGTGCAAAACCCTGACGTCGGCCGCAAGCTCAAGCAGGGTGAGGAGTGCGCTGTCATCGAATCGGTCAAGGCGGCCGCGGACCTCTATGCGCCGGTCTCAGGCGAGGTGATGGCCGTGAACCAGGAGGTCTCGGATCACCCGGAGCGTGTGAACGAGGATCCGTATACAGCCTGGATGTTCCGGTTGAAGCCCAGCGCTCCCGGCGAGCTCGAGGCGCTGCTTGATGCCGCCGGCTACGAGAAGGTTGCCGCAGAGGACCATCACTGAGGGCGGTGACGAGTGACAGATAAGGCGGGTAACGGGCAGGACGAGGAAAAACCGGTTCGTCATCACGCGATCACCCATCACCCATCACCCGTCACCCGTCAGCCATAGCGGACACATGCCGTTCATTCCGCACACTGAGCAGGACGTTTGCGAGATGCTCGCCGCGATCGGCGTGGGCTCGGTGGAGGAGCTCTTCGACGAAATCCCGCGGGAGCTGCGCGCGGGCCCCTCCACGGGCATGCCCGCGGCGCTCAACGAGATGGAGGTCGCGCGTTTGATGCGCGACCGCGCGGAGCGCGACGGAACCTGGCTCAATTTCATCGGTGCCGGAGCCTACGAGCACCACATCCCTGCGGCCGTCTGGCAGATCGTGACGCGTGGGGAGTTCTACTCGGCCTATACGCCCTATCAGGCGGAGGCGAGCCAGGGCACGCTACAGCTGCTCTACGAGTACCAGACGATGATGGCCTCGCTCACCGGGCTCGACGTCACCAACACGAGCCTTTATGACGGCGCCTCCGCGCTGGCCGAAGCGGTGCTGATGGCGGTGCGCACCCACAAGACATCGCGGCGCGTGCTGGTGCCAGCCTCGGTGCACCCGGTGTGGCGCAAGGTGGCACGCACGATTGTGCGCAACCAGGGCATCGAGTTGATCGAGGCGCCGTATGACCGGGAGGCGGGGCACGTGATGACCGACGCGCTCGACTCGGCTGCGCGCGGAGGCGACATTGCCGCGGTCGTCGTGCCGCAACCCAACTTTTTCGGCGTGCTGGAGCCGGTGGATGAACTGACCAATTGGGCGCACCTGCGCGGCGCGCTCGCGCTTGCGGTCGTAAACCCGATCGCGCTCGCGCTGCTCAAGCCGCCGGGTGAGTGGGGCAGTACGGGCGCCGACATCGCGGTGGGCGACGGCCAGCCGCTCGGCTCGCCGTTGGCGGGCGGCGGTCCGTACTTCGGTTTCATGGCGTGCCGCAAGGATCTGGTGCGACAGATGCCTGGCCGCATCGTCGGAGCGACCACCGATGCCGAAGGCCGGCGCGGCTTCGTGCTCACCTTGCAAGCACGCGAGCAGCACATCCGCCGCTCGAAAGCGACCTCGAATATCTGCACCAATCAGGGACTCATGGTGGCCGCTGCGACGGTGCACATGGCGTTACTTGGACCCGAGGGGCTCGCGCGTGTCGCGCGCGCCTGCCACGCGAACACGCTGGCGCTCGCATCGAAGCTCAAGGCGGTCGGCGGCGTGAGTCGCGCATTCAGTGGTGCGTTCTTCCACGAAACGGCCCTGCGGCTGCCTACGCCGGCGGCGCCCGTACTGCAGGCGCTCAAGGCGCAGGGCATTCTGGGTGGCCTCGATCTCAAGTGGGAATATCCCGAAC
>JAOTTL010000262.1:0-4048 GCA_029864385.1 Betaproteobacteria bacterium | reverse complement strand
GGAGTATCGCGGCCGCTGGTCCTGACCGCTCAAGCAACGAGCTCATTATTCCCCACCCCCTTGGGCCTGCTCGATGTTTTACTGGGATACTACTCTCGCATCTGCTCCCTCGCCAACCCGCCGCATCGGCACGTTCGCCTTGATGCTAGTGATGCCGAACCGAAGCGCCGCGTACGGCGTCGAGCACGAGTCCGTAGGGCGCTCCAATGCCACCGGCGCGCCTGGCAGCAGACGAATCGTGCCGTCCGCGAATTCGGACCGTCGGTAGAGGGGCTCGTCGCTGTCGCTGCCGAGGTTCTGCAGCTTCCAGAGCGGCATCGTCTTGAGGTTGGCAGCGACCTTGCGTGCTGATTGGCACGATGGGATCTATCGCCGTAACATTAACGTAGAAGAACAACGTTGGAGGGTAAGCAATGCGGATGAGATTCACTCTGTTGCCGACCACGCTCCTACCATTCCTGATCCTGGCCACCGCGACGCCCACGTTCGTGCTCGCTCAGTCCAACGAAGCGCTCGCAGAGCTCGTCGCGTGTCTTGATGTCGAACAAGACCAAGCGCGCTTGGCCTGTCTCGAAGCCATCGTTGTCCGTGAATCGATACCCGCAGAACCATCGAGCGCTCCCGCAAGCGTCGCGCCGCTCTCCCAGCCGGCCAGCCCAACGGTGCCGGCCGCGAGCACTGCACGGCCCGTATCGGAGCCCGCGGCCCGGGGCGATTCCGGCCGAACGGCTGTCGACGAAGAAGGGGGCCCTCGGTACGTCATGATCGTCGATGCTCACGAGCTCGCGCGCGGGAATATGCGCTTCATCACGGACGATGGCGAGGTGTTTGTTCAGATCTACGGTCCGCGGGGCAGCCGCTACCCGCCCGTGCCGTTCTCCGCCGAGATCGCCGTAGCCGCCATGGGTAGCTTCTTCCTACGCGCTGAGGGTGGCCCCCGGGGCGTGCGCGTGCGACGAGCTAACGATTGAACGCGAAAGGGCTACACTGAGGAAACCACCAATAAGTAGGATCTCAGCCGCTTGCGGGCACAAAACGTATCAGACTAGCGGGTGCTGCCGCCAAACCCACCACGCATCGTTCGCTCGAGTTCGGCCTTCTGCCGAAGCAACGCTTGTTGCCGCATGTCCTCGACTGTCTCGCGAGTGACCATCTCGTCGAGCGCCTCATCGATCGGATCGTAGATGTAACACTGCTTCCGAGCGATGCGCGACCCCGTTGGCAGCACGTACCGGCACACCGCCTGCTCGCCACCGCCGATCTCATCAGTACTGACGGTCTTTATCTGCTCGAGCTCGGCAATGGCGCTCGCGTTACTGTGTTGAGCGTTCCCGACCAGACTGGCAGGCGTGGCGCCTTCGGCCACTGAGCCTTGCAAGTCGGGGGAAGAATGCTGTGTCGTCGTGAGATTCGCGGCCAAATCCGCGCCCGTGGCCACGCAGCCGACGAGCAGGAAGGATATAAGCAGCGTCGCGATCTTCTGCATTGCAGGGACCTCTGGGTGGACTGGATAGCCTGATCCTAACACGGCCCAGCCTTGACGGCGGCAGTCACGTCAACCGATCGAGACACCGAGCCGTCGATGATCTTACTCGGCAGCGCCTGCGCGTGCTGCCATCAAATTCTCTAGCAGCGCTACGGTTTCGACGTGGGGCTCAGCGGCCTGACGGAGGAAATCCTCGTCGTAGCGCCCCCTCGCTAGGTCGATCGGCAGACGACCGTTGGCGTCTTTGACCTCGAGACTAGCGCCGTGCGCGACGAGGAACTCGACGACCGAAGTGAACCCCTTCATTGCCGCGCCGTGCAGCGCCGTATGATGAGGCAGCGCCTTCGGGCTCGGCACTTGCCGGCCGCGGCTCTCATAGCTGAAATCGTTGCGCCGCCGCGTGCGAGCGCTGTAGCTGTTGCCGTAGGCTTCGGTCACCATCCTTGCGTTGACATCGGCCCCGGCATCGATGAGAAGCTCGAGCGTGGCCAGCACACCCTCCTCGCTCCGATCACGGCCGCGGGTCACGCGCAAGCCGTACTCCACCCCGGCCGCGGCCATGAGCGGCGTGACGCCTTCCTTGCTCGGCAGGTCGACCAGCGCACCATGTTCCAACAGCAGCTTAACCAGCTCCGCATCGCCGGCTCGCGCCGCTCTGAGCAGAGGTGTCGCCCCCTGGGCCAGTATGGAATCGCCGCCGCGATCCTGCGGCACATTCCGGTACGGCGGTCTGCGCTTGAGCCGGATATTCGGGTCTGCCCCGGCCTCAAGCAGCAGCCGCGCCACGTCCAATGCCGTGTGGTCGTCCACGCTCGGCAGCACCACCATCGCGCCGTTGCCCGCCTTCGGCAGCGTATGCGTATCGGCGGCCATGTACAGCGCCGTGCGTCCGAACAGATCCCACTTGTCCACCTCGGCGCCCGCGCCGATCATGTACGCCGCAAAGTCGAAATGCAGATTGATCATCGCCAACACCAACGGCGTGACACGCTCCGGGTCCGCCAGATCAGGATCCGCCCCGCCGGCCAGCAGCTTTTGCGCGCACTCGATGCAGCCTTCCCGGGCTGCGTACAACAACGGCGTGAAACCGCCCTTGTGCATATCCTTCGGCCGAGGCTCCCGAATCACCTTACGCTGCCAGTTCCGCGCGATACCCCTCGCGTCGATGTCGGCCCCGTTGGCGACCAAAAATTCGATCATCTTCGGCTGGCTCTGCGCCGCGGCCCACATCAACGCCGATTGACCGCCCCATTGTTCCTTGGCGTTGATATCCGCACCCGCGTCGAGCAGCCGCTTGGCGGCGTCCACGTTCCCAGTCCGCGCCACCACCATCAGCGGCGTCTCGCCTTCCGGATTGCGCGCATTGGCGTCCGCCCCGGCCGTAAGCAGCGCCTCGATGATCGGCGTCGAGCCCACAATCGCGGCCTCTGACAGCGCGGTCACGCCGTAATCGTTGGTCGCGTTCACGTCCGCACCCGCGTCGAGCAGCCGCCCAACCAGCTCCGCGTCATCGTGATACGCGGCCCACATCAGCGCCGTCGTGCCGTCCGGACCCCGCGCTCGAACATCGCGGCCCGCCTCCAGCAGCTTCAGCGCCGTCGCCCGATCACCTTCTTCCACGGCCTCGAGCAAGGACACCTCAGCCGCAAGCCCCGCCGTGCCCACGAGCACGGCGACCAGCCCGGCCAGCTTGACTTTCATGCTTATACCTCCGCGAGCAAACCGCCACTGTCGCCGATCGATTCGACCGGAATTTCCGACCTCTGCAGCAGACTTAGCAGCAGGTCGGAGAAGCGCGAATCCTGTGGATAGCTCAGGTGCTGGCCGCCCTTGATTCGACCATGGGCGCGACCGAGCACGGCCGCAGGCAACGGATCGTTGTTGTGCCGATTGCTGTCGCTCATGTTGCTGCCATACAGAATCGTCGAGTGGTCTAGCAGGGTCCCATCGCCCTCCTGTGTCGTTGCGAGCTTCTCGATGAAGCCGGCGAACTTTAGCGTGTGGTAGTTTTGCAGTTTGACGAGCTTCTCCTGCTTCGTGCGCTCGTTACCGTGATGCGACAGCGGATGGAACGCTTCGGAAATACCTATATTGTTGTAAGTACGCATGCTCGCCTCTTTGTCGAGCGAGAACGTGATGACGCGCGTCAAGTCCGCCTGAAACGCCAAACCCATTAAGTCGAACATGAGCTTCATATGCTCATCGATATCGTTCGGCACTCCGATCGGTGCATCCGGAATCTGCAACTCTCCCTGATCTTGCGCCTGGCTCATCTGCACGCGGCGCTCGATCTCGCGGACGGAGTCCAAATAATCGCTGACCACAGAGCGGTCGTATCCGCCAAGACGAGCCTGTAACTGATCCGCCTCACCCTTCACTCGGTCGAGGACACTCGCGGTCTCCTTCATTATGGCCTGGCGCTCAGCATCCGTGTCGCCCTGCCCGAACAAGCGGTAGAAAACCGAACGCGGGTTGACCTCCTGCGGCAAGGACTGCGTCGGCGTGCGCCAGGCCACCTGCGCTGAGCGAAGCGCCGTGCAGAGTTCCAACGACGGTAATAGC
>JAOTTL010000088.1:0-16599 GCA_029864385.1 Betaproteobacteria bacterium | reverse complement strand
CCTGGAACCTGGAACCTGGAACCTGGAACCTGGAACCTGGAACCTGGAACCTGGAACCTGGAACCTGGAACCTGGAACCTGGAACGTTGAACCTTGAACGGGCTGGTGCTACCAGCCACCAGTCTCGAGCCATTTTTCTACCTGATCGAGCCGGTCCGCGCCCCAGAACGGCTCGCCATCGATGACGATATAGGGCGAACCAAAAACGCCGCGCTCGATCGCGGCATCCACTTCGCTCCGAAGCCGCTCCTTGACCGCCGGCTCGTTGAGCGCCCGCAAGAGTTCTTCCTTGCTCACGCCGATCTTGGCGGCGACGTTGCTGGTCACCTCGGGGTTTGAGATGTCCCGCTCCTCCGCGAAGCAGGCATGGAACAGCGCGCGGGCGAGCACCTTGCCGAGCGCCGGATCCCGGTCGCTGACCCAGTAAAAGGCGCGGCTGGGCGCCGTCGCGGCGACCGGAAACTTCGAGGGCAGCTTGAACGGCACTTTCATCAACCGTGCCGTGCGCGCCATATCGTGCGTGGCGTAGCTTCCTTTGAGCGGGATCGTGGGCAGCGGCTGCCCGCCGGAGATCTTGAAGATTGCCCCGAGAAGGACGGGCCGCCAGGTCACGCTGCGGCCGTATTTTGCGGCGATCTCGTCGATTCTCGTGCTGGCGAGATAGCCATAGGGTGAGGAGAAATCGAAGTAGAAGTCGATTGGGTTCGCCATGCGTTTACCTATCGGGGTGAACGGGGAACGGTAACCAGTGAACGGAGAACAAGTGACCAATCACGCACTGTCGGTCACGCCTCATCCGAGCAAGTGTTCGAACGCGATCGCCGTCGCTCCACCGCCGCCGATGCGCCGTGAAACGATGCCGCGCTTGAGGCCGTATTCCCGAAGCGCGGCGAGCAGCGTCACCATGATGCGCGCGCCCGAAGCGCCGAGCGCGGGGGCGGCCACTGCACTGAGTTCGCCCATGACCCTCCCGAACGAAGTGCGGGCAGCGGAGGCGATTATCATCGGGTCATCACGCATCTAGCGCCTCATTGCGGAGGATAATCGAGCCGGCGGGCAACTGTATCGAAGACTAGCGCGTTCATGCGGGCGGGAGAAGTCTGACGGCGCAGGGCCGCGAGCCGGTCGAGCGCCTCGGCGTTAAGCTGCGCTGCGAGCTCACCGGCTGGCAGCGCGCAGGCGAGCGCCGCGGGCTGGCCGGCATACAGGGAGGGAAATTCGTGCCTGCCGGTCTTTTTAGCGGCGGCCCGGAGCGGTCCCGTCAAGGTGTTCTGCGCGGGGCACACGAGTTGCGGCGCGTCGGCCGCTTCCATCTCGCGGATGAAACGATTGGCAAGTGCGCGCGCCGGCTTTCCGGAGATTTTCTCCGTAACCAGCGTCTCGTCCTCCGCGGCAGCGCCACGCTGCACCGCCTCGGGTTGCGTGTGGGCGGATATTACATTTACGTAAACGTTAGGTAGCGTTGCGTTCCAAAAACAGACCAAGCAAAGCTTCAGGCGGCCTCTTCCTTGAGCAGACGGCGGCACTGGTCAGCAAAAAAACTGATCTCATTCAGCATGATCTCGATGTCCTCACGCCGCTGTTCGAGCATCGTGCGATGCCGGTTGAGCTTGGCGAGGAACGCCTCCAACTCGCGCCGCTCGTCGCGCGAAACATCGTAGAGCTCGAAGAGTTCCCGGATCTCGCTCAAGGTGAAGCCGAGGCGCTTGCCGCGGAGCGCAAGCTTGAGTCGCACGCGATCCCGGTTGCTGAAAACGCGATTCAGACCATCACGTCCGGGGCTCAGCAGGCCTTGGTCCTCATAGTAGCGAATCGTGCGCGTGGTAATGCCAACCTCTTGGGCCAGCTCGGAAATGGAGTAGCGATTACGCATTGTGCCATGCAGCAATGAGGAGTAGTATGAGTGCGCTTCGGCAATTGCGCATCAGGGTATATAACGTTTACGTTAACGTCAATAGTGATGCAGGTTGCGGCGACCGAGACGCATTCAGGTCTCGCTACGCGAGCCAGGACGCCGCCTGCCGTATCGCGCGCGCCGCACGCGACCAACACCTAAGGACTCGAAATGAGTGCCCATCGGCAATCGCAGCACCACGCCTACGATCCGGCGGAACTCGCCCGGCTCTACGCCGACGTTGCCCGCAAGAGCGTGGAACTCCTCGGGCAGTCCCTTGACCGGCGCACGACCGGCGGCGCGCTGGGACTGGCGGACGAGCTTGGTGTTGCGCAGGCGTTCTTTGATACATGGGCAAAGCTGCTGGCCGATCCGTTCAAGCTCGCCGAGGCGCAGATGCGCATGTGGCAGGACTACGCGTCGCTGATGCAGAGCTCATGGTTGAGATTCATAGGCCAGGACACAACACCTGTGGCGCAACCCCACAAGAGCGACCGCCGGTTCAAGCACGAGGATTGGGAACAGAACTTCCTCTACGACTATATCAAGCAGTCCTATCTCATTTCCGCCAAGCACCTGCACCAGGCGGTGGCGGGCGTCGAAGGGCTGGACCAGAAAGCAGCCAAGAAAGTGGATTTCTACACGCGCCAGTACATCGACGCGCTGTCCCCGAGCAATTTCGTGTTAACCAATCCCGAGGTGATGCGCGAAACGGTGGCGACGGGGGGCAAGAACCTCGTCAAGGGCCTGAGCAACCTGCTCGACGATCTCTCGCGCGGCGACGGCGAGCAGATCCAGGTGCGGATGACCGACGAAAACGCATTCAAGCTGGGGCTCAACATCGCCACCACGCCGGGGAAAGTGATCTACGAGAACGAGCTGATGCAGCTCATTCAATACGATCCGGCCACTCCGGACGTTTACCGCCGTCCGCTGCTCATCATTCCACCGTGGATCAACAAGTACTACATCCTCGATCTGCGCGAGGACAACTCTTTCATCAAGTGGGCGGTCGACCAGGGCCAGAGCGTGTTCGTGATGTCATGGGTCAACCCGGACGAGCAGCTCGCGCACAAGCGTTTCGACGATTACCTGCGCGAGGGGGCGCTTGCCGCGCTCGACGCCATCGAGAAGGCCACTGGCGAGCGCGAGGTGAACGTTATCGGCTATTGCCTCGGCGGCACACTGCTTGCCTGCGCGCTCGCGTACCTTGCAGCGAAGGGTGAGCGGCGGATCAGCTCCGCGACCTTCTTCGTCACGATGATCGATTTTGCCGAGGCCGGCGAGCTCGAGGTGTTCATCGATGAGAAGCAGCTCGACGCGCTCGAAAAGCGCATGAAGCGGCGCGGCTATTTGGAGGGCGCCGAGATGGCGACCACGTTTAACATGCTGCGCGCGAACGATCTCATCTGGACCTTCGTGGTGAACAACTACCTGCTCGGGCGCGACCCGTTCCCGTTCGACCTGCTTTACTGGAACTCGGATTCGACGCGTATGCCCGCAACCATGCACAGCTTCTACCTGCGCAACATGTACTTGCGCAATCAGCTGACCAAGCCGGGTGGCATCGAGATCGACGGCGTGCCGATCGACGTTTCGCGGGTCGAGGTCCCCGCCTACTTCATCGCGACGCTCGAGGATCACATTGCCCCCTGGCGGTCGACGTATGCCGGTGCGCGGTTGCTGAAGGGCCCGGTGCGTTTCGTGCTAGGTGGCTCGGGGCACATCGCCGGCATCGTCAATCCGCCGGCGGCAAACAAGTATTGCTACTGGACAAATGACAAGCTGATCGAGGATCCCGAGGACTGGCTAAGCGGCGCGCGTCAGCACCCCGGCTCGTGGTGGACCGACTGGAGCAAGTGGATCGCGGGTCATGGCGGCAAGAAAGTGCCGGCGCGTGTTCCCGGCAAGGGCAAGCTCAGGGTGATCGAGGACGCGCCCGGGGCTTACGTCAAGGTTCACGTCGGCTCGAAGCAGACCCACGAGGCAGCGTCGCGGCCCGCCGATGAACGCCGGCAGAGGGAGCAGCCCGCGGGCCGCCAGAAACGCTGATCCCTCCGGGCCGCCGCGTTTGTCCGTTCATCGTTTACTTTTCACCGGGCAGCAGTTCCAGACATGGAAATCAGGGGCAGGACCTTTCTCGTGACCGGTGGCGCTTCCGGACTCGGCGCGGCAACGGCGCGCCGGCTGGGCCGGGCCGGCGGCAACGTCGCGATCTGCGACCTGAGCGGGGAGCAGGGCGCGAAGCTGGCGCGCGCTATCGGCCCAGCCGCGCTGTTCGTGGGCACGGACGTAACCAATGAAGGGCAGCTCAGCCGGGCCATCGCCGCCGCCCGGTCACAGTTCGGGGTGTTGCACGGCGCCGTGAGTTGCGCCGGTATTGCTCCCGCGGAGCGTGTCCTGGGCAAAGGCGGGCCGCACCGGCTGGAGGGCTTCCGCCGCACGATCGAAATCAACCTGGTTGGCACCTTCAACGTGCTGCGGCTCGCGGCGCAGGCGATGGCGGAAAACACGCCGGACAGCGGAGGCGAGCGTGGCATCATCGTCAACACGGCGTCGATCGCGGCCTTCGACGGGCAGATCGGGCAGGTCGCTTATAGCGCCTCAAAGGCGGGCGTGGTGGGTTTGACGCTGCCCGCGGCGCGCGAGCTGGCGCGCTTCGGGATCCGCGTAATGACCGTTGCGCCCGGAATCTTCGAGACGCCGATGGTGGGCGGCTTCAACGAGGAGTTGCAGCAATCGCTTGCGGCCCAGATTCCGTTTCCGCCGCGCCTTGGACGGCCTGACGAGTTCGCGGCGCTGGTCGAGCACATCATCACGAACACGATGCTGAATGGCGAGGTGATCCGCCTCGACGGCGCCGTGCGAATGGCGCCGAAGTAAGAAGAAGAACTATAGCCGCAGATAAACGCGGATATGGAGAAACAAGAACCGTCAAGCCGTGAATGTTGGCATTTAGCCGCCGATGCACGCCGATTGTTCGTTGTGAATCATAAAAGGGACGGTGGTCGAACCCTTGACCATCGCGTTGGTCCGTCTTTTCCATTCAACATTTAACAATCAGCATTCACCGGCTCAGTATGAGCTATCAAAATATATTGCTGGAGCAGCCCGAGGCGGGCATCTATCTTCTCACGGTCAACCGCCCGAAGGCGCTCAACGCGCTGAACTCGGCGACGCTGGATGAGATCGATGCCGCAGCTAACGTCATCGCGCAGGATCCCGCAGCGCGGGTCGCGCTCGTCACAGGCGCCGGTGACAAGGCATTCGTCGCGGGCGCTGACATCGCGGAGATGCAGAACTTCACGCAGGAAGAGGGCAGCGCGTTTTCGGCGCGCGGCTCGCGCGCCTTCGCGCGGCTCGAGGCGGTGCCGGTGCCGGTGATCGCCCTCGTGAACGGCTACTGCCTAGGCGGCGGCTGCGAGCTCGCGCTCGCCTGCGATTGGATCATTGCGACGGAAGGCGCCGTGTTCGGTCAGCCGGAAGTGAACCTTGGCATCTGTGCCGGACTCGGGGCTACGCAACGACTCCCGAGAAAGGTCGGCCCGGCCCGCGCGCTCGAGCTGCTGACGACCGGTCGCCAGGTCAAGGCCGAGGAGGCGCTCGGTATCGGTTTGGCGAGCGCGGTCGTGCCGGTGGCCGAGCTCATGCAGAGAGGTCTTGAAATGGCGCGCATTGTCGCAAGCAAAGGCCCGCTCGCGGTGCGCTGCAGCAAGGAAGCGGTCCGGCGCGGCGCGGACATGGAACTTGCTGCAGGGCTTGCTCTCGAATCAAATCTGTTTGGGCGATGCTGCGCGAGCCCCGACCAAAAGGAGGGCATGGCCGCTTTCCTCGAAAAGCGTCCGGCGAAGTTTGGAGGTGGCCAGTAGTTTGTGGAGCTAAACGCCGATAAACTCTTCGTCCAGTCAGCAAGACTCGAACGCGCGGTCCGGTCAGCGGGCGAAAGTAGGGCTATCTCATTAAATTGCCGCGCAAAAGCGGCAATTTCCCGATGCTATAATGGCCCCCAATGCGAGGTGCCGTAAGTAGTTGATTGCCGAAACAGGATTCCGCCGCCGCGGAGTTCCTGACATGCGTATAGGTGGCCGCAATGGACCTGAAAGACATACAACCCGACGTTGATCCTCAAGAGACGAACGAGTGGTTGGAGGCGCTCGCTTCCGTACTCGAGCGTGAAGGTCCGGCCCGCGCGAACTTCCTCTTGGAGCGGTTGACGGAGCGGGCGCGTCGCGGCGGCGCTTACATTCCTTACAACGCCAACACCGCGTACATGAACACGATCCCGCTCTCTCAGGAAGAGCATTCCCCCGGTGACGCGGAGATCGAGAACCAGTTGCGCTCGCTCGTGCGTTGGAACGCGATGGCAACCGTGGTGCGCGCCAACAAGGAATCCTCGGAGCTCGGTGGCCACATCGCCAGTTTCGCGTCAGCCGCTACGCTCTATGACATCGGTTTCAATCATTTCTTCCGCGCCGCAAACGAGACTTTCGGCGGGGATCTCGTCTACATTCAGGGCCACTCCGCGCCCGGTGTCTACGCGCGCGCCTTCCTGGAAGGCCGCATCACTGAGGAACAACTCGGCAACTTTCGGCAGGAGGTTGCCGGCAAGGGCCTCTCGTCCTATCCGCACCCGTGGCTAATGCCCGATTTCTGGCAGTTCCCGACGGTCTCGATGGGCCTCGGCCCGATCATGGCGATTTACCAGGCGCGCTTCATGCGCTATTTCAAGGACCGCGGTGTCGTCGAGCCGCAGGGACGGAAAGTCTGGGCGTTCATGGGCGACGGCGAAATGGACGAGCCGGAGTCACTCGGGGCGATCTCGCTGGCCGGGCGCGAGCAGCTCGACAACCTCATCTTTGTCGTGAACTGCAACCTGCAGCGCCTCGACGGCCCGGTGCGTGGCAACGGCAAGATCATCCAGGAGCTCGAAGCGGCGTTCCGCGGGGCGGGCTGGAACGTCATCAAGGTGATCTGGGGCTCCTACTGGGACCCGCTGTTCATGCGCGACACGAAGGGACTGCTCCTCAAGCGCATGGAGGAGTGCGTCGACGGCGAATACCAGCGCTTCAAGGCGAACGACGGTGCGTACGTGCGCAAACATTTCTTCGGGAAATACCCGGAGCTGCTGGAGATGGTCGCGAAGATGTCGGACGACGACATCTGGCGGCTCAACCGCGGCGGGCACGATCCGCACAAGGTCTACGCGGCGTACGCTGCGGCGATGAAGCACAAGGACCAGCCGACCGTGATCCTGGCAAAAACGGTGAAGGGCTACGGCATGGGCGAGGCCGGTGAAGGCCAGAACATCACCCATCAGCAGAAGAAGATGGGGACCGCCTCAATCCGGGCGTTTCGCGACCGCTTTAATCTCCCGATCTCCGACGATAAGCTGGAGGAGGTGCCGTTCTACAAGCCGCCCGAGGACAGTCCCGAGATGAAGTACCTGCGCGAGCGGGTGAGGGCGATGGGCGGGGAGCTCCCGGCCCGGCGCCGGAAGGCCAGTCCGCTGAAGATGCCGGGGCTTGCGGCCTTCGAGCAGCAGCTTAAGGGCACGGACGGTCGCGAGATCTCCACCACCATGGCGTTCGTGCGCATACTCAGCACAATCATCCGCGACAAGAACATCGGCAAGCTCGTCGTGCCGATCGTACCTGACGAGTCTCGCACCTTCGGCATGGAGGGCATGTTCCGGCAGCTCGGCATCTATTCCCATGTCGGGCAGCTCTACACGCCCCAGGACGCCGACCAGCTCATGTACTACAAAGAGGACAAGAACGGCCAGATCCTGCAGGAAGGCATCTGCGAGGCGGGAGCGATGTGCTCGTGGATCGCTGCGGCGACCTCCTACAGCACGCACAACCAGCCGATGATCCCGTTCTACATCTTCTATTCAATGTTCGGCTTCCAGCGCATTGGCGACTTGGCGTGGGCGGCAGGCGATATGCGCGCGCGCGGCTTTCTCCTCGGCGGCACCGCCGGCCGGACCACCCTGAATGGTGAAGGACTGCAACACGAGGACGGCCACAGTCACGTGCTCGCCTCGACCATTCCCAATTGCGTGTCCTACGACCCAACGTTTGCCTATGAGCTCGCGGTCATCATCCAGGATGGCCTGCGCCGCATGTACGAGGAGCAGGAGGACGTCTACTACTACATCACCGTGATGAACGAGAACTACGCGCATCCGCCCATGCCGGAGGGTGTGGAGAAAGGGATCCTGCGCGGGATGTACCTGCTCTCCGAAGGCAAAGCCACGAACAAAAGCCAGTTGAAAGTGCAGCTGCTGGGCAGCGGCACGATCCTGCGCGAGGTCATGGCCGGTGCTGAGCTCCTGGAGAAGGACTTCGGCGTTTCCGCGGATATCTGGAGCGTGACGAGCTTCAACGAGTTGCGGCGCGACGGGATCGAGACGACGCGCTGGAACATGCTGCACCCGCAGGACGAACGGCGGGCCTGCTACGTAGAGCAGTGCCTGCGCGACCGTGCCGGGCCGGTAATTGCCGCGACGGATTACATGAAGGTGTACGCCGACCAGATCCGCGGCTTCCTGCCGCAGCCGGCGCATTACAGCGTGCTAGGCACGGACGGCTTCGGTCGTTCCGACACACGCAAGGCGCTGCGTCATTTCTTCGAAGTAGACCGACATCATGTGGCGGTGGCTGCCCTGACGGCACTCGCCGATCAGGAGGCGCTACCGCGCAAGAAGATTGCCGAGGCAGTCAAGCAGTACGGCCTCGATCCGGATAAGGCCAATCCGGCCCGGGTCTGACACCCGTGACCCGTGACGATAGCGGGTCTCAAGAATCAGAAAACATTGTTAGCCGCAGATAAACGCAGATAAACGCAGATGAACGCAGACAGACGACCGGGACAAAGCAACGTCGTTTTTTTGCGGCGTCTAGCGGCGTCTTCATTCTGGCTTTTTAGTCACTGGTCACTGATTTGCAATGAGCAACGTAATCGAAGTTAAGGTTCCCGACATCGGCGAGTTCAAGGATGTGCCGGTGATCGAGGTCCTCGTCAAGGCGGGCGATAACGTCAAGGCCGAGGACTCGCTGGTTACGCTGGAATCCGACAAGGCGACCATGGAGGTGCCCGCGCCTGCCGCCGGCGTGGTGAAGGAGCTCAGGGTCAAGGTTGGGGACAAGGTTTCCGAGGGCGCGCTCGTCGTGATGCTCGAGACGGCGGACGAGGCAAGTGCGGCCCCGCCGGCGGCCGAAAAGCCAGCGCCAGCGGCCCCTGCAGAGCCGATGGTCCGCCCCGCCCCCGCCCCCGCCCCGCAACCGGCACCGGTAGCGCCGGCGAGTCCTCCCGCTCAGCCCTTGTCCCGCGGGGAGACGGAAGCAGCGAGCGCGCCTGCGGGCGCCGACGCGCGGATCGACGAGATCGGGTTTGTACGCGCGCACGCGAGTCCTTCCGTGCGGCGATTCGCGCGTGAGCTGGGGGTCGACCTCGCGCGTGTCAAGGGCAGCGGGCCCAAGGAGCGAGTGCTTAGGGAGGACGTGCAGAAACACGTGAAGGCGGTGCTCGCGCGCCCGGGTGCGGCCGAGGGCGGCCTTGGCTTGAGCCCGCCGCCCCTGCCACAAGTGGACTTCGCGAAGTTTGGCCCCATCAACGCGCAGCCGCTTCCCCGCATCAAGAAGCTCTCGGGCGCCAATCTGCACCGCAACTGGTTGACGATTCCGCACGTCACACAGCATGACGAGGCCGACATCACCGAACTCGAGGAATTCCGCAAGATCCAGGTCGAGGAAGCGAAGAAGCAGGGCATACGCTTCACCATCCTGTGCTTCCTGCTCAAGGCCGTCGTCGTGGCGCTGAAGCAGTATCCGCAGTTCAGCGCCTCACTTTCGGCCGATGGCGAGAGCCTGGTGCTCAAGCAGTACTTCCATGTCGGCGTGGCGGTGGACACGCCCAATGGACTGGTCGTTCCAGTGATCCGCGACGTGGACAAGAAGGGCCTGCTCGAGCTTGCACGCGAACTCGGCGAGTTGAGCGAGCGCATGCGCGCAGGCAAGATTTCCCCGAACGATCTTCAAGGCGGCTGTTTCTCGATATCCAGCCTGGGGGGACTTGGCGGCAGCCATTTCACGCCCATCATCAACGCGCCCGAAGTGGCGATTCTCGGCGTCGGCAGGTCGATGATTAAACCGCTGTGGACCGGCAAGGACTTCGCGCCCCGGCTGATGCTGCCGCTGTCGGTTTCGTACGATCACCGCGTGATCGATGGCGCGCAGGGCGCGCGCTTCATTGCATTTCTCAGCAGCGTCCTCTCCGACATCCGCCGCCTAGTGCTATGAGAACGTCAGGTCGCTGAGCGTGGCGCGGCTCACCCGTCAGTCGTCAGTCGTCAGTCGTTACTTGGGCGATTGAGTGGCCTCAATCGCCCCCATCGGCATCCTCGGCGGCACCTTCGATCCGATCCACTACGGGCATTTGCGTCTAGGCGAGGAGCTCGCAGAGGCGCTTCGGCTGGACGAGGTGCGTCTGCTGCCGAGCGGCACGCCGCCGCACCGCAGCGCGCCCGCGGCCTCCAGCGAGCACCGGCTGGCAATGACGCGGCTTGCCGCGCGCGGCAACCCACGGTTCCGCGTGGACGAACGCGAGAGCCATCGTTCCGGACCGGGCTACATGCTCGACACGCTCACGTCGCTGCGGGCGGAGGTCGGGCCGACGCGGGCGCTCGTTTTGCTGCTCGGGGCAGATGCCTTTCTCGAACTTGCGACGTGGCATCGCTGGCATGAGCTGTTCGGGCTGGCGCACATCGCGGTCGCTCATCGGCCGGGCTTTCCGGTCGAGCGCTGGGCCGAGCAGATGCCGCACCCGCTGGCACGCGAATACTCGGCGCGCCTCATGCAGCAGCCGCTGGCGGTCCACCTCTCGCCCGCAGGGGGAATCGTCGTCGCCCCCTTTACCGCGCTCGATATCTCCGCGACGGCGCTGCGCGAAATGCTGCGGGCGGGCAAGAGCCCGCGCTATTTGCTGCCCGCAGCCGTTCTCGACTATATTCGGTCGAACGGTCTATATTCATAGGGGTTGATGAGACTCGACAAGCTGGTCAAGACCACCGTTGCGGCGCTGGAAGATATCAAGGGACGCGACATCGTGGTGCTCGACGTGAGGCGCCTGACTGCGCTGTTCGACCGCATCATCCTCGCGAGTGCCGATTCCGCCCGCCAGGGCAAGGCGCTCGCCCGCAACGTCCAGGAAAAGCTCAAGGCGGCAGGGGCGGGTGTCTATGGCGTGGAGGGCGAGCGCGAGGGCGAGTGGATCCTGGTCGATCTCGGCTCCGTGGTCGTCCACATCATGCAGCCGGCTACCCGGAAGCACTACAACCTGGAAGAGCTCTGGGGGCCGCCGCCGCGCAAGGGGCGCCGCGGAAGCCGCGCCGTCCCATCCTGACGGCGAGCCATCGCCATGAGGTTCTTAATCGTGGCGGTTGGGCACCGCATGCCGGTTTGGGTAGACGCCGGTTTTGCCGAATACGCCGGTCGAATGCCGCGCGAGATGAGGATGGAGCTCATCGTGCTCAAACCCGCGCCCCGGGCCGGTGGGGCCCGACGCGCTATCGATGCGGAAGGTGAGCGGATTCTTGCTGGCGTGCCTGCTGGCTGCAGCAGGATTGCGCTCGACGAACGCGGCACTGCATTTACGACGATGGAGCTTGCGCGGCGGCTCGCGCGCTGGCGGCAGAGCGGCCGAGACATTGCCTTCCTCATCGGCGGGGCCGACGGCCTGGCCGAAAGCGTGAAGAAGTGCTCGGACGCGGTCTGGTCGCTTTCCCCTCTGACGCTCCCGCACGGGCTGGCCCGCGTGGTGTTGGCGGAGCAGCTTTATCGCGCCGCCTCAATACTGCACAATCACCCCTATCACCGTGAGAGACGGGCGAACAGTGAACAGTGAACCGCACCCACCTCCCCCGCAACCGGGGGTATGCTCCAGTGGGGGGTCGCCGATTAGCGTTCACCGTTTTCCAAGAATATGAGTCTCGCCGATAAACGCATCTACCTCGCCTCGCGCAGCCCGCGGCGGCGCGAGCTGCTCAAGCAGATCGGCGTGCCGTTCGATTTGTTGCTGCTGCGCCAGGATTTGCGGCGTGGCGTGGACGTGGACGAGACGCCGTTGCCGGACGAATCGCCCGGCGCCTACGCGTTGCGCATCGCGAGCGCCAAGGCGACGACGGGGATGTACCAGGTCGCCCAGCGCGGGCTGCCCCTCAAGCCCGTGCTCGCGGCGGACACGTCGGTCGTCTTCGATGAACAGCTGATCGGCAAGCCCGAGGACACCGAGCACGCCGTGCGCATCCTGCACACGCTCTCCGGGCACGAGCATCAGGTGGTCACGGCGATTGCCGTGGCACACCGGGACCAGGTCGAATCCCAGCTTTCCGTCTCGAGCGTGTGGTTCCGGGAACTCGCCGATGCCGAGATCCGGCGCTATGTCGCAAGCGGCGAGCCCGGCGACAAGGCGGGCGCGTACGCCATTCAGGGGCGCGCCGGCGCCTTTGTCACGCGGATCGCGGGAAGCTACTCCGGCATCATGGGGCTGCCGCTGGCAGAGACTGCGGACCTGCTCGCGCGCTTCAATATCTCGATGCTCTAGGAGTTTGTCGGACTTAGCCTCGACAACCTCCTAATGCAAGACCGGCACTAGGAGAATTGCAGGAAAGGATGACAGATATGCGAATTCACCCTCACCTCCCTTCACATTCCGCCGCCTCGGCTGGGTTCTCATTGAAATTGTCAGCCGGTTTTGCTTTTGGCAGCCTGTACGGACTGTTAGGTCCGACAGGCTGCTAGCCCAGCCTGTTATGGCCGTAACCGAGGAAATCCTGGTCAACGTCACACCGCAGGAGACGCGGGTGGCAGTGATTGAGCAGGGCGTAACGCAGGAGGTTCACATCGAGCGCGCGTCCTCGCGCGGACTGGTCGGCGACGTTTACATGGGCCGGGTCGTCCGCGTGCTGCCGGGTATGCAGTCCGCCTTTGTCGACGTGGGCGGCGGGCGGGCTGCCTTCCTGCACGTCGCCGACATATGGGGACGCCGCGGCAACGGGGAGCCTGCGATTCCGATCGAGAAACTGATTTCGGAGGGGCAGAACCTGATGGTGCAGGTGGTGAAGGACCCCATCGGCACCAAGGCCGCACGGCTCTCGACCCAAATTTCGATCGCGGGACGCTTTCTCGTCTACCTGCCGCAGGATTCTCACATCGGCATTTCGCAGCGCATCGAGGACGAGGAGGAGCGCGCACATCTGCGCGAAAAGCTGCAGCTGCTCGTGCCGCCCGCAGAGAAAGGCGGCTTCATCATTCGTACCGTCGCCGAGGCAGCCTCCGACCAAGAGTTGAGGTCCGATGTGGACTACCTGCGGCGGCTCTGGTCGGGGATCCAGGAAAAAGTGGCCACCGCCGCACCCCTCGCGTTGCTCTACCAGGATCTCGATCTCAGCCTGCGCGTGCTGCGGGATTTCGCGCACGAGGAGACGGCACGGATCCTGGTGGATTCGCGAGAGACCTGGCAGCAGATGTTGTCCTTCGGCCAGGACTTCACGCCGAACGTAGCCGAGCGCGTCGAGTGCTATCAGGGCGAGCGGCCGCTGTTCGATCTCTACGGCGTCGAGGACGAGATCGAGAAGGCGCTGGCGCGCCGTGTCGGTCTCAAGTCCGGGGGCTACCTCATCATTGACCAGACCGAAGCGCTAACCACGATCGACGTCAACACCGGCGGTTTCGTGACGGGGCGCAGCTTCGACGACACGATCTTCAAGACCAATCTCGAGGCCGCGCAGGTAATCGCACGGCAGCTGAGGCTGAGAAACCTCGGCGGCATCATCATCATCGACTTCATCGACATGGACACCGAGGAGCATAAGAACGCCGTGCTCAACGAATTCCGCAAGGCCCTTGCGCGCGACCGAACGCGCATGACGGTGAACGGCTTCACGCAGCTAGGGCTGGTCGAGATGACGCGTAAGAGGACGCGCGAATCGCTGGCCCACCTCCTGTGCGAGGCGTGCCCGGTGTGCGAAGGCGGCGGCCAGATGAAGACGGCGCAAACGGTGTGCTACATGATTCTGAGGGAGGTGCTGCGCGAAGCCCGGCAGTTCAGCGCACGCGAATTCCGGATCCTTGCCTCGCAGCCAGTGATCGACATGCTTCTCGACGAGGAATCGCAGTCGCTGGCCATGCTCTCCGACTTCATTGGCAAGCCCGTCGCGCTGCAGGTCGAGACGGCCTACAATCAGGAGCAGTTCGACATCATCTTGATGTGACCGGTGACCGGTGACCGGTGACCGGCGACCACTGATCAGGGAATAGTTATGGGTGCTGGTGATGAGAGAGGGTGATGATTAATGGTCATGTACGAAGTTGCGGGTGTTCTTCATCACTATTTCGCATCACCATTTTCCATCACCATTATTCATCACTTCTTTCGTATGATCGGCGTTCATCGGCGGCGGTAATTCGCTTTGTTGTCCGTGGCCGGCGCGGCAATTTTCACCTTCAAGGCATCGCCGTGCAGTCCCACAAGCTGGTTATTTCTTGCGCCGGGCTGGACGTGCATAGTCAGGATCAGGCGGCGCCGCTCCGGGTCGTAGTGGCGCCAGCCCATCAAAACAGCCTGGCCGCGGTTACTTCGAGATAGGCTACCGGCACCATCAGCAGCAGCTGACAGACCACCAGAACGAAGAGCGAGGAGAGGTCGACGTTTCCGATCGGCGGCACGAACCGCTGAAACACGCGCAGGAACGGGCGCGTCATGCTATTGAGTAGCGGCATCACCGGGCTGTAGGGGCCGATCCAGGTGAGGACGGCTTGCACGATGACCGCCACCATGACGATGTACAGTCCCATTTTCAGGACCATCACCGCTGCCATCGCGATGAGCCCGACGAAGGCGAGACCTGCCTGCGCGCCCACCT
This sequence comes from Betaproteobacteria bacterium, assembly GCA_029864385.1. Lineage (GTDB taxonomy): Bacteria > Pseudomonadota > Gammaproteobacteria > Burkholderiales > SG8-41 > SG8-41. Next base: position 1,783 of record JAOTTL010000088.1, on the reverse strand, counting down.
GATAACCCCGCAGCTGGAGCTCGAAAAACAGATTCAGGAACTGGGCAAGCCATGCGAGGGCCAGTGTCGCGAGGTCCAGGCCCCAGTAGCCGCGTATGACGCGCCTTGCCGGGCGCACCATGAAGTCGGTGAGCGCGTGCAGGAACTCGGAAAGTGGATTGCGGTAAGGCGCGCGCGCCCATTGCAGGTAGAAGCGCAGCAACAGCGTGACCGTCAACAGGTCGAATACGACGTTGACCAGAAATATCAGCGCGCCAGAGAGCAAGCGTTCCCTCCAAACGTCCATCGCAAAGGCGCTGAGACGCAAAGATTGCGCCAAGAAAAACGACCCATAGGATTTTCTCCGCGTTTCCTCTGCGTCTTTGCGTCTCTGCGGTTAATCAATCCCTGCCCAACTCATCGCCGAGCTCGCGCGAGCGCTCGGCGGCGGCCCGCACCGCGCGCGCGATGGCGTCCTTCACACCGTCCGTCTCCAGGGCGAGGATCGCGCGCTCGGTCGTGCCCCCTTTGGACGTGACGCGGGCGCGCAGGGTGGCCGGGGGCTCGCCGGCTTCGCAAGCGAGTTTGATTGCGCCCGCGAAAGTCTCCAGCGCGAGTTTGCGCGCCGCACCCTGTCCCAGGCCCAGCTCGCTTGCCGCCCGCTCCAGCGCTTCGACGAAGTAGAACACATAGGCCGGGCCACTGCCCGACACCGCCGTGACCGCGTCGAGATCCTGCTCGCGCTCCAGCCAAACTGTCGCGCCGACCGCTCCGAGGATCCGCTCGGCGACGGCCCGGTCCGCGGTGCTCGCGGCCGGCGGGGCGTAGAGGCCGGAGACGCCGGCCAGCGCCAAAGCTGGCGTATTGGGCATGACGCGCACGATTCGTGAATATCCGCCGAGCCAGCGCGAAAGATCGGCCAGGCGAATCCCGGCCGCAATCGTGATGACGAGCTGCGCGCGCAACAAAGGCGCAAGGGCTTGCGCGACTTCGCGCATTTGTTGCGGCTTGACGGCGAGAACGATGCAGTCGGCCTGCACGGCGGCGGCGTCCACGGCTCGCGCGGTCTTCACCTTCAGGCGCGACTCGAGCTGCGTGCGTGCGGCGGCGGCGATCTCGATCACGGTAATGCAAGCGGGCGGCCACCCCTGCTTGATCAGGCCGCCGATGATGGCGCCTGCCATGTTCCCGCCCCCAATGAACGTGATGTTCATCTTGACCCAGTGACTCGCGCTTGGTGCCGATGGGTCCGTATGTTAACAGCCGCGTGGCGGCGGGGTTTACTGGGCATCGGTCACCGGTCACCGGTTTCGGGGGCCGAAGATTGCAGTGCCGACGCGCACGATCGTCGCGCCTTCCATGATCGCCGCCTCGAGATCATCGGACATGCCCATCGAGAGCGTATCCAGGACGTATCCACGCGCGACGAGCTTCTCCTGCAGTTCGCGCAGCAACGCGAACTGGCGTCGCTGCACGACGGTGTCGGGCGTCGGTTCGGGTATCGCCATCAGGCCGCGCAGCCTCAGGCGCGGCAACCGCGAGATCGCTTCCGCGAGTTGAACCTCCCCGCCCGGCCCAATGCCCCTCTTGTCGTGCTCACCGCTGACGTTGACCTGGATGCACACGTCAAGCGGCGGCAGGTCCGCGGGTCGCGCGTCGCTGAGGCGTATTGCAATCTTCTCCCGCTCGACGCTGTGGACCCATTGAAAGTGTTCGGCGATGACGCGAGTCTTGTTGCTCTGGATCGGGCCAATGAAGTGCCACTCCAGAGGGAGGAGCAGGGGCCCCAATTCCCCCATCCCCG
>JAOTTL010000261.1:0-4096 GCA_029864385.1 Betaproteobacteria bacterium | reverse complement strand
CCGCCAGAAGAAAATTGGCAACCGGCCCGGCGACCACGATCGCGATCCGACGCCACACCGATTGCCGGTTGAAGGCCCGCGGCAGGTCCTCCGGCGCAACTGCGCCCTCGCGTTCGTCAACCATCTTCACGTAGCCACCAAGCGGAAAGGCGGCTATAACCCATTCGGTCGCGTCGCGCCCGAGCCTGCGTGACCATAAAGCCCGGCCGAACCCTACGGAGAAGCGCAGCACCTTTACGCCGCATGCACGCGCAACGAGATAATGCCCAAACTCATGGACTACGATCAGACAGCCGAGCGCAACTACGAACGCGATGACAGTTGTAAGCAGGGCCATGATGGTTGATCGTCTCGCGCGCTTCGGTGCTCAGGAACGCACTGCGCGGCGCTTTGCGCCCGAAGCCGAGAACAGACGGGACCGGCCAAGCCGGCGCTCGGCTGTGGCCCGCGCGCCGGCGTCGGCGGCGAGGATGTCGTCGAGGTCTTGTGCGGGGCCGAAATCCGTCTCGGCTAAAACGCCTTCAATGACCTCAGAAATCCGCGAAAAACTCAGCGCTCCCGAAAGGAAATGCGCAACCGCCACTTCGTTCGCGGCATTGAGTACTGTGGGCGCCGCCCCACCCGCGGCGAGCGCCTGGTAGGCGAGATGCAGGCAAGGGAAGCGCTGCAAGTCAGGCTTCTCGAAGTGCAGTGCGCCGACACGCGCAAGATCAAGAAACTGCACGCCAGCCGCAATGCGTTCCGGAAAGTCCAGCGCGTGAGCAATCGGCGTGCGCATATCCGGATTGCCCAATTGCGCGATGACCGAACCATCGATGTACTCGACAAGGGAATGGATTACGCTCTCCGGATGAACAACGACCTCGATTTGCTCTGGGGCGACGTTGAACAGCCAGTGGGCCTCGATCACTTCCAGGCCCTTGTTCATCATGGTCGCCGAGTCAACCGAGATCTTCCGCCCCATTACCCAGTTGGGATGGGCGCACGCCTGCTCGGGCGTGACTTTATCGAGCTGGTGCAGCGGCAATAAGCGGAAGGGTCCACCCGACGCAGTGAGCAGGATGCGCCGCACGCCCGCTACGTCAGGGCTACCCGAGTAGGACGCCGGAAGTGCCTGGAAGATGGCGTTGTGCTCGCTGTCAATCGGCAGCAGCTGAGCTGCGCTGGTGCGCACCGCATCCATCAACAACGGACCGGCTGTCACCAAAGACTCCTTGTTCGCCAGCAGGACCCGCTTGCCGGCACGTGCCGCTGCCAGCGTCGAGCGCAGGCCCGCGATCCCTACTATCGCCGCCATCACGGTATCGACCTCTGGCAGCGCCGCCACTGTCTCGAGAGCTTCGATGCCACACAACACCTCGCAGCCAAGACCTGCCTGCCGCACGCGACGGCGAAGATCCTCGGCGATTGGGGGCTCCAGAACCACGGCAAAACGCGGCTGGAATTTGAGACACTGCTCGAACAGCAATTGCGTCTGGTTACGCGCGGTGAGCGCGACGATCTCGAATTTCCCGGGATGAAGTGCCACGACATCCAGCGTGTTGACGCCGACGCTGCCCGTTGAGCCGAGGATGGTTAGACGCCGTTTGTCAGTCATGAGCCGGATGCCCGCCTCACTTAATGTAGAGCAATAGCGCCGCAGCGAAGGGCATGCTCGATGTAATGCTATCGATCCGGTCGAGAATCCCGCCATGTCCCGGCAGCAATGTACCGCTGTCCTTGGTTCCAGCCTGCCGCTTCATCCACGACTCGAACAAGTCACCCACTATGCTGACCACTGCCACGCCGGCGAACAAAACCGCGCCTCGTGCATCACTCCACCAATCCCACTCGGGCATCCAGCGGGACAGGACCACATAATACACTGCCACTGCTGCTGCAGCGCCCACTACTCCCTCCCAGGTCTTGCCGGGACTGATCGCAACGGCGAGCTTGTGCTTGCCCCATGTCTTGCCGGCAAAATACGCCCCGGTATCCGCCAGCCACGCGACGCCAAGGAGCGCGAGCAGTTGCGCCGGTTCCGTCTGCAATCGACCGAGTGCCAGCCATGTCGGCACGAGAACGACCCACCCTGTGAGCGTCAGCGCCACTCGTGAATCCACGCGCCAGCGCATCGCCAGCCACACGGGAGCCACCAGCAGCCAGAACGCGCAACTAATGGCAAACACGGTTGCGCCAAGGCGAGGCCCCGCTCCCAGCCCGAGCGCGAGCGCCGACCCTAATACCAGCGCGCAAAAGGCCCACCGCGCGATCGGTCCGTATCGCGCCAAGCGACCCCATTCCCAACTTGCCCCGAGCAATATCGGTATCAGAAGCGCGCTCCACCATTGATTCGGAAGATACAGCAACGCGGATACGAAGACGGCCAGTAGCGCTGCCGCGGTCGCCAGTCGCGCAGAGAACATGGAGGGTGATAAGTTGGGTTCGTGGCGTCGCCGTCAACCGGCATTGTTGACGTCTTGGACCTGGTGAGCCGATAGGCCGGCGTCCGCGGGTAGTTGCTCACTCGTCTGCCCGAAACGGCGCTCCCGCTGTTGATAAGAAATGATCGCGCGATCAAGCGCCGCCGCGTCGAAGTCCGGCCACAACATGTCCGTGAAATAGAGCTCCGTATAGGCGAGCTGCCACAGCATGAAATTGCTGATGCGCTGCTCGCCCCCGGTCCGGATAAAAAGGTCGGGCTCCGGTGCAGCGGCCAATGCCAGATAGGGCGTCAGATCCCGCTCGCTGAATCCGCGCGCGAGGCCTGGGTGCTCCCATAACATGCGATTGACCGCCTGAAGGATGTCCCACCGTCCACCGTAGTTCGCGGCAACGGTCAATGTCAGCTTTCGGTTCGCTGCCGTGCGCGCTTCTGCGTCGCGGATCAACCGCACGAGCTTGGGCTCGAATCGCATGACCTCACCGATGACCCTGAACCGGACTCCGCTTTCATGGAGCTTTTCGATTTCCTGCTCCAAGGCCAACACGAACAGTTGCATGAGAAACGACACCTCTTCGGGCGGCCGCCGCCAGTTCTCGCTGCTGAATGCAAACAGCGTCAGGTAATCGACGCTGCGCTCAGCGCAGGCGCGCACCACATTGCGCACAGCCTCCACGCCGCGCCGGTGGCCCGCGACGCGCGGCAACAATCGCTGCTTGGCCCAGCGCCCGTTGCCATCCATGATGATGGCGATATGGCGCGGAGTGCGGTGCGTTTTCGGTATCTGGAGTGTCGTGCTTGCCATCTCTAAGATCAGATCGCCATCAGATCCGCTTCCTTCTGCTGCAGGAGCTTGTCGACATCTGCGATGTAGCGGTCCGTCAGCTTTTGAACGTCATCTTGCGCGCGGCGCTCCTCGTCTTCCGCCACTTTCTTTTGCTTGAGGAGATCCTTCAGATGATGGTTCGCGTCGCGCCGCACGTTGCGCACCGCGACACGCGCGTTCTCGCCTTCGTGGCGCACGACCTTGGTCAGTTCCTTGCGTCGCTCCTCGGTGAGCGGCGGCATCGGTACCCGGACATTATCGCCACTCGTCGCGGGATTCAAACCCAGATCGGAATCGCGGATGGCTTTCTCGATGGTTCCCGCCATTTTCTTCTCCCATGGCGTGACTCCGATGGTACGGGCATCGATCAGCGTCACGTTTGCCACTTGCGAAAGCGGCGTGGGCGTACCGTAGTAATCCACCATGATGTGGTCGAGCAGCCCCGTGTGTGCGCGGCCGGTACGCACTTTCGCCAGGTCATTTCTGAGCGTTTCGATGGTCTTCTTCATCTTCTGCTCGGCGGTCTTCTTGACGTCAGCAATCATGGTCATACCCCCGCGTCGGCTAAGCGCACTTAAAATTGCAGGAATGTTCCCTCGTCCTCGCCCAGCACCACGCGCCTGAGTGCGAACGGCTTGAGGATGCTGAAAACGTTGATTGGCAGTTTCTGGTCACGGCAGAGGGTCAACGCCGTGGCGTCCATAACCTTGAGGTTCTTGATGATCGCCTCGTCAAAGGTCAGGCGCTGATAGCGCATGGCATCCGGGTGCGTTTTGGGATCGTCGGTGTAGACGCCGTCGACCTGTGTCGCTTTGAGCACCAGGTCAACGTTCATCTCCATCCCGCGT
>JAOTTL010000260.1:0-4100 GCA_029864385.1 Betaproteobacteria bacterium | reverse complement strand
AAATGTGCAAGAAAGGAAGACAGATATGCGAATTCACCCTCGCCTCCTTTCACGTTCCGCCGCTGCGGCTGGGTTTTCATTGAAATTGTCGGCCGGTTTTGCTTATAGCAGCCTGTACGGACTGTTAAGTCCGACAGGCTGCTAGAGCCAGCATCGCTCAAGCCGCCGATTCACATGACTTCTCGCCATGACTGACCGGCCCGATTTCAAGGCCAGAGCGGTGCTGGTGGGCGACCGCATCGATATCCGCTCATGGAAAGGCGGGGAGCCGCTGGCGTCATATCCCCTGACCGTGGGGGTGCCAGGGGGCGGTGCGGCGGTGCTCTTTCGCTACGGGGTGGTCGTTTTCTTCGATGTTACCGAGCCCGAGGAGACCGTGTTCCTTGAGCAGATCGCCCCCCTCGTGGGCAGCCGGTTTCCGCCGCCCGAAACCGAGGAAACCGAGATTCGCATCGACCCGCGGACGACGGAGGGCATGCAAGGCGATCGCATCCACCTCTTCAACGACGACGTCAATCGGCTGCAAATCGTCGCCGACGTGCTATCGAAGAGCGTGATCCTGGCATTTTATGAGGCAAAGATTGCCGGCAGCTTCGACCGGATTGAGCCGCTGGCGCTCGAGTTGCAGCGCAGCGGCCGCGTCACCGGCAAGGCGAAGGAGCTCGTGCGGCACATCGGGGCGATGCTAATCTCTGAGCACCTGATGGTCGGCCGTGTGGCCGTGGGTGAGAAACCGGAGCTCTTGTGGACCCGCCCCGAGCTAGAGGGACTTTTCATCCGGCTCGAGGACGAGTTTGAGATCAAGGAGCGCCACGAGGCACTGGGCAGCAAGCTCGACCTGATCGGTCGCACGGCGCAGACGCTGACCCAGCTCGAGCAGACCCGCCGCTCGCTACGACTCGAGCTCTATATCGTGCTGCTGATCGTGGCCGAGATCATCATCATGCTCTATGAGATCTTCCTAAGACACCCGTGAACGGCCTGCCGCCGTCAGATCTTTACCGCGCGCGGGCCAAGCATGAACCAGATGACGAGGCCGAGAATGGGCAGCACCAGCACCAGCACGATCCAGAGTGCCTTGTTACCGGGCGCCGCCTTACTCTGCGCGATCTGGACGATGGCCCCGATATCCGCAATCAGAATCAGCAGTGCAAATAGCCCGCCGACCTCGAAACCCATGTTGGTGCTCCTTCGAGCGACGTCAAGCGCTGAGCCGGAGGTCGGCCCCGTAGGTTTTGCTCGGGTAGTGGAACGCCACGGGGCCATCGGGCAGTGAGTCCACGAACTGGCGCACGAACGGATCCTGGGATGCCTTCACCTCCTCGACACTGCCGCCCCAGATCACAACGCCATCCGAGATGAAGTAAGCGTAGTCAACGATCTTCAGCGATTCGGCGACGTCATAGGTCACGACGATCGATGTGGTGCCGAGTGCGTCGTTCAGCCGCCGAATGAGGTTCGCGATCACATTAAGCGAGATCGGGTCGAGCCCGGCAAACGGCTCGTCGTACATGATGAGCATCGGGTCAAGGGCGATCGCGCGGGCGAGCGCGACGCGGCGCATCATGCCACCGGAGAGCTCGCTCGGCATCAGGTCATTGGCGCTGCGCAGCCCGACCGCGTGGAGCTTCATCAGCACCAGGTCGCGTATGACCGGCTCGGGCAGGTCCGTCAGCTCGCGCATCGGGAAAGCGACATTCTCGAACGTGGAGAGGTCGGTGAACAGACCGCTCTTCTGGAACATCATTCCCATTTTGCGACGCAGCCGGTAGAGCGCATCGTCGTCCAGCTCGTGAATCGTCTGGCCTTCCACCTTCACGTGGCCTGCGTCGGGACGCATCTGGCCACCGATCATGCGCAGCAACGTCGTTTTGCCGCAACCGCTGGCACCCAGGATTGCGACCAGCTTGCCGCGCGGCACGCTCAGGTCGATGCCGTTCAGGACTTGATTTTCCCCGTAGGCGAGCCTCAGGCCCTTGATCTCGATCAGCGTGTTGTCTGTCATTTTTCCAAGCTTCTCCCGGGCGTCCCTCGATTTCGGGACATACTACAGAAAAGCGATGATGAAAGCGCCCACGGCAGCGGTTAGCGTCGCGGCGAGGAACGCGTTGCGATCGGGGTCGCGCCACAATCGGGCTAAAGAAGTGGGACGGCCAGCGGTTTGGTTGGGCGAATGCCCTTCCGCTGCCAATGCGGTGAGCTGCCGCAGGCCTTCCGCGGAATCGAACCGTCGCGACAGCGCAAGATGGAGGCCGGTAACGGTCGAGAACCCCGCCGCGACGTTCATCGCGGTCAGAGCCGCAGCTGGATCCCGCGGGATGGTTCGCTCCGCTTCTTCGGGAACGCCAATCGTGGCATCGATCTCGAAGTCCAGCTGGCCGGCAGACTCGCTCGCCATCGGTGGTATGTCCTGCAGCTCCGGCAGTTCCGCGAGGCACGTGCGCAGGTCGGCCGCCATTTCGGCGGCGCTCTGGTAACGCGCGTCGGGCTCCTTCTCCAGCGCCCTCGCGACGATGAGATCGAGCATCGCAGGGAGGGAAGGATTCACCGCGCTGGGCGGACGCGGCGTCGCGACCGCGATCTGCTGCATGAGCTGGGCCATGTTGGGCGCGGCGAAAGGCGGCGTCCCCGCCGCCAGCTCGTAGAGCACGACGCCGAGCGAGAAGATGTCAGCGCGGCGGTCGACGCGCTTTCCCGCCACCTGCTCCGGGGACATGTATTTTGGTGAGCCCAGGATCGCTCCGGTCTGTGTCTTGACATCGGAGGCGCGCATTCTTGCGATCCCGAAATCCATGATTTTCGCGTGGCGGCCGCGCACGATCATGATATTGCCCGGCTTGATATCGCGGTGGACCACGCCACGCTCGTGCGCAAACGCCAGCCCTTCGGCCGCCTGGACGGCGATATCGAGCGCGAGCGGCAGCGGAACCGGACTACGCGCCATCACCTCGCGTAGCTCAACGCCTTCGAGCAGTTCCATCGCCATGTACGCGATGTCGCCCTCGCGGCCGATGTCGTGGATCGTGATCAGGTTGGGGTGATTCAGCCCGCCTGCCGCCCTCGCTTCCTGGAAAAATCGTGCTTCATACTCGATGCGCTCGGCTGCGTCCGTGACGAGAGTAATGGTCTTGATTGCAACGATGCGCCCGAGCAGGGGATCCTCTGCCTTGTAGACCATGCCCATCGCGCCATGCCCCAGCTCCCCGAGAATGCGGTAGCGGCCCAACTGCGAGAGAGTATTACCCGCCATGCTTAGAAACCGAGTTGGCGCCGCAGGTCGTTCATCAGGCGGCGGGCCGTGCCGGGCCTGCGCTTTCGCACGAAAGCGTGCTTGACGATCACGACTTCAGACGACTCGAGATTCACCTGCAGATAGACCGGCGCGAATTTCCCGTGCACGACCTTGATGCGGTGGGATCCCGGACTCACTTCCAGCCGCGCCAGCGGCGGGGTCGTTCCCTTCCGAACGCCGTCGATGTAGACATCACCCTTGGGCTTGATCGCAAATTCAATGATGGCTGGCGCAAGGGGCGGCGGTGGCGGCTCTGGTGCTGGTAGTGGGGCGGGTGCGATCGCTCTCGGCGCAGGCGCTGACACGGCAACGGAGCGCATCGCGCGCGCGCCAAAACCCGCCGCCAGAATGCCGATGACCGTGAACACCCCCAACGCGATCCGCCGCCGCTGGTGCGCCCGGGCTGCGCGGAGGTCGAGCGCGTAGAACTCATGAGTTCGCAATCCGGCATCGGTAAACACGCCGGCATGCTTGAGTTCGTCTGCGCGGCCCGGGGCAATCGCTTCCAGGGCTTCGTGGAACGGTCGCGACGCGAGTAGACGTCCTGGCTCGGCGGCCTGCGACAGGGTCATAGCAGTCACAAGCCCGTCGCCGGCAAGCCCCTGACCCCGAAAATCGTCGGCTACGGGCGTCACCGGGCCGTGGTTGACGCCGATGCACAGGGGCAGGTCCGCCGCGCCTAATTGCGAGCGTTCCGCGATGTCGAGCGCTTCCTTCGGGCTCCCGAGCACCACGATTGCGGCCCCATCGGGGACGTCGAGGACGATGCGTCCGGCGGCCGGGAGCGGTCGTATGACCTCCGCGACGA
>JAOTTL010000259.1:0-4122 GCA_029864385.1 Betaproteobacteria bacterium | reverse complement strand
CGATCGGGTGAGAAGCGTGATTCTCGCCGAGTATCGCGCCGGCATCGCCGTCGAGCGCGACTATGACGTGAGCTTGCCGCCGGTGAACGGCGACAAGGAGCAGCTCATCCAGGCGGTTTTCAACGTTGCCCGCAACGCTGCGCAGGCGCTGCAAGGGCAGGGTCAAATCAGACTGAAAACCCGTATCATGCGGCAGATTACCCTTGCACGCCGCCGCTACCGCCATGCCATCGCCGTCGACATCTGTGACAACGGGCCGGGGATTCCAGACGAGTTGCGCGAGCGCGTTTTCCATCCCCTGGTATCGGGGCGCGCCGGCGGCAGCGGACTCGGGCTCACGCTCGCGCAGACGTTCATCACGCAGCATCACGGTATGATCTATTTCGAGAGCGCGCCGGGCGAAACGGTTTTCACCATCTTGCTACCCGTAGAAGAAGCAGGGAACAGGGAATAGGAAATGGGGAATAGGGAATAGGGAATAGGGAATAGGGAATAGGGAATAGAAGGTTCTAAGGAGACCGGAGATGAGCGTTTTTCCCATTCACCATTTACCATTCACCATTCACTGAAGTTATGAAGCCGGTCTGGATCATTGACGACGACCGCTCGATACGCTGGGTGTTCGAGAAGGCGCTCACCCGTGAGAACATTGCGTTCAAAACCTTCTCCTCGGCACACGAGGCGATCGCGGCGCTCGACACCGAAACCCCTCAGGTGGTGGTGAGCGATATCCGCATGCCGGGCGAGTCGGGGCTCGAGCTATTGCAGAAGGCCAAGGCGCTGGACGCGAGCCTGCCCGTAATCATCATGACCGCGTATTCCGACCTGGAAAGCGCAGTGGCCGCTTTTCAGGGTGGTGCCTACGAGTATCTGCCGAAGCCGTTCGACGTGGATCATGCAGTCGAGTTGATCCGCCGCGCGCTGGACGAGAGTGCGAGTGAGGAAGGAGCGGCCGAAACGGCGGAAGCGAATCCCGAGATTCTCGGCCAGGCAGCCGCGCTGCAGGAGGTATTCCGGGCGATCGGACGGCTGTCACAGTCCCACGCGACCGTCCTCATCACGGGCGAGTCGGGCACCGGCAAGGAACTCGTGGCGCGCGCATTGCACCGTCACAGCCCGCGTGCGGCGAAGTCATTCATCGCGATCAACACCGCGGCCATCCCGCGCGAGCTGCTGGAGTCCGAACTGTTCGGCCACGAGCGCGGCGCCTTCACCGGCGCCCAGACCATGCGGCGCGGCCGCTTCGAACAGGCGGAAGGTGGCACCTTGTTTCTGGACGAGATTGGTGACATGCCGCCGGAGCTGCAGACCCGGTTGCTGCGTGTTCTCTCGGAGGGCAATTTCTACCGCGTCGGCGGCCACCAGCCGATTAAGGCGAGCGTGCGGGTGATCGCGGCGACCCACCAGGACCTGGATGCGCGCGTAAAGCAGGGTTTGTTCCGCGAGGACCTGTTTCATCGCCTCAACGTCATTCGCCTGCGCTTGCCGGCGCTGCGGGAACGGCGCGAGGACATCGCGCCGCTGGCGCGCCATTTCCTTGCCAAAAGCGCGCGCGATCTGGGCGTAGAGGTGAAGCGCCTTTCCGAGCCGACCGTGAAGCATCTGGCCGCGCAGGACTTTTCGGGCAACGTTCGGCAACTCGAGAATCTCTGCCATTGGCTCACCGTCATGGCGCCATCGGTCAACATCGAGGTGAAGGACCTGCCCTCCGAGCTGCGGCCCGAAACAGCAGTCGCGGCGGCGCAGGGGTGGGTGGACGTGCTCGAGAAAGAGGTCGAGTTGCGCTTGAGTCGTGGTGAAACTGCAATCATGGAGGAGCTCGCACGTCGCTTCGAGAAGGCCCTCATTGTCAAGGCGCTGGCCCATACCCGCGGCCGCCGGATCGAGGCGTCCCAGCTTCTGGGCGTCGGGCGAAATACTCTTACGCGCAAGGTGCAGGAGCTGGGAATCGAATCCGACAAGAAGTCGGATTCGATTTAACAATTACTTACGACTTGGTGGTCAACGGCGAGAGCAACAAGGATGCGGCGTGGTACTACCCGGACACCAAGCCGGCGGCCGATAACGTGAAAGGTTATATCGCGTTCTGGAAGGGCGTGAAGGGCGAGCAGTAAAGCATCGACACGAAGGACACAAAGGACACGAAGGAAAGCAAGGACAAGAATTGAACGACCGGAGTCGCCAGGCCGTCGATCACCGGTTATTGATCGGTGAAAGCGGTATGCAGATTTCTTGGGGCCTGCATTCGCAGATTCGTGTTTGCTTCCTTTGTGTCTCGGCTTCCTACAAGTTTAGCTCGGCGATGACGGGTGCGTGATCGGAAGGCCGCTCGGCCGCGCGCGGCTCAACGTCGATGGCGCAGGACGTGCACTGTTTCGCGAGCGGTTTCGATAACAGGATGTGGTCGATTCGCAGGCCCATCTTGCGGCGGAACGCGTTCATCCGATAATCCCACCAGGTGAAGGAGCGCTCCGGTTGCTCGAAAAGCCGGAACGAGTCGCTCAGGCCGGCATCCATGAGCCCCCGCAGCGCTGCCCGTTCCGGCTCGCTGAACAGGACCTTGCCGTCCCAGAGTTGCGGATCGTGAACGTCTCGCGCCTCGGGCGCGACATTGAAATCACCCAGCACGGCAAGGCGGGCATTGCGCGAGATCTCGTCCTTGAGCCAGTCCTGCGCCGCGGCAAGCCAGCGGAGCTTGTACTGATACTTCTCGGAGCCGACGCTTTCACCGTTCGGGACGTAAAGGCACACGACGCGAACGCCGCTTATAGTGGCGGCGAGGACGCGTTTCTGCTCGTCGGGAAACGCCGGGATGGCGGTCACGGGATCAGTGCTCGGCTCGCGGGAGAGAATCGCCACCCCGTTGTAGGTTTTCTGGCCGCTGAACAGCACGCGGTATCCCGCGGCCTCGAGCTGCGTGCCGGGAAAATTGGCGTCCTCGAGCTTTGTTTCCTGCAGGCAGAGCACATCGGGCCGCTGCTTGCCGGCCCAGTCGAGAACTTGCGGGAGTCGGACTTTAAGAGAGTTGACGTTCCAGGTCGCCAGCTTCATTTGCCCGCAGGTTGTTCCGCGGCCTGCTGACTTCCCCCGACCCCAGGGGCGCCGTTCGCCGGCGCTGCCGCCGGTTTTGCAACGGGCGCGGGCCTCACTGGCGCCTTGAATCCCAACGGTGGGGTCCTTGGATATCCCGCGACGTCAAGGGCGGCGTCCCACTCGCTAGCGAGATAGCCCTTGAGCCGATTTGTTCCTACGTAAAGAACGGGCACCTCGACGCCGCCGGTTAGTTTCTCGAACGCCTCCCGGTCGGCCTGCGGATCCTTTTCCGTGTGCGGCACGCCGCGACGCAACAAATGGGCGCGCGCGTTGTCGCAGACCGCACCGCAATCGAGTACCCACAGCGTCACCGGGAAGTTCTTGACTGCCTGCTGTACGCTATAGGGAAGCTCGCTGGTCTGGATGGTGCTGATACCAATATTGCGGCGCTCCACGTTCCTCGCACCGGGCGGCGGGGGCGTATCGCGGTATTCCTTATTGCCTAGCTCGTCTGTCCAAACGTAGACCTGCTGCGCGGCGGGCGAGACGCCCGAGAACATGCTCAGCGCTAATGCCAGGATCAAGAACCGTCCCATAAGCAAGCTCCCGCAAACACGATTTCCGCATGGACTGTAGCACTTCGACTCTAGGCGCGCAAAACGTGATTACTGTCACGTTGTCACGGCGGCATCCGCCATGCCGCTGCCTCGGCCACTCCATCGCAAAACGAGCCGTGACGCGTCGGCAGCCAGCGGCTCTCGCGGGTCGCATCCCCGACGTCATGACGTCGGGGCCCCTGCTCCTGCGCTCATGCCGCTATGCCTCAGCAGCGCATCCATCTTTGGCTCGCGGCCGCGAAAAGCGACGAACGACTCGATGGCGGGGCGGCTCCCTCCGACGCCCAGAATCTCGGTCCAGAACCGGCTGCCGGTCGCGGGGTTGAGCACCCCGTTTTCCTCGAACAGGCTGTATGCATCCGCGGACAGCACCTCAGCCCACTTGTAACTGTAGTAGCCCGCCGCGTAACCGCCCGCGAAAATGTGCGAGAAATTGTTGGGAAAGCGGTTATAGGCCGGCGGCACGACCACG
>JAOTTL010000087.1:0-16705 GCA_029864385.1 Betaproteobacteria bacterium | reverse complement strand
TTGTAAAAGGCTTGAATTCATCTCGGGTGTTCTGTGTCAATGTTCTGTTTCGGCGTGCTTCCGTGTGTTTCCGTGGCTAAGTCCTGCTGTTCATAGCGCATCATGGCGCGGCGGCCCAATTTCCTGGTTATCCTGGTTGACGACCTGCGCTTCGACGAGTTCGGCGCGGGCGGACATCCGTACCTGAAAACGCCCAACATCGACCGCATTGCGTACGAAGGCGCGTTGTTCGAGCGCGCCTTTCACACGACGCCGATCTGCTCGCCCAACCGCGCTTCGATCCTGACCGGCCAGTACGCGAGCCGACACGGCATCATCGACAATGTCGCGCGCGACGCTGCCAGCCACCGGCTGCCCAACTATCACCTCCAGCTGCAACGGCTGGGCTACGAGACGGCCCACATCGGCAAGTGGCACATGGGCAACGATGGCAAGCCGCGGCCTGGCTACGATCACTGGATCAGCTTCGACGGCCACGGCCAGCTCACCGATCCGAAGCTCAACGAGCACGGCCGCTACGTGCAGCACACCGGTTACATCACCGACATCCTCAACGCGATGGGAGCGGATTTCGTGGGCCGCAAGCACGAAAAGCCCTGGTCGCTTTTTCTGGCGCACAAGGCGGTGCATCCGGACGCCGAGCAGGCTGCGGACGGGACGCTGGCGGTGACCGGGTATGTGCCCGCGGCGCGCCACGAGCGGCTCTACGAGGGATGTGTGTTCCCGAAGAAGCCGAACATGCTCTCGCCGGCGGAGGTGGTCAGGCAAAAACCCGCCTGGGCCGAGGCATTCGAGATCAAGCGCACCGAGCGCTCGCAACGGCTGCTTAAACCCATTCATTCTGGTGAGCAGGAGGAGATCCGGTTGCGTGCGGCGATGATGGCTTCGGTCGAAGAGGGCGTCGGCATGCTCTTCGACGTGCTGGAGCGCACGGGTCAGCTCGACGACACGCTGATCGTCTTCCTCGGCGACAACGGTTACTTCTTCGGCGAGCACGGTCTCGGCCCGGAACGGCGCTTTGCTTACGAGGAGGGCATTCGCGCGCCGTTCATCGCGCGTTATCCGAAGCGAATAAAGGCCGGCTCCCGTGTGCGCAATCTTGTGGTCTGCCAGGACATCGCGCCGACCCTCGTGCGTTTGGCGGGCGGGAAGCCGGAGACGCAGGTTCAGGGGCACTCATTGCTCCCGCTGTTCTCTGGCAAGCGCGCCGGCTGGCGCAAATCGATCCTTGTCGAATACTGGGCCGAAAACGCCATGCCCTGGCTCATCGGCATGACCTACAAGGCGGTGCGCACGGACCGCAATAAATACATTCGCTGGATCGATCGCGGCCGCGACGGCGAGCTGGATGAGCTCTACGATCTCGAGCGCGATCCGTACGAGCTCACGAATCTGGCTCGGCGCCCGGCGCACCGCGCGGCACGCGAGCGATTGCGACGCGAGCTGCGCCGTCTCAGCGTTGAGGCGATGGGTCTCTAGCTATCCCAAGAACTCGAAATGTAACGGCCGTGAAACGTGAAACGTGTTTTTAACCGCGGATAAACGCTTCATTGCCGCGAATCGTGAATGGTGAATCGAGACGTCAAAAACCGCTTATTCGCCGCCGATGAACGCCGATGAACGCAGATCAGAAATCGGACTTCCCAAACTGCGTGAATGGTAAGTGGTGAGTGGAACGAACCGCCCGTCGTCACTCGTCACCCATCACTCGTCACCCATCACTCGTCACCCATCACGGAGTGTAAGCCTCTTCCGCCTTCATCCTTCCGCCTTTGGGTTGGTGCGCCGCCTTGCTGGTAGAAGGCCTATAAGGTATGGTTGATCGAATTTTCCTCGCGGCAATCGTTTATCGGAACCGGCCTCGCGCGCGCGACGAACGTCGCAGGCAGCAGCGTTGTTCAACCGCTATCCGTTATCGCCCGTGGTTTGCCTCATGGAGTGCAGATGAAGGTCGATATCAAACAGGTCGAGGAGGCGTCCAAGGAGCTTTACATCCGGGCGCTGAAGCTTCTGCCGCCGGACATCAAGCAGGGTTTCGAGCGGCTCGATCGGAATGAAACCGACAGCACGGCGAAGGCGGTGCTCGGGACCATGATCCGCAATATCCAGGTTGCCGAGGATACCCGTAACCTGTTATGCCAGGATACGGGCATTCCCATCTACAACGTGACGATCGGCGGCAAGGTCGAGGTAGACGGCCACGCGCTCAAGCAGGCGATCGTGCGGGGATGCGAACGCGCCACGCGCGAGCACCCGCTGCGCTCATCCGTCGTGCATCCCGTCACCCGGGTCAATCAGCATACCTCCTGCGGCCGCTGGGTACCGGTGATCAACATCGACTTCACCGCGAGCGCCGAGACGCTGTCGATCGAGATGATTCCCAAGGGCAGCGGTTCGGAGAACAATTCCTGGCTCAAGATGGCGATCCCGGCCGAGGGCGTGGACGCGATCAAGACCTTCGTCATCGACTGCGTGCTGGACGCTGGCGGCAAAACCTGCCCGCCGACGATCGTCGGGGTGGGCGTGGGCGGCACGGCCGATCTGTGCGTGCATCTTTCCAAGGTCGCGGCGACGCGTCCGCTGGGCAGCCGATGTGAGGATCCCGAAGGTGCGAAGCTCGAGGACGAGCTCTCTCGCGCGGTGAACCAGTTGGGGGTCGGTCCGCAGGGCTTGGGCGGCGATTCGACCTCGTTCGCGGTGCACGTCGAGACCGGGGCGACGCATATCACCATGAACCCGGTGGCGGTCAACATGCAATGCCACTCCGCGCGCCGCGCCCGCGCCACCTTCACGCCGCGCGGCCTGGAGTATGGTTTTTGACTTAAGCCGCAGATAAACGCGGATAAACGCAGATGTTACTTACAATGTTTATTGCTTCTCGCCTTGATCGGCGTTCATCGGCGGCTGAAGGGTTTTCTCCATGGCGCATTTTGATTTCACGATGCCGGTGACGGAGGAGCAGGTCCGCCAGCTCCGCGTGAACGACACGGTCACGCTCAACGGCACGCTCTACGGCATCCGTGACGCGACGCAGATCCACATGTTCGATCGCGGGCGGAAGACGCGCTTCGATTTGAGAGGCCACGCGGTCATTCATACGGCGCCCAACGTCAAATGGGTCGGGGAGACAACGGCGACTCCGTGCGGCTATGCGCCCATCTGCATTGGCACAACGACCAGCGATCGCATGGAGCGTTTCTCTCGCCCCCTGATGAGCGAATACGGCGTGCGAATCATCATCGGCAAGGGCGGGCTGCGCGAGAGCTCGGTCGCGGCGTTCAAAGAAATTGGCGGCGTGTACCTCGCCGTCATCGGCGGCGCCGCGGCCCTGGAGACCACGTGGGTGGAGGCGATCGAGGACGTGGATCTCGATGATCTCAATCCCGAGTCGCTGTGGAAGTTCCGCGTAAAGGGATTCGGCCCGCTGCTGGTGTCAATGGACAGCCATGGCGAGAGCCTTTATACGCAGGTGAACAAGGTGGCGCGCGGAAAGCGCGCCGCCACACTCGCCTCGCTCGGCGTCAAAGGCAATTAACCGCCAAGCGCGCCAAGAGAAGCACGACAATATTTGAACCGCGGAGACACGGAGAGAAGCAAGAGCTGGAATTGAACCGCCAAGACCGCCAAGAAAACGGAGATTTCAAACTAAACCGCCGAGACGCAGAGAGAACTAAAGACAGGAATCACTTGCAAAGAACAGTGGCTTGTTCCCGTTCTTGCTTTTGATTTTCTTCTTATCTCTGTGGTTGGATAGGTCTTGATTCTCGGTTCTGTTTTGGTTTTTGTTTCCCTAGCCGCCTCGGCGGTTCGATCTGGTTTGATTCTTGTTTCTCTTGGCGTCTTGGCGGTTCAATTATTGTTCCTGATTTTGATGGCGGTTCGATCTGGTGCGTAGACTCAAGACCGACATCCTCATCCTGGGCTCGGGTGGGGCGGGGCTGTTTGCCGCGCTGCACGCGCACCAGCGCGACCCGAACCTCTCGATCACCGTTGCGGTGAAGGGCCTTCTCGGCAAATGCGGCTGCACGCGCATGGTGCAGGGCGGCTACAACGTCGCGCTCGCCGCCGAGGACTCGGTCGAGCGCCATTTCATGGACACGATCGAGGGCGGTAAATGGCTGCCGCACCAGGAGCTTGCCTGGACCCTGGTCGACGTGGCGGTCGAGCGCATCCGTGAGCTCGAAAACGAGCTCGGCTGCTATTTCGACCGCAATCCCGACGGCACCGTGCACCAGAAGGCCTTTGCCGGGCAGACCTTCGACCGCACCGTGCACAAGGGCGATTTGACCGGCATCGAGATCATCAACCGTTTGGCCGAACAGGTGTGGGCGCGCGGCATTCACCGTCTCGAGGAGCACCGCGCAGTCGAGTTGGTCCGCAGCAAGCGAGGCGATGCAATTGCCGGCGTGCTGATGATCGACATACGGACCGGCGAGTTCGTGTTCGTGCAGGCGCAGGCAGTGTTGCTCGCCACGGGCGGCGGGCCGACCATGTATCGCTACCACACGCCTTCAGGCGACAAGACCTGCGACGGCATGGCGATGGCGTTGCGGGCCGGTCTCACGCTACGCGACATGGAGATGGTCCAGTTTCACCCGACCGGGCTCATGGCCGGCCCGCACACGCGCATCACCGGCACCATCATCGAGGAGGGGCTGCGCGGAGCGGGCGGCCAGCTGCTCAACGGCGCAGGCGAACGTTTCATGCACCTCTACGATCCGCGCAACGAGCGCGCGACCCGCGATATCGTAAGCCGCGCCATGTTCGATCAGATGCGCAAAGGCAACGTTGGCCCGCGCGGCGGGCTCTACATCACGATGCGCCACCTCGATCCCGTCATGGTGCGGAAACAGTTCAAGGGCATGGTGGAGCGGTGCGAGGATTGCGGTTTCGATCTCGTCTCGGGACAGGTGGACGTCGTGCCGACGGCGCATTACATGATGGGCGGTGTCGTCTTCAATCCGGACTGCACGACCGATCTCGCCGGATTCTTCGTCGCGGGCGAGGACTCGGGCGGCGTACATGGCGCCAATCGTCTGGGGGGAAACGGTGTGGCCAACTCGACGGTCTTTGGTGGCATTGCAGGGGACATGATGCCCGGATGGGTACGGCGTAACGGAAGCTTCCACGAGCCTGACGCGGCGACCCTCGAGAACGCAGCCGCATTCGTGACTGCGCCATTCGGGAAGCCAGCGGGTGACCTCAACGCGATTCGCGAGCGCCTCTATGACCTCATGTGGGAGGACGTCGGCATTATCCGCGACGCGGCGAGCCTCATGCGCGCGGCGGGCGCACTCGACGAACTCGAGGCGCAGCTCGACGCCACCGGCGTGGACGGCGCCAATCTGGCTTTCAATCTGACATGGCACGACTGGCTGAACCTGAAGAACCTTATCCTCGTCTCGAAGTCGATCCGCTGCGCCGCGACCGCGCGAGAGGATTCCCGCGGCGCGCACTATCGCTCGGATTTTACCGAAGTGCGAGACCTGGAAAATTCCCGCTACACCTGCGCCACCTGGAAGGAAGGCCGCTTCGATATCGCGACGCGACCGGTCGAATTCACGCGCGTTAAGCCAAGTGAATCCCTGCTGAAGGAAGGAGCGACAACCACCGATGCCGACGTTTCCTGCTGATCGATTGACGAAGCTTGCCGCGCGTGCGCTCAAGCAGGCGGGCACCTCGACGCCCATGGCACGGATGACGGCTGAGGCGCTCGTCGCGGCCGAGATGGAAGGGCTCACCGGGCACGGGCTCTCTCGGGTCGCGCTCTATGCGCACCATGTGCGCGAACGCCGTGTCGACGGCGCAGCGAAACCGGTCGTTGTCCGGAGCAAAGGCGCGACCTGCCTTGTTGACGCGAAGGGGGGACTCGCGTTTCCGGCAGCCGCTCTGGCAGTGAAGGAAGCGATGAAGCGCGCCAAGCGCTACGGCATCGCGTTTGCCGGCGTCACCAACAGCCATCACATGGGCGCGGCGGCTTATCACCTTGCGCCGGTGGCAAAGGCGGGGCTGATCGGTTTTGCGTTCAGCAACTCGCCTGCGGCCATCAACGCCTGGGGCGGGCGCACACCCCTCTACGGCACCAATCCGATCGCCGCCGTCTTTCCGCGGCGCGAGGCCGCGCCTGTCGTCGTGGACCTGTCAGTCACGGAAGTCACGCGCGGCAAGATCATGCTCCACGCAAAGGAAGGCAAACCCATCCCGCTCGGCTGGGCCGTGGACAAGGACGGCCATTCGACGACGGACGCGCAGGCGGCCCTCACCGGAAGCCTCGCGGCGATTGGCGGGGTCAAGGGCACGATGCTCGCGCTGGTCGTCGAGCTGCTGTGCGTGGCCCTCACCGGGGCGGCGTTCGGCTTCGAGAACGACTCCTACTTCCACCCCGGCAGGACGCCCCGCATAGGCCACGCATTTCTCGTCCTGGATCCGGCCGCGCCGGTCGACGCGGATACCTACTACTCGCGCCTCGAGGCTGTGATCTCGAAAATGCTTGTGGAGGACGACGTACGCCTTCCCGGCGCCCGTCGGCAGCACGCGGCGGCAAAGGCGCGCGCGGAAGGCATCGAGATCACCGATGCGCTCTACGCCGAGCTCAAGGCGCTCGCGCAGGCAAAACCCGCGGGCTGAATCGGTCTCCAAGGGAGCGCTGCGAAGCATCCAGCCCTAATCTTCCTGCTGCGCGTATTGACGATTCACCGATTCCCGCTCACGGTTCACACTGTGCGGCGCGGCGCGTAGCGGTGTTGGTCCGCGGCTAGATCGGGATCCTGGAAGGTTCGAGGCAGTTCCCGAGAGGGGGAGGAGAAAGCAATGAGTGTGGCACGACAGGCGGATCTCCTGGTGCGTAATATCGACTGGCTGGTGACGGTCGACGCAACACGGCGTGTTATCCGTGATGCGGCAGTTGCGGTCGAAAACGGCAAGTTTGCGGCCATCGGAAAGAGCGCCGCCCTTGAACGCGAGTGGCATGCCGGTAAGGTCGTCGACGGAAAAGGCATGGTGGTGACCCCGGGCCTGATCGACACTCATCTGCACTCCTCGTTCCAGCTGGCGCGCGGGCTGGCCGATGAGGCCAACGCGCAGGCGTTCCTGTTCGAGCACATGTATCCCTACGAGGTGGCCACGGCGGAGGAGGATGTCTACGTCAGCGTCTCGCTCGCGGCCACGGAACTGCTGCGCCACGGGGTCACCTGTTTCATCGAGCCGGGCAACTACCACCCCGAGGCAACCGTGAAGGCGGTGATGGGCGCGGGCATGAGAATGGTCCTAGCGGTGAGCTGCTTCGACCGCAACAAGTCGGTGACGGGCCTGATGCCGCAGGAGATGATCGAAAATACCGATCAATGCATAGCCAAGACGGAGGCGCTCTTCGACCGGTATCTCGGCAAGGACCCGCGCCTCGCGGTGAGCGCCTCCTTCCGCGGCATGAACAACAGCTCCGATGAGCTCATACTCGCCCTGAAACGGATCGCCGAGCGCTACCGGGCGCTCTTGCAAACGCATTGCTGCTACTCGTATTTCACGCGTGACGCGAGCATCGGCCAGTTCGGCAAGCCCGAGGTCGAGCGCCTCGAGGCGCTGGGTGTGCTGGACGAGCGCATGCTCTTGCTGCATGCCGGCTGGTTCGAGCCTCAGGAGATCGCGATTCTGGCGCGGCGCAAGCCTTCGCTCGTGTGCTGCCCTTCGTCCTCGCTTCACAATGGCTACGGCAACCTCGCGGTCGGGAAGCATCCGGAGCTGATGGCGCTCGGCGTTAATGTGAGCCTCGGCTCGGACCACGCCAGCTCGGGCACGGTCGATCTGGTACAGGAGATGCGATTGTGTGCCTGCAGCTACAAGGAAATCCGCCTGAATCCCCGCGTCATGCCGCCGGAGCAGGCCGTGGAGATGGCGACGATCAACGGCGCGCGCGCCGCAGGGCTCGCGGAGCGCATCGGCTCGATCGAGACCGGCAAGGAGGCGGACCTCGTGTTCTTCGACACCACGCATTCCGAGTGGCAGCCGCTCTATAACCCGGTGTCGAACCTGGTCTACAGCGCGACCGGCAACACGGTGCGGCACGTGTTCGTCGCCGGCGAGCAGGTGGTGCGTGACGGCCGCCTGGTTCGAATCGACGAGAATGTGTTGCTCCAGGAAGTGAGCCAGGCTGCCACGCGCATCTCCGGGCGCCTCGACATGAAGAAGATGGTGAAACTGCAATGGCCCGTGGAGTGAGCTCCTTCGAGCGGCTTTTCAATCCGCGTGGCGTCGCAGTCGTGGGTGCGAGCGCCGAGCCGGCGCGCCCCGGGGGGCAAACGATCGCAGCGCTGCAGCAGCACGGCTTCAAGGGCGGTGTCTACCCGGTCAATCCCAAATATCCGGAGATCGCCGGATACAGGTGCTATGCGTCCATTGCCGAGATCGGCGGCGAATGCGACGTGGCGGTGATCGCGCTGCCGGCGGCGCAGGTGCCGGGCGTCATCCGCGCATGCGGGGATCGCGGCATCGCCTTCGCGGTGGTGTTGGCCGGCGGCTTCCGCGAGGCCGGCGCCGATGGGCAGAAGATCGAGGAGGCGATGCTCGCCGCCGCGCGGGAAGGGAGCGTGCGGATCATCGGGCCGAATTGCCTGGGCCTCGTCAACCTACACGCGCGCGTGTACGCGGCGTGGGGCAGCCTCACCCGCCCCCCGTTACTGTCGGCCGGGCCGGTGTCCGCGGTGCTGCAAAGCGCGAGCCTCGGCACGACACTTCTCGTGCGGTGTGCGACCGCAGGCGTAGGTTTTCGTCATGTCGTTACGAGCGGCAACGAGGCCGACATTACCGCACCGGAGCTGATCGACGGTTACGTCGATGACCCGGACACGCGGGTAATCCTTGCGTATCTCGAGGGCGTGAGCGACGGACGCGCCTTCCTGCGCGCCGCGCGGCGTGCGCTTGCGGCCCGCAAGCCACTCGTCGTCCTGAAGGCCGGAAACACGGAGCAGGGCAGGCGCGCGGCCGCATCGCATACGGCCAATCTCACGGGCGATTACGACGTTTACCGCGCGGTCTTCCGGCAGTGCGGCGTGATCGAGGTCCACGATCTCGATGAAGCAGCCGATGTTACGCTCAGTCTTGTTGGCGGCCGGCTGCCGAGGGGCCGCCGCGTGGCGGTGATGGGGGGCTCGGGCGGCGCGGCCGCCATGTTTGCCGACCGGGCGGACGAATTGAGGCTCTCCATGCCGCCCCTCGCCGAGCAAACATTGAAGGTTCTGAGGAGCTGTCTCCCATCGCTCAGCTCGCTCCAAAATCCCATCGACTATACCGCCGGCTATCCGCGGCCTGGGCCCGGACTCGATTTCCGGCAGGCGTTCGATGCAGTGCTCAATGACCCGGGCATCGACCAGCTTGCGGTCATGTTCGCCGCGGCGGGCCGCAACCAGTTGCAGGTGGGCGGGGAATTGCTGGGCAAAGTGGCGTTCTCATCAGACAAGCCGATCGTCGTGTTCTCCGGGATGACGCAGGAGATCGCGCCCGAGGGCTTGGGCCTCATGCGCGAGGCCGGTATCCCGGTTGTGCCATCCCCGAAACGGGCGGCCGTGGTGATGGCGAAGCTCGCCGATTACGCTGCGGCGCTCGGAGGCCGCGAGCAAGGGAGCGAGCCGCACGGCGCCCGCACCGTGAGGCCGCCGGCACTACCGGCTGGCGCCGCGACACTGGATGAGCACGAGAGCAAGAAGATCATCGCTGCCGCCGGCGTGCCGGTGACGCGCGACCGCTTGGTCCCGGTTAGTGCGACGAAGGGCGTGTTGGCGGATATCGCCTACCCGGTGGCGGTTAAGATCGTCTCACCCGACATCGCGCACAAGACCGACATCGGCGCGGTGCGGCTCAATGTGCGCGACCGGGCAGCGCTCGAGGCTGCCCTCTCGGAGATCGTAAACAACGCGCGCCGCGCCGCGCCCGAAGCCCGGATCTCTGGCGTGCTTATCTCGGAAATGATTACCGACGGCCTGGAAACGATCATCGGGGTCGTCAACGATGCGGTGTTCGGCCCCGTCGTGGCGTTCGGCCTCGGTGGCATTTTTGTCGAGACGCTCAGGGACGTGAGCTATCGCGTTGCGCCGTTCGGACTCGAGGACGCGCGCGCGATGACTGAAGAGTTGAGAGCACGGCCCGTCTTCGACGGCGTGCGCGGCGGGCCGCCGCGCGACCTCGATGCGCTGGTTGCCACGCTCGCGCGGGTATCGGAGCTGGCATGGCACCTGCGCGACCGCCTCGCGGAGATGGACATCAATCCCCTGCTCGTGCGCCCAAGGGGGCAGGGCGTGGTCGCCGCGGATGCGATGATCGTCCTGCGCTAGGAATTTGTCGGACTTGCGTCCGACAAATTCCTAATCTAGATTCTGGAATGAACGCCCCCTCGCGTCCCGGCGCGGAGGGGGGGTCGGATTCCGTACTGTGATCGCATTTTTCGCTTGAGGCCCGGGGCTGTTAAGATTGCGCCTCTTGAGCCGATGCTGAACCGCGAACCCTGAACCTAAAGCCTTGAACCTTGAACCTTGAACCTTGAACCTTGAACCTTGAACCTTGAACCTTGAACCTTGAACCTTGAACCTTGAACCTTGAACCTTGAACCTTGAACCTTGAAACTTGAAACTTGAAACTTGACCCTTGACCCTTGACCCTTGAACCTGGAACCGGGAACACCAATATGTATAACCTTCAACTGACCCCCGAACAACTGGAGTTCCGCGATACGGTGCGAGATTTCGTCGAAAACGAGATCAAGCCCGTCGCCCTGCATCCCGACCGGCTGCAGCCCTTCGAGAAACCGCTGCTTGCCGCGCTGGTAGAGAAGGCTGCGCAGATGGGCTTACGCACGTTCGCGCTGTCCGAGGAGGCGGGTGGCGCCGGCGCCGATGGCCTCACGTCCTGTATCGTCCTGGAAGAACTCGCCGCGGGCGATATCGACATCGCAACCGTGCTCGGCCACACCTCGTTCCTGGGCCATGTATTGTTCGACCGGCTGCTGAGCGCCGAGCAACGCGCGCGCTTCCTGCCTAAGTTTGCGGAGGACGATCATTATCATCTTGCCTTCGCGGGGCGCGATCCCGGCGCCGGCGCCGGCTGGAGCTATCACCGTGCGCTCGCAGCCGAGGGCGGGGCGCAGCTTTCCGCGAAGAAGCAGAGCAACGGCGATTGGGTCATCAATGGCAGCCTGCCTTTTGTCGCGAATGCGCCGGTCGCCAAGCTCCTCGCGGTGCAGGTCCGGAGCGATCCCAAGAAAACCGGCATCAACGGCATGAGCACACTGCTGGTGCCGCGCGACGCGGCGGGTCTCACGGTCGGCGAGGCGCCGAAGGCGACCGGCGAGGCAATCCGGTGGCACCAGGGCACCGGCGCCCCTGTGACGTTCAAGGACTGCCGGGTCCCCGCGGATCACCTGGTCGGCAAGGAGGGGCAGAGCCCGCTGGCGGACGGCACGCTGCTTGCGATCAGCGTTTCGCAGATGGCTGCAATCAACCTCGGCCTCGGCCGTGCCGCCTACGACGCGGCGGTCGACTATGCCAAGATCCGCCGCCAAGGCGGTCGCAATATCATCGAGCACCAGGCGATCGGCACCAAGCTCGCCGACTGCGCGATCAAGCTCGAGCTCGCGCGCAACATGATCTGGAAGGCCGCATGGGCGGCCGATCATCCTGAGGCAGTCGCGGACCGCAGCGTTCCCGAGCTTCCGCTGCACACGATCGCTCGGGTCTATACCGCAGAGGCCGTCAACGAAGTGACGCTACTCTCGGCGGAGTGCTTCGGGGCGATGGGCGTGATGCGCGACATGCCGTTGCAGAAATACGTGCACGACGGTTTCGTGTTCGCGCACGCGGAAGAGACCGACGGTGCTGCGAAACTGGGTATCGCCGAAGCAGTTGCCGGCTTCCAGCGCCCGCTCGCCGCGTAGCGGCCTAACTGGTGATGAGATACTGGTGATGAGAACCGGTGATGGGGTGATGGTGATGAAAGACGGTTGAGGCGCGGTTTACTCATCACCATTTTTCATCACCATTAGTCGTCACCATCTTCCATCACGCTTTTTTGGAGTAGAGAATGGATTTTTCACTGAACGAAGAGCAACGCCACTGGCAGATGGAATCACGCAAGTTCTGCGACGAGGAGATCCGCCCGCTGTCCCTGAAGCGTGACCAGATCGAAGGCGGCTTCGAGCCGTGGGACTGGGACATCATCGAGAAAGGCTCGAAGCTCGGCTTGCGCACGCTGGCCGTGCCCAAGGAGTGGGGCGGCCCGGGAGCGGACTTCGTGTCGCAGGCACTGGTGATGGCGGAGCTGGCCCGCGGCGACAGCGCCATGTCCAAGGCCTTCAGCCAGAACTGGAAATGGAGCCACCTCATCGCGGCCGCTTGCACCGAGGAGCAGAAGGAGCGTTTTCTCAAGCCCTTCCTCGCCGATCACCGCTACGTGATGGGCCGGGGCATCACCGAGCCTAACTCCGGTTCGGACAACCGCCTCCCGCCGGAGGACGACCCCAAGGCCGGTTTCCGGCTGCGCGCCGAGCGCAAAGGCGACGAATGGATCCTCAACGGGGAGAAGTGCTTCATCGCGAACGGCAGCGTGGGCTCGCTCTTCTTCGTTGACGCGCGCACCAACCCCGACGTCAACATCAAGCAGGGGGGCACGCTTTTCATGGTGCCGAAGACCACGCCGGGGTTCCGCATCGGCAAGGTGTTCAACAAGCGGGGCTGGCGCTTCTACCAGAACGCCGAGCTCATCTTCGAAAACGCGCGCGTGCCCCATGCGAACGTCGTGGGCGAGGTGGGCGGCGCGTCCGCGACCGGCAAGGGCGACAACACCGGCGGCGACCTGTTCGGCGACCTCGAGCTGGCGGCCAATGCGCTCGGCGTGTGCGACGACGCCGTTGACCTTGCAATGCAGTTTGCGCGTTCGCATAAGCGCGCGGGCAAGTATCTGTTCGAGCACCAGCTGATCCAGCTCAGATTGGCGGAGATGCACGCGCTCACCGAGGCGCTGCGTTCATACGTGATGCGGGTCGCGTGGATCCACGACCGCAGGGAGCCGTCGGCCAACGCCGGCCTCGTGATGATTTACTCCACCGACGTGATCCAGCGCGTCACGGCCCTCAACATGGAGATCCACGGCGGCGAGGGTTGCCTGATGAACGCGCGCGTGGACAAGCTCGTGCGCGACGCGATGGTTTGGACGCACCTCGCCGGCGACAGTGTGCAGCGGATGAGGACGCTCAGGAAGCTCGCTGGAAAAGCCCGCGCCGGCGTGAGCGGCGATTGATGTCGGACAGCGTGGCGCGGGAAACGTGACATGACCAAGCATAACGGGGCGTGACGTGAAGTGACGGGCCTCGCCCTGCCGCCAGCCGCTTCTTCCGCAAACTGCACTATCCACGCTGCTGGTTCGACCACGGGAGGATTCGCGATGAAGCTGAAGTCAACTGTGAAGGTGATCAACGAGGCGGACTACCCGGGCCAGCGCGGCGTGACGGAAGGCCAGACCTACAAGCGGCTCGTGGGGTGGCCCGAAGTTTTCACGACCGATCGCGTGCGGATCGGGCGGGCGAGCTACCTGCCGGGCACCTACGAGCAGCTTCACTGGCACCCGATCGAGGCCTGTTATTACGTGATCTCCGGGCACGCCACGGTCCGCGACGTCGCGGGCAAAGAATACGAGGTCGGACCGGGATCCGTCATTTACGCGCCCCCGGGCATCGCAGGCGCGCACGAGTGGGAGGTCAAGGAAGGCCTCGAGTTGATCGACATTCGCGCCACGAACGAAACCAACCGCAAGATGCAGTTCACGGTGGACAAGAAGACCATGCGCTCCTACATCGACCTCGACGAGCTGGAAAAGCGCGAAGGGGTCAGCTTCGAGTCCCACTACTGATACGACGAGAGCTGGTGACGGGAAAGGGTGATGAGAAATGGTGATGCGAGATGGTGATGAACAACGCACCGCGCCGCGGCGCGGGAATGCCTCGCTCATCACCCGTACCCATCACCAGTAGTCATCACCATACTTCGTCACCATTAGCTGCCCCAGGCCGCTGCCGGGCAGCTCGCGATCCGGAGGCGTGACATGAAGCCGGACCTCCTCGTCGTCACGCCGATCTACCCGCCGACGCTTGCCGAGCTCGAGCGCGAATATACGGTGGACAAGCTTTGGTTGGCCGAGGACCCGGAAGCGTTCCTGGCCGAGGTGTCCGGGCGCGTGCGCGGCGTGGTCACGGTGGGATCGATCGGGCTCGTCCCCGGCCTTATCGAATCCCTTCCCAGGCTGGAGATCGTCGGCTGTGTCGGCACCCCTCACGGAACGGTGGATCTCGCCGCCGCGAGAGCCCGCGGGGTCGTCGTGACGAATACGCCGGATTCGATCACGGAATCAGTTGCCGACCTCGCGATCGGCCTCGCCATTGCTGTCATGCGCCGGATCTGCGAGACCGACCGCTTCGTGCGCGCCGGGAAGTGGCTGGCTGGCCTGCCGCCGATGGGGGCGGGGCTTGGCGGCAAGACCTGCGGGATCGTCGGGCTGGGCGCCATCGGCCGCGGCGTGGCCAGACGCGCGGAAGCCTGCGGAATGGCGGTGTGCTATCACGGCCCGCGGGAGAAACCGGGGCTGGCCTATCCCTATTACGCGGACCTCGAGGAGATGGCGCGCCGCGCCGATTGCCTGGTGGTTACCTGCTGGCTGACGCCAGCGACCCGCGGCCTCGTCGATTCTCGTATTCTCGGCGCGCTGGGACCAAGCGGCTTTCTCGTCAACGTCGCGCGCGGTCCCATCGTGGAGGAGGCTGCGTTGATCGCCGCGCTCGAACACGGACGGATCGCCGGCGCAGCTCTCGACGTCTACTGGGACGAGCCGCGCGTGCCCGCAGCGCTGCTGGGGATGGAAAACGTCGTGCTCGTCCCGCACATCGGATCTTCTACCCGGGAGGTCCGCGAAGCGCGGGGGGAAAAACTGCTTGCGAACCTGCGCGCGCATTTCGCTGGCCGGCCGGCGCCCAATCCGGTGGCGATGGATCGCGCTTGAGCGCCGTGAATAGTCAGTGGTGAATGAACAGCAACTTCCGTGAAACGTGATTTAGCCGCAGATAAACGCGGATAGGAAACCCGCGCACATCAATGAACTCCTTCTTTATCCGCGGCTAAATTTAACGTGGGTAGTGTCGTGCCAGACTTTTCGACAAGGAATTTCATGAAGTTTCGACAATGCATCATGCTTGCAATCGGTCTTGCGTTCGCGTCCTCTGCCGGCGCGCAGGTTGCGGTTGATGAGGCCTGGGTCAGGGCAACCGCACCCGGGCAACCGGTGGCCGGCGCCTATTTAAAGATCAAGAGTTCTCAAGCGGCCGCCCTGGTCGCCGTCCACACTCCAGTGACGGCGCGCGCGGAAATCCATGAAATTAAGATGGAAGGCGGCGTCATGAAAATGCGGGCGGTGGCGCGCATCGAGCTGCCCGCCGGTAAGACGGTAGAGCTGAAGCCTGGGGGCTATCACCTGATGCTGATGAACATCACAACGCCGTTGCGGCCGAGAGAAACAGTCCCGATCACGCTGGTGATCGAGGGGCCCGACAAGAAGCGGACGGAAGTGGAGATTAGTGCCGAGGTGCGTGACCTGACGGGAGGAATGAGCGGCCACCGAAAAATGCACTGAGCGATGCGGAACCACCGCGCCGCGGCAGCGCCCCCGCCGCGTATTACCCGCTATTCATCACCGATCAGAAAAAAGCTTTGCCGCAGAGGGCGCAAAGGTCGCGAAGGTCGCGAAGGAAAATAAAAGCTTTACCGCGAAGGGTTCGAAGGACGCCAAGGATTACGAACAAGCACCAAGAACCTCAGTAGATCCGGTCACTGGTGACGGGGTTAAAAGTCTTCATCCTTTTGCCTTCTGCCTTCTGACTTTGGGTGGCCCATCACCCATCGCCCAAATGGTGATGAAAGATGGTGATGAGAGATGGTGATGAATAATGGTGATGTACACGGCGTTTCTCATCACCAATTCCCGTCAGTAGTTCGCATCACCAATTCTCATCACCAGTACCCATCACCAGTTCGCATCACCGTTTTTGTTCTGTGGCGCCGGCGCGCTCAAGGATCTTGTACATCTCTTGGTAGCCACGCCCGCGCGCGAGCGTGAGCGGCGTTTGGCCGTGACCGTCTGGCAGATTCACGTTTGCGCCGGCCTCGACGAGTGCCGTCAGCGTCGCGATGTGGCGCGGGCCGCCGTCGCCCAGCACGATCGATTCGATCAACGCCGTCCAGCCCAGGTTGTTGACGTGATCGAGCGGCGCGCCGGCTTTGATGAGAATACGCACCACTTCAGCGTGACCTAGGTGCGCGGCAGCGATAAGCGCATTGCCATCGTAGCGGCTGGTGATGTTCTTTGCGCTGCAGCCCAGCTCGAGCGAAACGTTCAGTGTAGGCACGTCGTTTGCAACTGCAGCGATGGTGACGATGTCGTAGCGGTCCCGCTCGAGCGCGTTGGGGTCCGCGCCTGCGGCCACCAGCGCGCGGATGGCCTGGTGATGCCCCCCGTAGGCCGCGATGTGCAACGGCGTGCGGCGATAGCCGTCACGGACGCTGGCGCTCGCGCCCCGGGCAGTCAGCGCCTTGATTTCCGCCGCATCACCTCGGGCGGCGGCGGCGAGCAGGCCGGTGTAGCGCGCGTTCTCATCCGCGGTCGGCGGCACCTGCGCATACGA
>JAOTTL010000086.1:0-16754 GCA_029864385.1 Betaproteobacteria bacterium | reverse complement strand
CCCGAGGTTCCGAGCGTGTGCGCGCCGAGGACCTTGCCGATCTGAATGCAGGCGACACCCACGCCCGAGGATGCACCCGCAACCAGAAGCCACTCGTTCGCTTTCAGCCTGCCGTGCGGGATCAGCATTTCGTAGGCAGTGATGAACGCCGTCGGGACCGCCCCTGCCTGCTCCCAAGACAAGCGCTCTGGCATAGGGAACCCCTGATCTGCCCGAACGACGACGTACTCCGAAAAGAAACCGCGCGCACGGGCCATTACGTGGTCGCCCGGCTTGACGCCGGTGACGCCCTCGCCGACCGCGTGCACCTCGCCTGCTCCGTCGCCACCGGCAGGCCGTGGCTCATCGAGACTGTGAAGACCGATGCTCGCCAGCAGCTCCCCGCGATTCAATGAGGCCGCGCGCATGCGAACCACGATCTCGCCCCGTTTGGGCTGCGGCATTGGCAGCTCGCGCAATTCCAGTGCGGTCTTTCCATGGTCGGACTTTATCCAGAAGGATTTCATTTCTCTTTGTCTCGATGAGTGACGACTAACAAGAAAGCTTTACCGCCAAGACGCCAAGGACGCGGAGGAAAAGAAAAGCTTCACCGCCAAGGGCGCAAAGGCCGCGAAGGATTGCGGATAGGGTTTCAAAAATGGGTAAGCCCGATCACAAGTCACCTGTCACTGGTCACGGCCTTCGGAAGGGCGCGAAGACAACGCCAAGGGTGGCATGTACGAAAAGCCCTCCATGATCCCTCTGCCTTCCACCTTCTGCCATGGGTTGTTCCCTCATCCCTCATCCCTCATTCCTGGCCATTCCCCGAAAGAGACGGCGGCAGGCTCATCTGGGTCTGCGTGACGATGGCGATGATCCGCCCGCCCTTGTTACGGATCGTCGTCTGCCATACCGAGGTCGTGCGGCCGATGTGAAGCGGCACGGAGACGGCTGTCAGCGCCGGGCCCGTGGCCGCGGCAAAGAAGTTCGTTTTGGATTCGAGCGTCCCACCACGGAAGCCGAGCGGCCGGTTCGCGACCGCGCCTGCTGCGCCCATCACGTCGGCAAACGCCATGAGCACGCCGCCGCCGACCCGCCGGTTGCGATTGAAGTGCGCCGGCTTCACGCGCATCTCGGCAGCCACCCGCTGCGGCGTGAGCGAGCGCAGGCGCACACCCAGCACTTGCGGCAATCCGATGCGGAAGAGCTCACGGGCGCTGCGCAGACGCGTTGCGCGCGTGTCTTTTCGCCCCCGTGCGGCTTGCTTGTCGCCCATCAAGAAATCATTTCAGTCTAGAACAGGTCTCAGAACACAACGAACATAATGAGCCACAGATAAACGCAGACACACGCCGACAACACCCGTGAATCGTGCGTAGTGAGTAGTGAGGAGTAACTGAATCTCGCGGTGTGGTGATTGTCGCATTTTCCATTCACCATTCACTATTTACCCGCTTCCATCGGCGGCTAAACCGGAATCAGATGATTCCCTGCTGCTTCAACTCCGGAATGGTCCCCGCGTCCACTCCGTATTCCTCGAGAACTTCCCGGGTGTGCTCCCCGCGATCGGGCGCCGCTGAGCGCAGGCGGGGCGGCGTGCGAGTCAGCGTTACGCCCTGTCCAACCAGGTTAATCTTCCCGAGCTTGGGATGCGTCACTGGCTGCGCCATGCCAAGCGTCTGGACCTGCGGATCGGCAAAAACCTGTTGCATGTTATAGATCGGCCCGCAGGCGACACCCGCCTTGTTGAGAATCTCGATCCATTCCGCAGAGCTCTGGGTCAAAAGGCGCTCTCCGATGACCCTGTGCAGCTCGTCACGGTTCTTCGAGCGTGCCTTGAAGTCGCAATAATCCGGATGCGTGATGAGCTCGGGCATGCCGATGGCATGGCATAGCCGCGGATAAAGCTCTCCCGACGCCGCAATGTTGATGAGACCATCCGCGGTCTTGAAAACGTCGGTCGGGATCCCGGTCGGATGGCGATTCCCGGCCTGCGGCGGAATCTCCTTATCCACGAGCCAGCGCGCGGCCTGGAAATCGAGCATGGCAATCATGGCCTGCAGCAGTGACGTCTGCACCCACTGGCCCTCGCCCGAGCGCTCCCGCTCGAACAGCGCCAGCACGATGCCGAACGCGAGAAAAAGCCCGGCGCTGATGTCTGAAATCGCGATGCCCGTGCGCACCGGGCCCTGTCCTGGCAGGCCGGTGATCGACATGAGACCGCCCATGCCCTGCAACACCTGGTCGATGCCCGGCCGGTCGCGGTAAGGCCCCTCTTGGCCGAAGCCCGAGATGCTCGCGTAGACGAGCCGCGGATTGATCTTCTTCAGGCTCTCGTAGTCGACGCCCAGTCGATGCTTGACGCCAGGACGGTAGTTTTCGACGACGACGTCGGCCTTTTCCACCATGCGCTTGAAGATGGCAAGCCCTTTGGGGGATTTGAGGTTCAGCGTCATGCTGCGTTTGTTGCGCTGCAGGTTCTGGAAATCAGAGCCCTGGCGCCGGTCGAACGCGCTGTTCTCCGTGTCCTTGGCGTCGGGATCCTCGATCTTGATGATATTGGCGCCGTAATCGGCAAGCTGGCGCACCGCGGTCGGCCCCGAGCGCACGCGAGTGAGATCGAGAACCGTGATACCGCTCAATGGAAGTTTCGTGTCGGCCATTGGTCGAGGGATGGGGAATGAAGGAGGAAGGAGGAAGGTTAAAGGTTCAAGGTTCAAGGTTCAAGATTCAAGGTTTGACCACGTCACTCGCCACCCATCACGACTCACGCCAGGCGAACAACAACCTTCCCCACCTGCGCGTCGCCCTCGACATAAGCCTTCGCCGCTGGCAGCTCGTCGAACGGAAATACCTTGTCGACCAACGGTACGATGCGTCCGTCGCCAAACATCGGCAGCATCTCGCGCGCGAACCCGCGCATCGCTTCAGCACGATCCGCCGGCGACATGCGCGCGTTCGAGACACCGTAAATCTGCAGGCGCTTGGCGTGCACCGCCGAGAGATCAAGCATTCCTTCTTTCGAGCCGTCGAGGGATCCGACGATGGCGAGCCGCCCCTTGTTGGCAAGCGAGCGCACGAGCTCGGGAAATAGGCTGCCGCCGACCAGGTTGATACCCAGGTTGGCGCCCTCGCCGCCCGTTGCCTCCAGCACCTTTTCGGCAAACTTCCCGTCGCGGGATTCGATCCCGAGGTCGAGGCCGACGGCCTTGAGCTTGGCGAGCTTTTCCGCCGAGCGCGAGGTGGCGATCACCTTCGCGCCGATCGCCTTACCGGTCTGGATGCAGCCGACACCGACGCCCGAGGACGCCCCGGCCACGAGCAGGGTCTCCCCGGCTTTCAACTTGCCGTACGGATAAAGCATCTCGTACACGGTCACGTATGCCAGCGGAATCGCCGCCGCCTGTTCCCACGAGAGACGCTCAGGGACCGGAACCACCTGTTCAACGCGCAAGGCCGCGTACTCCGCGAAGCAGCCCTGGCCCCGCCCCATGATGCGGTCGCCGGACTTGAATCCGGTGACGCCTTCACCCACGGCGTGCACCTCGCCCGCCGCATCGCCTCCGGCAGGCCGCGGCGCGTCGGCCTTGTAGTGCGCGGATTGGGCAAGCAACTCCCCGCGGTTCAGGGACGCCGCGCGCACACGGACGACGATCTCGCCTGCCTTGGGCTGCGGCTCGGGGACGTCACGGAAAAGGAACGAAGTGCCTTTGGTCTCGGATTGAATCCAGCACGATTTCATGAGGCTCCTGTCTCGGCGAATTAACGGGCCGCCGCCGGGCGGCGGATCGGAACCGGGATTCTAGCGCACCGTGATACGATATTGGCCGTCGTCGCAAAGCACAGCACGCCAAGAGATCGTCTCCATGTCACCACCCGTCAAGCTCGGCATCGTCGGCCTCGGCCGCTGGGCCAAGGTGCTCACCCGTGCCGTCCAGAAATCCGACAAGCTGAAAATCGTTGCCGGCTACAGCCGCTCCGAAGAGAAGCGCGCTGCGTTCGAAGAGGAATTCGGCGTGCCCGGCGTGCCCGACATGAAGACCCTGCTCGCCAATCCCGAGATCAAGGGCGTGGTCCTGACGGTGCCGAACGAGCAGCACTTCCCGCTCGCCGAAGAAGTGGCAAAAGCAAGGAAGCACGTCTACACGGAGAAGCCGATCGCGCAGACGCTCGAGGACGGCCTCAAGATCGCGGCGCTCGAGAAGCAGCATGGCGTCACCGTCACCGTCGGCCACAGCGCGCGGCTGATGGCGGGCATCCGCATCATCAAGGAAAAGATCGGCGCGGGCGAGCTGGGACGCGTCGCGTTCATGGAAGCCAACTTCTCGAACGAGCGCGCGCTCGAGCTGACCCCCAGCACCTGGCGCTGGTACAAGGACCGCGCCCCCGGCGGCCCGCTGTCGCAGCTCGCGATTCACCAGTTCGACGTGCTCCACTTGCTGGGCGGCGAAATTGCCGAGGTCTCCTCGATGGCTTCCAAGCTCTCACCGGTCGGCGCCGAGGTCGACGACCAGTCGATGACCCTGCTGCGCTTCAGGGACGGCAAGATCGGTTACGTGGGCTCATGCTGGACTTCGCCCGGAATCTTCGCCGTTCGGGTCTTCGGCCAGAAGGCGCTCATGCACTACGAAATCGACTTCGGCACCTGGGATACCCCGCACCTACTGCATAAAGCCTCCACGCTCTACATCCAGCGTGGCAAGGATGGCTGGGGCAAACGCGAAGAACTGAAACTTCCGGAAAGCGACATGTTCCGCGCCGAGCTTGAGATGTTCGCGCAGAGCTGCGTAAGCGGCAGACCCAACGAGCTCACCGCCTACAATGGCAACGTCGCCGTCGCGGTGGTCAATGCGGCGCTCAAGTCGATCGACAGGAAAGGCCAGAGCATCACGATTGCCGCGGTGATGGAGGACGCGCGCGCCAAGATCGGCGAAAAACGCGCCGCCTGAAGCGTGTTCAAGACTTTATTAGCCGCAGATAAATGCAGATAAACACAGATCCACATCTACAAAAACCCCGAACCTAGAACCAAGTTTAGTGTTTATTGGTCGCCGATGAACGCCGATACAAGCCGATAAGAAGGAAGATTCAGCGATTTGTTCAGGTTTCTATCCGCGTTTATCTGCGTTTATCTGCGGCTAATTCTTAGGTTCTAAACGAAACCCGATTCACGATTCACGGAACTTATGCTGCCCAGCCGCTACTTCATCGACCTCACCCAGCCGGAGATCGCAGCGCAGTTCAAGAAGAACCCGCTCGTGATCCTGCCGGCGGGCAGCGTCGAGCAACACGGTCCCCATCTTCCCACGGGTACCGACATCTACGCCTCGAACGTGATCGGACACGCCGTCGCCGAGCGCATGGACGGGCTGGTGCTGCCAGGCGGTCCGCTCGGCGTGACGCCGATGCACATGCCCTTCGAGGGCACGATCACGCTCACGCCGGACACCTATCAGCGCGTGGTCGTGGAAACCTGCGAGTCGACGGCGAGGCACGGCGCGAAGCGTCTGCTCATCCTGAATTGGCACGAAGGCAACATCCCCTCTCTCGCGCTCGCGTCCGAACGGCTGCACCGCGAGGTGGGCATGGATGTCATCGTGGTCCAGGCCTGCTATGTCGCGGCCGAACTCTATGGCCATGAGTGTGGTGGGCTCACGCACGGCGGCGAGATCGAAGCGCTGGCGGTGCTGGCCTACCGCCCGGATCTGGTGCATCTCGACCGCATCGATTACTCGTCCGACCAATCGCATGGCCGCAAATGGGACAAGCTGCGCAGGACGCGCAGCTACCAACCGGTGCTGCGCGACATCAGGACGATTGCTCCGACCGGATGGTACGGCGCGCCTGAGCATGCGACCGTCGACAAGGGGCTCAAGATGCTTGGCGACATCGCCGATGCGATTGCGAAGGAGTCGGCCGAGATCTTCCGCATGCTCGACGAAGCACAGAGCGGCGCGGCGGAGATCAAGCATTTCAAGATCGTGAGCTGATGGCCAAGGTCCTCACCCAATCTGCAGCGAAAAGCATGGGGCTGCCCGGGCGCAAATCGCTCGAGATCGTCTCGGGCGAGAAAGGCTCGCAGGCAGTGACCTTGCGGCTTGTGGAAATCCCAGTGCCGAAGCCGGGAGAAATCCCGCGCGGACCGCATTTCCACCAGGACTTCGAAGAGTGCATTTTCGTCATTTCGGGCGAAGGTTGCAGCGAGGCGGACAGCGGCAAGTATCCGCTGAGAGCCGGCGATACCATCCTGATTCCTCCGGGTGAAAAACACGTCACGCGCAACACCGGTTCCGAGCCATTGGTGTTGCTTTGCTTCTTCCCCGTGCCGGACATCGCGGAAAACTCTTCCAAGGAGGGGTGAACAGTAAGCGGTGAGTAGTGGAGCGCTTTGCTTTTCCGGCGCCAATCGGAACAGGCGTTTTACCACTTACCTCTTACCGCTCGCCGCTTACCGGTTACCTGAAAGGAAGGGTCATGCCACGCGTGTCACCCGCTCCAGCCGAACGCTTCGCCGAAGTCTCGGATCACATGGAACGCTGGAAGAAGACGAAAGGATACCCGCCCAATACGTGGCTCACGATGGTGCGCAAACCGAAGGTATTCCGCGCTTACCGCGATCTTCACTCGGCCGCAATGATGGATGAGGGCGAAGTACCGAAGGCCCTGAAGTTCATGGTTGCCTATGTCGTGAGCCGGGCCTGCGGGGACGCCTACACGGCTGCGCACAACGCCGAGAACGCCGCCCATATCGGTAGCGTGCCACTCGAAAAGGTGGAGGCGTTGGATCGGTTCAGGACGAGTCCGCTGTTCTCTTCAGCCGAGCGCGCTGCGCTGGAGCTGGCGGCAGCCGCCGGCGCCTGCCCGCCCGCCGTCACGGACGACCACATCCGCGAGCTGAAAAACCATTACTCGGAGGACGCGATCATCGAGATTGTCTCCGCACTCGCGCTGATCGGCTGGCTCAACCGCTGGACCTGCGCACTCGCGCCGGCGCTCGAGCCCGACGCACTTACGTTCGCGCAAGCGCACCTCGCGCCCGCGGGCTGGACGCCCGGCGTTCACGCGCGCGGCGACTAGAACTTGTCTAGAAACGAACATACTGTAGCCGCCGATAGACGCCGATGAACGCCGATTAAAAAAAACCAAACCCGATTTCAGCCGCAGATAAACACGGATACGGATAAATGCGAAACCGGTGAATGGCAATCGGTGAATCGTGACCCGAGACGGCCCCTGTAGGGGGATCGCCTGTCACGTTTTATTCATCACGCAGCACGAGTCACTCCGCTTTCGAGCTTGAGTTCAAGCGGCCCGCGTGAACAGCCTCCCCGGGGGGCGCGCCCTCGCCCCGGGCCCAGACGAGCGCGTGGTAGTCGAATGTCTCATCGAGCACCGGCTTGACCACCTCGAAGTACGGTGAGATGTCGAAATCGCGCGGCGCAAAAAGGCTGTGGTGGCGGATGTGATAGATCTCCCGCACGCAATCATCGCAGCCCGGGCGCGGCGCGGGCCGGCTCTCGATTTCCGGAAGGATCGGGTAGCACACGGACTGGAACAGCTGCGCGATCATGGTCGAGCAAATCGCGCGCGTAGGTTGCCCGCTGCCGAGCGCGATCATGCGCCTGCGCCATCCCTGGGGCACCGGCGGCGTGGGAAAAAGGTAGCGCGCGAGGTCGATAACGTTTCGCAAATCATAAGTGTCGCCGATGCGGGCGACGGCCGCCTCGATAATGCGATCAAGGTCCGCGCGCCTGAGCCCGACGGGGCGGCAAATGCGGGTGTGGGACGTCTCGTAGAGACTGAGCGGCACGACGCGCACGCCCGCCATCACATCAGCCTCGATCAGCGCCGGAGGATCGGGGTCGTCCGGGGCTTGCGCCAGGCGATCGCCGATATATAACGCGGCATGCGACCAGGTCGATTGCGTCAGGTATTTGATCGCGACGGCGATCCGGGTGTTGCCCTCCACCAGCAGCACGTCACCCGGCCGCAGCGTGCTGCGCAATTGGCCGGGCTGGCTTGTCGTGAGCGGCTCGTAGCTCGGGCTCGGCCGGCTGAGATAGGCCGCGAGCGCGCCTCCCAATCTCGCGAGGATCCCCGTCATTGTATCTGTGGCTAGAACGGTTTGGGGGGCGACGAATTTCTCGCCGGTCATTTCGTCGCGCGGGCGGGCAGTCCGCCCGCGGCGT
The DNA here is from genome assembly GCA_029864385.1 of Betaproteobacteria bacterium. Lineage (GTDB taxonomy): Bacteria > Pseudomonadota > Gammaproteobacteria > Burkholderiales > SG8-41 > SG8-41. The sequence continues at coordinate 8,586 of JAOTTL010000086.1, read as the reverse complement.
AGATTTCGGAGTGAGGCTTGAACGCGAGCCATGCGAAGGCAAAATGAACACCGCTGTCCACCGGCGCGAGCCGCCGGCCCATTAATTCGCCGGCGACCGACCGGCCGAAGAGATCCCATTCGGAACCGGTTTCCCGGTCCACGATGCGCCCGTCGCGCAGCTCGAACGTCAAGGTGCGTTGATCCACTCTCCGGCTGTACGCGGCAGCGGCCGGTATCCGGCGCGAATCCCTGATGACCTCGGCGTCGAGCGCGGAGAGCATGCCCTCGGCCGTGAAGACTGCCACCGGCTCGCTGCCCACCTGGTCATTGATGATGCGCGCCGACGCAAGCACCGTGAATGGATAGATACGAACCGTGCGGTCCTGCTGCACGCCCAGCACGCGCTCCATCGCGGGCAGCCGTGGGTCCACAGGATCGGAAAACAGAAACGGGGTGTCGCCGATCCGGTCGTAGCCGCGATAGGGATTGCGCCCATAGGGCCGGCTGAAGCCGGTTTCGCGCGAGAGCACTCGGCCCGCGGGATATGCCTTGCGAAAGTCGGCGAAGGAAGCGATCGTGGAAGGCAGCTGCTCCAGCACGGTGCCGGCGTGCTTGCCGACAATTCCGGTGCCCGTGAACTGCTGCCACCAGCTTTCCGTCTGGCGGTCGTACATGACCAGATCGCTTTTACGAAGCTTTCCCGTGGTGCCGAAATCGAGCATCGTTCCGCCAAGGCGACGGTTGAAGACGATCGAGGCGTTGCACAGCGGACAGAACGTCACGGCTATGGGCGCGCCGCCGACGGTGTCGTTGACGATCTCGTGGAACATGAGGATCTGGAGGGGATAAGCGCGTGCGTCGCCCTTGCGCTCGAAGACGATCACCGGCTCGCGCCCATCGAGCCAACGCGCCGCCGCGTCGCTGTCGATGAAGCGCGGGTGGTCAACCGGCGGGATGCCATCCTTCGGGGGGCCGCCCGAGCGAATCTCCTCCAACGGAACGGTATGCCTGCCAAAATTCGTCTTGGGCCATTCGCTGTGCCAGTCCGCCTCCGCGGTGATCCCCGGCGAGAGCCAGTAGACACCCGCCAGCACGAGCAGGCCATAGACCGCAATGCGCATGAGCAGCGCAGGCGTGGACCGATTCATTCGCGATCTCATGTGGCAAGAACCCCTGTCAAAAATCCAAGACAGAATTTATCTGCGGCTAAATAGTCCTTGATTTTGGTTAGCGGTTCAGTTGTTTTTTCGGCGTCCATCGGCGGCTCAAATTAGGTTTTTGATAGCGTTTCCAGTCTGCTGCCGTTTTCTAGCCCGAACCACGGCCGCATGCGAATGCCCACCCAGCAGCCCGCCAGCGCCGTGATGATCCACAACCACCCATGCAGGCTCGTCGAGGCGACGCCCGAGTAGAACGCCCCGATATTACAGCCGTAGGCAATGCGCGCGCCGTACCCCATCGCGAGCCCCCCCAGCACCGCCGCCGCCAGCGAGCGGCCGGAGAGGGCGAGCCTTGGGGCAAAACGACCGGCGGCGCCTGCGGCTGCCAGCGCGCCCAGCACGATGCCGATGTCCATGACCGATGTGACGTCGTCAAGAATTCCATTCGCCAGGGCCGCTTCCTGGAAGCCGCCACTCCAGAACGCCGCGGTTGCGGGATCCCATCCAAGCAGCAGCGCCGCCTTGGCACCCCATAGCGTGAATGCCCATGTGATCGACCATGGATGGCCAGCGATCACGAGCATGACCAGGCTGAGCACGGAAAGCAGCAGCGCGCCGATCACCAGCGTTCGTTGCCGCGCGGCCTCGCGGGAGGCGCCGCCCGGATCATCCTGTCGCGACCGCGTGAATCGCGCGAGAGCGGCCCACGCAAGCGCGAAGACGGTGAGCTGCGCTGCAATCGCGGCGGGCCATCCCAGCATCGCCCCGAGCGAGACTTCCCCCCATTCCGGCAAACGCCCCCACCATGGCATGTGCAGGCTTGCGATGAACGATCCGACGCAGAATGCTGCCAACACCGCCGCCATTCGCGGACTGCCCCCGCCAGCGGTGTAGAGCGTGCCGGAGCCGCAGCCGCCGGCGAGCTGCATGCCGATGCCGAAGACGAAGGCGCCTGCTGCAACGGGCACTCCAACCGGGGCGACGGCGCCGACCACCTCGCGCCCCCACACCGCTCCTGACGCGAGCACCGGCGCGAAAAGAACAGTGGTCACCGCCAGCAGCACAAGCTGCGCGCGAACTGCGCCAGTCTCGCGCTGCAAGAGGAACTCGCGATACGCGGCGGTGAAACCGAAAGCCGTTACGTAGAGGACCAGCCCGAAGAGAATGCCCAGCGAAAACAATGCCGGCATCCTCCAACCCTCCGCCGGCAGCCACAGGAGCACCGCGCCCGCGAGCACCCCTGCAACCGCGATGACCCCACCCTGTGCGTGCCCGCCGCCACGAGGCGTGCGCTCACTTGCCGGCGGCATCGCTGACGATGCTTCGGAAGACACCATCGAGCTCCTCCGCCATGCGATCGAGGTCGGGGCTGCCATACGGCGCGAACACCGCGCTGGGCAAACGGTAGGTCAGGTTCGCCGTGCCGTCGCGGTTTTCGGTCACGTAGATGGGTAGCGGCGCCTCGATGCCGGCCGGCACGCTCGCCCGCAGCATGCGCACGGCGTAGTCGTTGCGAAACACCATCAGGACCGCGTTGCCCGGAATCTTCACGCCGCGTGATGCCGCGCCGCGGCTTGCGCTCGCCTGCGCCACGAGGCCCATTTTGTGGCTGGCGATGGCGTTCTCAAGACGAGCAACCAGCGGGCCGAACCCGTGTTGCGTCTTGATCGTCATCGTCGCCGGATAGGGAGCGCCAGTCGGCGCGGCCACGGCCTCCGCTGCCAGCAACGCGACCGCCGCCATGAGACCCGGCCCAAGAAGCTGGCGCCACCCTGTCATCATCCTAACCTCCAATCTTGCGATGGGCGCGCGAGTCGCACACTCCGCCGCTCTGCACGTCAATTCAATCGAGAATTCCCCGTGGAAATGTCACGCGCGCTGCTGCTTGCCAGCGCTCGCCCGTACTTCCTCCAGGGTGTCTTCGACAGAAATCGGAACATAACCCGTGATCTCGAGCGCGCGGTCCTCAAAAACGGCTTCCGCTTCACGGGATTTCATCCATGTCTCTACGACGGCGTCGCGGTGCTTGATCAGCGCTTCGACTTGCGGGCGGAACAGCACCAGCATCGCGCCCAGCCAGCGGTTGACCGGCCAGGATGGATAGGCATGGTCTATCCGGAAGCGCTCGAGCAAAGCGATCGCGTCGGCAGCGCCGTACCAACTCTCTCCCGTTACCCAGCGGTTCGTCGCGAAAAGCCCGATGGGAAACCCGTAGGCATCCATCGAGATCGCGATCAAGTGCGAGGTCTCGCCGTTTGCGTCGGGGTCGATTTCACCGCGCGAGAGCGGCGGCTTGCCCAGTACGGCCGCGGGATTCCTGATGAAAGTATGGAAATGTCCGTGTTCCCCGCTGCCGCTCCGATGCGCGTGATAGTAGTACTGCGCGCCAGTGTCGCTGTCGTACACGTCGTCTTTGGGATAGTGCTCGTATTCGATGAATTCGCCCTGCTCGCGCAACACCTCGCTCACGAGATTCACGCCCCCCTTGGTCAGGACACGGTAGCACTCCATGACTTCCGCGCCTGCCATCACCATGGCGCGCAACTGCGTGCGGGGGAGGGACGCGAGCGCCGGAACGACGATCTCGGGATGCGCTGTGCCCGCCGCGGCGCGCCGGGCCTTGACGGCCCGCCCGGCTGCACGCGCTGCATTCATGGTCGCCTTCCCGCCCGAGCGTCCCGGCACGACCGTGTCAGCGTTTGGCTGCGCACGGATTGCGCGGCCCGCATGGGTTCCTCGACGCGCACGGATTTCTTCCCGCGCAGGGATTCCGTCCCGCGCAGGGATTTTTCGCCGCGCAAGGATTCTTTGCTGCGCATGGGTTGGGTTTGAAGTTCTTTTGCAGCTCCACCGTGTAGGCCGTCAGCGCTGCGAGTTGCTTCGAGTCCCAGGCAAGCGGCTTTGCCGCCATCGGCACGACCATGCAGAACTGCACCATCTCCTCCGCCGTAACCTGTTTGAAGCCCGATTGCTGGTCGGTCATCGCGACGTAGTGAGGATAAGGCTTGGCGAACGTCGCTTGGAACGCGCCGCCGTTGGTATGACAGGTGTTGCATGACAGGCCGTTGGTGCTGAGCTTGGTGTCGCTCCACAGCGTCTTGCCGGCCTTGACGAGATCAGCGCGCTTGCCGCGATACGGTTTCGTCCCCTTTGGCCGCGTCACCAGCTTGGAATCGACCTTGCCGCTCGCGCCGCATGGATTCTTCGCCCCGCATGGATTTCTCGCAGCACACGGATTCTTCGCCCCGCAGGGATTTTTTGCCGCACAGGGATTCTTTGCTGCACAGGGGTTCTTCGCCGCACAGGGATTCGCGCCCGCACGCGACGACCGGTTCCGGGCGCCGCAGGGGCTGCACGGGCTCGCGGCATGGACTCCCGGCAGGCCCAACGCGAGCGTGACCAGACCGGTTGAGGCCAATGACTTGGCGAGTGGTTTGAGTTGCAAAAGCATTGTGGTTCTCCTTTTGGCTACGAGCTCGGGTGATCTGGCGCCGGGGTCCCATACGATACAAGGGGCCCCTCGGGACGCCTAGGGTTGATACGTCGCGCGGCCGAGATCGGATGCGCGGCGGTAACCGCGGGCCGTCTCGAACATAAATATAACGCTTTTACTTCAGATGGTTGAAAATTATCGATGCCGGTTGCAAGCCCCAGCGAGCGGGCCTCCACAGCGCCTGCTGGCGCCCGATCGGCGCAAGCTACCACGGCCTTTGTGCACGCGGTCGAAAACGGTGATCGACGCATGGCGCGGTCGCGCATCATGCCCGCGATACGAGCCGCTGTCTGCGCCAGCACAGGCCTTCGCCCGGCCATGCCGTTTCCGTTACCATCGCGGTCTCGAAAGGAGGAACCGCATGAAACAGAAGGGGTTGGGAATTGCTGTGGTCGGCGCCGGCCGCATTGGGACGTTGCGGGCACGGCTCGCCGCCAAACATCCGTCGGTCGAATTTCTCGCGATATCGGATATCGACAAAAACAACGCGCAGGCGCTGGCCGAAAAGACGAACGCCGATTTTCATTCGGCCAATAATTTTGAAGTCATCGAGAGGCCGGAAGTGAATGCGGTTTTCGTCTCGACGCCTGAAGGCGAGCACACTGCGCCGGTTCGCAGAGCGCTCGAGCTCGGCAAACCGGTGCTGTGCGAGAAGCCGATCGCGCTCTCGATCAAGGACGCGGACGATGTCCTCGAAACCCTTAAGCAGACCGGCGGAAAACTCAGGATCGGTTATAGCCGCCGCTACAAGGAATGCTTCCTGCGGGCCAAGGAGCAAATGATCCACGGGCGCCTGGGCACCGTGGTCGGCGGCCACGCCCGGGTCTACAACTCACGGGCGCAGACATTCGCCATTCTCAAGCGCGACCCGCATGCGACCCCGGTGCTCGACGTGCTCACCTATTACGTGGACCTCATGTGCTGGTTCCTGGAAGGCAACCGGCCGGTTGAGGTGGTGGCACGAGGCCAGCACGGGATCTTCAAGCAGGCCGGTTATAGCGCGCAGGATGTGACGTGGGCGATCATCACATTCGCGGACGGCGCGGTGATCAACCTGGGCATCGCCTATGCGCTGCCCGCCAAGTACCCCACGCAGGGTCAGTCCGACCGCGTCGAGCTGCTCGGGACCGAAGGGACCATGCTGATCGACGACGACCACATGGATCACCTGCTCTACACCGAGAAAGGCATTCCGCATCCCTATGTGCCGGGACACAAGATGGAGTTGGCGTTCCTGGGCAGCAACAGCGCCGGCGACTGGGCGTTGGGCGAATTCTGGGGATCGCTCGGCAACGAGACGCGCGCGTGGCTCGATCATCTCGTCACCGGCAATCCCACCGCGCATACCACGCCCGAGCAGGCACGCATGAACCTCGAGGTCACTCACGCCATCGAGCGCTCGGCGCGCACGGGCCAGGCGGTGCGCTTGCCTCTTGAAACTTGAGGGCCGCGGTCACCGAGTATCGCTCACGCCCCGCCAGTTTCCGGCCGCTCGCACCTGATAACCGATATCCGCGGCCCTAACCCGGCGACCGCCACCATGCAACACATCCCGTTCAATCTCGGGTCGTTGTGGTCGGTCTTGGCTAAGGAATCTGTCGGACGCGAGGCCGACAGATTCCTAGCCGGGCGGCCACCGGAACCTGCGCCCTGAAAGTATGTGCAGGTGCAGGTGAAATACGCTTTGTCCCACCTCCGCGCCATTGTTAACCACCAAGCGGAACGCGTCGGCGACGCCAAGCTGCTCCGCTATACGGTTCACGGCGAGCAGCAGGTGGCCGAGCAGCGCCTGGTCCGTGGCGTTGGCATCAGCCAGCCGCGGGATCTCCTTCTTTGGAATGAGAAGCACGTGCGTTGGCGCTTGGGGATTGATGTCCCGGAACGCGAGACACAGATCGTCCTCGTAGACGATGTCGGCGGGAATCTCGCGCCGGATGATCTTGCCGAAGATCGTGCTCACCCCGCCTCCTCTATCGAAAAGCGTGACTCGTGACCGGTGACCCGTCGCCGGAAACTGGTGATGAGCAATAGTGATGAGAGAGAGTGATGATTATTGGTGATGTACAGCCGTTTGCGGGCTTTTCATCACCATTTCCCATCACCACTTTTCATCACCAGTATTCATCAGTTCTGTCGCCCCGGGCCGGCGGCGGCGCGGAGCTGCTCGCTTGTCCACTCGAGCAGCTCCTCTATCAGCTCGTCGCTGGCGTCAGCGAGTGCGGCGACCGCGCCGCGCGCGTCGGGACTCGGTGCCGGGCGTTCGAACACGAAGACGCGCTGCGCAACGAGCGTGCGGTGCTGAAGATTCACTACGCTCGCTCGAGCGCGCACCACCACCCGGCTCGTGCCCGGAGCGCTGAATGTCTGACTGAAATCCTCGAGCGCCACACGCACCTTATAATCCGCGCGCGCGCCGTCATCGCTTGTCACAATGCCGCGCTGCGTCGCGGCGGCAAAACGCCCGCGCAACCGCTCCGAAAGCAGGGCTGGCGGCGGCGCTTTCCAGCGGCTTTGTGCGTACGTTTGCAGTCGCGCAGGTTTCTCATAGGCGAGGCGAAAGACGATGCCTTTCCCGTCGAGCCAGGAGGGGGCGGTGACGTCGGGCAGCAGCACGATCGCTGACAACGCGGGGTTCGCGCGCTCTTGATGCGGCGGCGGACCCAGATCGTAGCGTGCCGATTCGTCTCGCGGTGGCGGCATCAGCGCGCAACTCGCCAGCATCAGAGCCATCGCCGCGCTCGCGAAGCCACGCAGAAGGCCGACGCGTTTCATTCTCACTGTTCGCCCCTCTGCTGTACGGTGAAGCCCGGCTCACCCGGCCCCGGCGCGGGCACCGGCCGTCCGAACAGAAAGCTCGCCGGTTGCTCCTCGAGCTCCGCGAGCAATCGATCGAGCCGGCGCGAGTTGCGCGCCAGCTGCTCGAGAAGCGAATTAAGACGTGGCAGCGTGTCGTTCTCGGCCGCGCTCGACAGGGAGACCGCTGCGCCACCCATCTGTTCGGTGCTTGTTGCCACCCGATCAAGCGCGCCAAGGCCGGTGGCCAGCTGCAAGGTCACGTCGTTGACACTGGCAAGTGCGGCGTCGGCGCGAGCCAACACCTTGCGCGCATCCTCGGTAAGCGCCGGCAAGTTGCGTACGGCCGGATCCGCCTGCACCGCAAGCTTGTCAATACGGTCAGCCGCGCTTTCGAGGCTCGCTAGCGTGCGCACGAACTGCGCCTGGTTTTCGTCGCTCAACAGCCCGTTGAGTCGCCGCGCGACACGGTTGGCATCCGCGACAAGGTCCTGGCCCGACGCCAAAAGCCCATCGAGGAATGACTGCCGCACGGGAATGCGGTTCGCCCCGTCGGTATCCGCGGCGAGCCGCTCCGGATTGCTGCCATCGTCGTCGAGCGTGACGTGTGCGATTCCTGTGACTCCCTGGGTACCCAGCTGAGCGTAGGTTCCCCGCGTAACAGGCGTGCCAGTGCGCACCGCGACGCGGATGAGAATCACGCGCGAATCCTTCGGGTCGATATCGATCGCTTCCACTTTACCCACGTCCACGCCGCGGAAACGCACCGACGCCTGCGGGCTGAGCCCGGTGACGGGATAGCGCGACTCGAGCACGAAGGTGTGGCGCGACTCCGTCTCTCCGGTCAACCACATCGCGATAAAAACCAGGCTGGCGCCAAGCAACAACGTGAACACGCCGGCCGCAAACGCGTAGGCCCTGCTTTCCATATTTACGTTTTCCCCCGCGACGCGTTCTTGCCCAGGCCGAGCGTATCCCACACCGCTTCCAGCGCCCGCCGGCCGCGTTCGCCGAGAAAGAAGTTGACGACGAAGGGATTTTCGCTGTGCACCACCTCGCGCAGCGTGCCCACCACAACCAGCCTCCCTTCGTACAGCACGGCGATGCGGCTCGAAAGCGCCACCAGTGTATCAAGATCGTGGGTAACCATCACGATCGT